>NZ_DDOD01000011.1:25662-233835 GCF_002341485.1 Brevundimonas sp. UBA2503 | reverse complement strand
CAAACAAAAACCCCCGCCGGATTGCTCCGGCGGGGGTAGGATTTCTGACGCTCAAGCAGCGAGGCTCCGCGAGCCGAGCGTTAGCGTCCCTCTTACTCCGTGATCTTGCTCACGACGCCGGCGCCGACCGTGCGGCCGCCTTCGCGGATGGCGAAGCGCAGGCCCTGGTCCATGGCGATCGGGGTGATCAGCTCGACGTTCAGCTCAGCGTTGTCGCCGGGCATGATCATCTCCACACCTTCCTTCAGGTGCACGATGCCGGTCACGTCCGTCGTACGGAAGTAGAACTGCGGGCGGTAGTTGGTGAAGAACGGCGTGTGACGGCCCCCCTCTTCCTTGGTCAGGATGTAGGCCTCGGCCACGAACTTGGTGTGCGGGGTGATGGAGCCCGGCTTGCACAGCACCTGGCCGCGCTCGACGTCTTCACGCTTGGTGCCGCGCAGCAGCACGCCGACGTTGTCGCCCGCCTGGCCCTGGTCCAGCAGCTTGCGGAACATTTCCACGCCCGTGCAGGTCGTCTTCTGGACCGGACGGATGCCGACGATCTCGACTTCCTCACCGACCTTGACGATGCCCTTTTCGACGCGGCCCGTGACCACGGTGCCGCGGCCCGAGATCGAGAACACGTCTTCCACCGGCATCAGGAACGGCAGGTCAACCGGACGCTCCGGCTGCGGGATGTATTCGTCGACCGTGCGCATCAGCTCGAGGATGGCTTCCTCGCCGATCTTGGGGTCACGGCCTTCGACCGCGGCCAGGGCCGAGCCCTTGGTGATCGGAATGTCGTCGCCCGGGAACTGGTACGAGCTCAGCAGCTCGCGCACTTCCATCTCGACCAGCTCCAGCAGTTCCTCGTCGTCGACCATGTCGACCTTGTTCAGGAACACCACCAGCGCCGGCACGCCGACCTGACGCGACAGCAGGATGTGCTCGCGGGTCTGCGGCATCGGGCCGTCCGCGGCCGAGCACACCAGGATGGCGCCGTCCATCTGCGCCGCGCCCGTGATCATGTTCTTCACATAGTCGGCGTGGCCGGGGCAGTCGACGTGCGCATAGTGACGGTTGGCCGTCTCATATTCCACGTGCGCCGTGTTGATCGTGATGCCGCGGGCCTTCTCTTCCGGCGCCGCATCGATGTCCGCATAGGCCATCGCCTTGGCTCCACCGGCCTTCGCCAGCGTCATCGTGATCGCCGCCGTCAGCGTCGTCTTGCCATGGTCAACGTGACCAATCGTGCCGATGTTGCAGTGCGGCTTGGTGCGTTCAAACTTTTCCTTGGCCATGGCCAAAACTCCTGATGGCCCGGGTTGAGGGGCGCTAAGTGCTGTCAAAAACCTGGAGCGGGTAGACGGAATCGAACCGACATATTCAGCTTGGAAGGCTGCTGTACTACCATTGTACTATACCCGCGCAGAGAATGCGGTGGCCCCCATAAGCGGTAGGCACCACACCCGGTTCCGGTCTGGACACCGGCCCTTTGCGATCCCGGACGTGCGTGGTGGGGGAAGCAGGACTCGAACCTGCGAAGCTTACGCAGCGGATTTACAGTCCGCCCCCTTTGCCACTCGGGACATTCCCCCAAGCACGTACGTGATCGTCATCAGGCCTCCGACCCGACCCCGAAGGATCAATGTCGAATAAAGACTTCGGGTTCGGGCATCGCCTGCGTTAGAGGGGGTGCCCAACCCGGAAAGCCCTTGGGCTCCCAAATCGGAGCGCGTCTTATAGTGTCGTCGAACCGCGAACGCAACGACCGGAAATCCGGTCGCAAACCACCCCCCCGGAGCCGTGCCGAAGAGCCCGCAAAGCCCGGCCGCAAGGGGGATCGCGCCGCCGCGCCCGACCCGTGGGATGCCAAACCTGCCCGCGAGCCGGGCCGTGACAAGGGCCGTGACCGACTGGATCCTGATTCCCTGATCTGGGGCCGCCACCCCGTTCTGGCGGCGCTCGCCAACCCGGCCCGTCAGGGCATGGGCCGACTGATGGCCACGGCCGATCGCGCCGCCGAGCTGGAGCGTGACAAACTGCTGAACGGCCACGCGGTCGAGGTGGTGGACGGTGACCGGTTGGCGCGCCTGCTGCCGCCCGGCGCTGTGCATCAGGGGCTGGTGTTCAAGGTCAAGCCGCTGGAGGGCGTGGATCTGGACGATCTGGCCCATCCGGCGCGCGGCATACTGGTCATGCTGGACCAGCTGACCGATCCGCAGAACGTCGGTGCCATCTTCCGCTCGGCGCTGGCCTTCGGGGCCCGCGGCATCATCGTTCAGGACCGGCACAGCCCGGCGCTGGCCGGACCGCTGGCCAAGACGGCGGCCGGCGCCACCGAGCGCCTGCCCTGTGCCCGGGTGACCAATCTGTCGCGCGCGCTCCGCACCCTGCAGGAGGCCGGCTGGCACATCGTCGGGCTGGAAGGCGAGGGCGATATGACGCTGGACGAGGCGCTCGACGGGCGCCCCACCGTCCTGGTCATGGGCTCGGAAGGCGACGGCCTGCGTCGTCTGGTGGCGGAAAACTGCGACACCCTTGCCCGCATTCCCATGCCGGGTGGCTTCGAAAGCCTCAATGTGTCGAACGCCGCCGCCGTCGCCCTCTATGAGGCGTCAAGGAAGCAGGGCTGAGGATCAGTCCATCCGCGCCCGCAGCGTGCGCAGGGCCGCCTCGAGGGCGGGAACACTGCGCATGGCGGTCATCCAGATCACCGACCCCCGAAGGTGACTGTAGCCATGGGCAATGCGATGTCGCAGATTGATGACATCCGGCCATGGCACATCGGGCAGCTGGGCCTTTGCGGCGTCAGAGAGCAGCCGCGCGCCTTCCCCGATCCGCATCAGACACAGGCAAACCGCGTCATAAACCAGCGCATCGTCCTCGAAGGCCTCGACCGTTATCCTTTGCAGATGCGCCCTCAGGCGCGTGGCCGCGTCCAGCATCTCATCGAGATGAATGCTGTCCGTCTCTTCAAACGGCAACCGCTTCGCCCTCTGCCTTGCTCCTGATCTTGGAGTGCATGACGTCCGTGGAGCAGAATTCGACCGACCGGCCCAGCCGCTCTCCCAGCAGCCGCTCGACCGTCAGGAACTCCAACCCCAGCGGCCGGGAGGTATCGACCAGCAAATCGACGTCGCTGTCCGGCCCCGCTTCATCCCGCGCATAGCTGCCGAACAGGCGCAGGTTCACGATCCCCTGCTCTGCCAGCCACGGCTTCTGGTCCCTCAGTCTGGCAAGCAGTTCGTCGCGGGTCATGGCGCAATCCTACTCCAGCTGAAATAGGGGCACAAACACGGATCGCTCACCGCTTGCCGGACCGCCCCTGACTGCCTTACAGAGCCGAAATGGAATTTCTCTCGTCTCCCGAACTCGCCAGCCAACTGACCGCGCTTGGCAAGGTGCTGATGATCGACCTGGTGCTGGCCGGCGACAATGCCGTGGCCGTGGGTCTGGCGGCCGCCGCCCTGCCCGCTGAACAGCGAAAGAAGGCCATTCTGATCGGTCTGGCCGCCGCCGTGATCATGCGCATCGGCTTTGCCCTGATCACCGTCCAGCTGCTGGCCATCGTCGGCCTTCTGATGGCCGGCGGTTTCCTGCTGCTGTGGGTGTGCTGGAAGATGTGGCGCGAACTGCAGGAACAGCGGACTCACGACCAGGCCGAGTCCGGCGAGGCCATGGAGATGGCGCTGGCTGCCCACCACGGCGGCGGGGCCACGCCCGAGGAAATGGGCATCAAGCGCAAGACCTTCTGCGCGGCCCTGGTCCAGATCATGATCGCCGACATCACCATGTCGCTCGACAATGTGCTGGCCGTCGCAGGCGCCGCCCACGATCACCCGTGGATCATGGTCTTTGGTCTGGTGCTATCGATCGCCCTGATGGGTGTGGCCGCGACCTTCATCGCCAAGCTGCTGAACAAGCATCGCTGGATCGGCTACGTCGGCCTCTTCATCGTGCTGTATGTCGCCCTCCACATGATCTGGGACGGCTATCGCTCGGTCGTCGTCCGCACCGGCAATCTGGAACAGCACAACGCCTCGGCCCCCGGCTTCCTCGACATCGGCGAAAAGGAAGAGGCCAAGCACCTGCGTGGCGTCCGCACCGAGGACAGTGCGCTGACGACCCCGCCGGTGCCGACCAACCCGGCGGACGCCCCGCCGGTGCAGACGGTGCCAGGCGATCCGTCGTCGGAGAACTAGAGCCGGATCTCGCGCTCGATCCCGACCGCGTCCAGAAAGTCGCGGTCGTGGCTGACGACCACCAGCGCCCCGTCCCACGCGGCCAGCGCGGCCTCGACCGCCTCGATGGCGTCCAGGTCCAGATGGTTGGTCGGCTCGTCCAGCACCAGCAGCTGCGGCGGACGCGTGCCCGTCATCACGCAGGCGAGAGCGGCCCGCAGGCGCTCGCCGCCCGACAGGGTCTCCACCCGTTTGTGCGCCTCGACATTGCGGAACAGGAACCGCGCCAGCGCCGCCTGGGCGTCGTTCAGTGTGCCGTCCGGGTTCAGCCTCTGCCAGGCCTCGATCAGGGTTTCGTCGTCGCGCAGCAAACCGGCGTGTTGGTCCAGCAGGGCCAGCGGCACCGCGCATTCGACCGTGCCCGCTGACGGCATGATCCGCCCTGCGATCAGGTCCAGCAGGGTGGTCTTGCCCGACCCGTTGGGGCCGGTGATCGCCACCCGTTCCGCTCCGGTCAGCCTCAGATCGACGGGACCGACCCGAAGGCCTCGTTCGCCGTCGACCCTGACGCCTTGCAGAGTCAGCACCTGTCGCCCGGCGGCCAGTCCTGTCTCAGGCAGGGGCAGGGTCATCCGCCGCACCCGCTCGACCCGTTCACGCGCCGCAACCAGGGTCTGTTCGGCCTCTGCCGCCTGACGGGCCGCCAGCCGGGCGTCATGGCCGGCGGAATTCTCGGCTGTCTCTGCGCGGAAGTCCCGCAGGATCTTGGGCATATCGCCCTTCATGCCCTTCTTCCGCCCCGCGCGATCCCGCCGGGCCTTGCCTTCGGCCCGGCGCTGGGCATCGGCGGCCGTGCGGGCGACCTCGCTCTCGGCTACGGCCAGATCGTGCTCGGCCGCGACCCGTTCGATCGCCTTGCGCTCGGCATAGAGGTCGTAGTTGCCGCCATAGACCGTGGCCCCCAGCGGCGACAACTCGACGATCCGGTCCATCTGGCGCAACAGGGCGCGGTCGTGACTGACCACCACCGCCCCGCCCGGCCAGCGAGACAGGCGCTCGGCCACAAGTGCGCGGCCGTCGGCATCAAGATGATTGGTGGGTTCATCCAGCAGGATCAGCTCGGCCCCCGCCAGCTCCAGCGCCGCCAGCTCCAGCCGCGTCCGTTCGCCCCCGCTGAGCGTCGCCGCCTCGCGGGCCGGCGCCAATCCGCCCAGCCCCACGGCTGCCAGCGCCGATTCCAGTCGCGCCTCAAGGGTCCAGTCGGCCTCGGCCAGGTCGTCGGCAGTACCGTCCCCCGCCAGAATGCGGGCCAGCCGCGCCTGCGCCGCCTCGACCCCCAGCGCGGCGGCCACGGTCTGGCCCGGCACGGCCCCGGCGTCCTGTCGCAGACGGGCGATGGAGCCATTGCGCACGATATGGCCTTCGGCCGGAGCTTGGTCCCCCGCGATCAGATCAAGCAGGGTCGTCTTGCCGGTGCCATTGCGACCAACGATGCCGGTGCGCTCGCGCCCCAGCGACAGGCTCAGATTTTCGAAGAGGGTTCGGCCGTCAGGCGTCCGGGCGGCGACGCCGCTGAGCGTCACGAATGCGGATGGGGACGGGTTTCGGGCGAGGCTGGAGCGAGACATAGGCGACCACGAGGGCGACGAGGGAAAGGGCGAAACCGATTTCCACAGCGCTGATCATGATCGTCTGGCCTCCGAAACTACTCACGCGAAGACATCAGAATGGGGTCAAAGGCTCCGGGGTGCAAGCCGCATTCGCCGCACGAAGCCGTGAGAAGACCGGCCAGTCCCTCGCAGGTTCCCTAAATGTTCTTGCTGCATCCTGCGATTCAGTGCCCATATAGCGGCGGCACGCCGGACCCGTCCGGCCCTCTCTGCGTTCCCGGACAGGCATGATCGAAAAACACGACTTCATCCGTGTGCGCGGCGCACGCGAGCACAATCTCAAGGGCGTCGATGTCGACATTCCCCGTGGCCAGCTGGTGGTCATGACGGGGCTGTCGGGCTCGGGCAAGTCCTCGCTGGCGTTCGACACCATCTATGCCGAGGGCCAGCGGCGCTATGTCGAGAGCCTGTCGGCCTATGCGCGCCAGTTCCTGGAGCTGATGGGCAAGCCGGACGTCGACCTGATCGAAGGCCTGTCGCCGGCCATCTCGATCGAACAGAAGACGACGTCGAAGAACCCGCGCTCGACCGTCGGCACGGTGACCGAGATCAACGACTATATGCGCCTGCTGTGGGCGCGGGTCGGCGTGCCCTATTCGCCGGCCACGGGCCTGCCGATCGAGAGCCAGACCGTCAGCCAGATGGTCGACAAGCTGACCGCCCTGCCCGAGGGCGAGCGCATCCTGCTGCTGGCGCCCGTGGTGCGCGACCGCAAGGGCGAATACCGCAAGGAAATCGCCGAATGGCAGCGGCTGGGCTATCAGCGGCTGAAGATCGACGGGGAATTCTATCCGATCGAGGACGCGCCGGTCCTCGACAAGAAGTTCAAGCACGACATCGATGTCGTGGTCGACCGGCTGATCACCAAGGAGGGCCTTGAGGGCCGCTACGCCGACAGCCTGCAGACCGCGCTGAAGCTGACCGACGGCATCGCCGTTGCCGAATGGGCCAGTGTGGCCGAGGGCGAGACCGAGCCGCGCCGGATCATCTTTTCCGAGCGGTTCGCCTGTCCGGTGTCGGGGTTCACCATCAGCGAGATCGAGCCGCGGCTGTTCTCGTTCAACAGCCCGACCGGGGCCTGTCCGTCGTGCGACGGCCTGGGCGTCAAGCTGGCGTTCGACGCCGGGCTGGTGGTGCCGGATACCGACAAGACCCTGCACAAGGGCGCGGTCGCCCCATGGTCGCGCGGTCCCTCGCCCCTCTACACCCAGACGCTGCAGGCACTGGCCCGCCACTATGGCTTCTCGATGGACAAGTCCTGGCGCGACCTGCCGCAGGAGGCGCGCGACGTCATCCTGGGCGGCACGGGCAAGGAGAAGATCAAATTCGTCTATGACGACAATGCCCGCAAATATGAGGTCTCCAAGCCGTTCGAGGGGGTGCTTCCGAACCTTGAGCGTCGCTGGCGCGAGACCGACAGCGCCTGGGTGCGCGAGGAGCTGGGCCGCTACCAGTCCGAGACGCCCTGCGAGTCCTGCGGCGGCAAGCGGCTGAAGCCCGAGGCTCTGGCCGTCAAGATCAACGGCGAGGACATCGCCGACGTCAACGCCCTGTCGATCTCGAAGGCATACCTCTGGTTCTCGACCCTTGAGGAGACCCTGACCGAGAAGCAGGCCGAGATCGCCCGGCGTATCCTCAAGGAGATCACCGACCGGCTGCGGTTCCTGAACAATGTCGGGCTCGACTATCTGAACCTGTCGCGCAACTCCGGCACCCTTTCGGGCGGCGAGAGCCAGCGCATCCGTCTGGCCAGTCAGATCGGCTCGGGCCTGACCGGCGTGCTCTATGTGCTGGACGAGCCGTCCATCGGCCTGCACCAGCGCGACAACAGCCGCCTGCTGGACAGCCTGCGCGGCCTGCGCGACCTCGGCAACTCCGTGCTGGTCGTCGAGCACGATGAGGAAGCCATCCTGACCGCCGATCATGTCATCGACATGGGCCCCGCTGCGGGCGTCCACGGCGGCGAGATCTGCGCCCAGGGCACGCCGGATGAGGTGATGGCCAACCCCAGGTCCCTGACCGGCAAATATCTGACCGGCGAGCGCGAGATCGAACTGCCGGTCGATGGCCGCCGCCCGGTCGACCGCAAGCGGATGCTCCGCATCTCGGGCGCCACCGGCAACAACCTCAAGAACGTGACGGGCGAGATCCCGGTCGGCCTGTTCACCTGCATCACCGGCGTGTCGGGCGGGGGCAAGTCGACCTTCACCATCGAGACGCTGTACAAGGCCGCCGCGCGCCGCCTTCACAATGCTTCTGACGCCCCGGCCCCCCACGACCGCATCGAGGGGATGGAGCATTTCGACAAGGTCATCGACATCGACCAGTCGCCCATCGGCCGCACCCCGCGTTCGAACCCGGCCACCTACACCGGCGCGTTCGGGCCGATCCGCGACTGGTACGCCGGCCTGCCGGAGTCCAAGGCGCGCGGCTATGGCCCCGGTCGGTTCAGCTTCAACGTCAAGGGCGGGCGGTGCGAGGCCTGTCAGGGCGACGGCGTCATCAAGATCGAGATGCACTTCCTGCCCGACGTCTATGTCACCTGCGACGTCTGCAAGGGCAAACGCTACAACCGCGAAACGCTGGAAGTGGTGTTCAAGGGCAAGAGCATATCCGACGTTCTGGATATGACGGTCGAGGAGGCCGCGACCTTCTTCAAGGCCGTGCCGCCGATCCGCGACCGTATGCTGACGCTGGAGCGCGTGGGCCTGGGCTACGTCAAGGTCGGCCAGCCCGCCACCACCCTGTCGGGCGGTGAGGCCCAGCGTGTCAAGCTGTCCAAGGAGCTGTCGAAACGCGCCACCGGCAAGACCCTCTACATCCTCGACGAGCCGACCACCGGTCTGCATTTCGAGGACACGCGCAAGCTGCTCGAGGTCCTTCAGGAACTGGTCGAGGCCGGCAACACCATCGTGGTGATCGAGCACAATCTGGACGTCATCAAGGTGGCCGACTGGCTGCTCGACTTTGGCCCCGAGGGCGGCGACGGGGGCGGCGAGATCGTCGCGGTCGGCACGCCGGAACAGGTTGCCGACAACGCCGCCAGCTGGACGGGTCGCTACCTCAAGCCCGTGCTGGAGCGCCATGAGGACCGCCGCAAGGCGCGTGTGGTGGCGCTCACGGCCGAGCCGGCACCGGCCAAACGAAAAGCCCGGGCGAAAGCCTGACGCCCGGGCTTCATCGTTGATCGGTCAGTCAGGCGATCAGGCCAGCTCGGGCGTGCCCGTGCCCTTCAGATCGCGGTAGGCGGCGGCAAACGGCGCATACATGACCGCCGCCAGCAGCGCCGACGAGATCGCCTGCAGGACGATGGCGACCGCCACCATCGGACCGATGGCCTGCAGGATGCCCATGGCGTTCATGCCTTCCAGCGATTCCCAGTCAACGGCCGCTCCCATACCCATGGTCAGGGGGAAAAAGACGATCGACGTCAGAATGCTGACAACAAGGGTCATGACAAAGGCGATGACCGCCATGCCGATCAGCCCCCACAGATGCCCGCCCGTCACCTTGAACGAGTCAAAGAAAGCGAACCGCTTCTCGGCCACGGTGATCGGAATGGCCAGCGACAACCGCACCGCCAGCCAGATCATCGCCGCAATCGCTGCGAGGAACACCACGACAATGATCAGCGCCCCCCCCGGTACGTCGGCGGCTCCAAGGAATCCGGCAATGAACCCTGCTACTCCGAAGATGACCATCGCGGCCAGGCCCATGACGATCGACAGGACCACGGAGACCACGGCCACGCGGACCTCATCCATACCGATCCGAAGGTAACCAAATGCCGATTTGCCGGGCTCCAGAACCGAGCGCGCCACGGCGGCGTTGAGGACAGCCCCCATCAATATGCCCAGCGGGATGAGGATCGGAAACACGGCCAGATAGGCCATCATGAACGGCCGCAGATCCTCGGGCGTCGCGCCGGGTCCCATATTCTCAAGATCCGACGCTGCGGCCATCACGCCCGCGATCGGGCCGGCAGCCAGCAGGAATATCAGTGCGAAGCTGACCAGATAAAAGGCGGCCCACCACAGCAGCACCATCGGCTTGCGCCGCACCACGCGAAAACCTTCAAAGGCCGCGTCTGTTGCAGAAAACGTCATCACCACACCCTCCCCGATTGATGAGGCCCCAGCCTTAGACGGACTCGTCCGGATTGTCAGCCGTGGTTTCCGCGGCGCTGTCCGCCTCGGCCGACAGTTCGCGCACCACATGGGCGAAAGGCGCATTGCCCAGCAGCTGGAAGAACCCCTGCACCCAGGCCAGCGGGATCAGCAGCACAGCCGCCGTCACGCCCCAGACCAGCGGCTGCTCGAACATGTTCATGACCCAGCCCTCGGGGTCATCCATGGCCGGCATATCCCAGCCCCCCAGGATGGCGCCGATGATCAGCAACAGTATCAGCCCCACCACCATGATCACCAGGGTCATGACGATCGTGACGATGAGCAGCATGATCAGCAGGCCGACCAGCTTCCACGACTGACGCCGCCCCAGCTTCCAGCCCTGCTCGAACGCCAGACTGTGGTGCCAGACACAGGCCGGCAGGATCAGATAGGCCCGCCCCGAGGCCAGCAGGATCAGCAGGAAGGCCGCGATCCCGAGCACGACAAGGCCCAGCGCGCGCGGCAGGTCCGGCAGTTGCCAGATCAGCGCCCCGATCCCCACACAGATCAGGGCCAGCACGATCAGGGCGAGCACAGCCACGATGGCGATCACAAGGCTGGCGATCAGCACCCGGAACTCGTCCGCACCCACCCGCATGAAGAAAGCGCCGTCCTTGCGTCGTCCGGCAAAGGTCGCCCGCGTGACTGCCACGATCACGACGATGGACACCAACCACTCCAGCAGATTGACCAGCAGCGACCAGCTCTGGAACTGGAAGAAGGTCGCCATGTCGGCGCCCGATTCGAAGTCGGGGTCATCGATGAACATGTCCCCGCCGAACACATGGAACAGCAGTGCGAGACCGCCCACGCTGGGCAACAAACCCACCAGTCCCCAGACGATGGTCGCCAGCGGCCGGCGCCCGGCCTGCCGGAACGGCTCGGCCAAGGCCTCCATGATGTCGAATGTCTTCATCTCACCCTCCCCCGAGGTGGCCCGGACCGTCCGGACTCCAGTACTCCAGCTGGCCATAGGCCGCCGCCAGCGCCCCCGCCGACACCGGCATCCATAGCCCGATAAGCGCCACCATGGCGAATCCGGTCAACCCGTGGGACGCGGCCCACCCCAGAACGGCGAGCGGCGGCACGGCGAGCGTCAGGAACAGCAGCATCAGCGCCCAGAAACTGCCCTGGGCAATTCCCATGGTGTTCAGCGACACCGCATGGCCGCGCCCGACGGTCGCCTGCACGAACAGCGACAACCGCACGATCAGCAACAGCGGCACGACAAGCACGATCAGACCGACCAGCCCCAGCACCCCCAGCTGCCAGACCGGCCCGACGTTGGCCCAGTCGCGGGCCTGTATGGCCTCAAGGTTCAGCCCCGACATACCGGCAATGGCCAGGCTGACCAGTGCCAGCACCACGGCGATCATGGCCAGAAAGATCAGGTTCAGAACCGCCGCCAGCACCACCCGCAGCAGCACCGGTCCTGTGGCCACGCCACCCGGCGGCGGGTCCCGGTCCAGCGCCACGGCAGTCAGGCCGGTCCAGACCGCCAGGGTCAGGACCACGGCCATGACGGTGAACAGATGCTGCGCGGCCTCAGACCCCGCCGTCCAGCCGCCCAGCGGGATCATCAGCATCAGCAGCAACAGCCCGGCCCAGCCCCCGGCCCACAGACGTGGCAGGCCCTGCAGCGCGCTGGCCAGCGCCCGTGTCGGCCGCAACCGGCGCACGTGACCTCTCGATGCCGTGTTCGCAGACATTCCGCCTCCCCCGTCACCCGCATCCTACCCTCTTGCCCCCTCATGCGACCAGACGGTTGCTGACGAAGTCGTCCGGCGTGTCTAGAAAGCCGCGATGACCTCTTCCCCCTCCCCCATTCATGTGATCGGCGGCGGCCTGGCCGGCTCGGAAGCCGCCTGGCAGATCGCCCGCGCCGGCGTGCCCGTTATCCTGCACGAGATGCGCGGCGTGCCCGGCATCAAGACCGACGCCCACCAGACCGACGGCCTGGCCGAACTGGTCTGTTCCAACTCCTTTCGGTCCGACGACTGGGAATACAATGCCGTGGGCCTGCTGCACGCCGAGATGCGGGCGCTCGATTCGATCATCCTGTCGTGCGGCGACGCCCATCAGGTCCCGGCCGGGGGCGCCCTCGCCGTCGACCGCGAGGGCTTCTCCGAGGCGGTCACAGCCCAGTTGATGGCCCACCCGCTGATCACGGTGGTGCGCGAGGAAATCGCGGGCATCCCGCCCGAGGATTGGGACAATGTGATCGTCGCCACCGGCCCGCTGACCTCGGCCGCCTTGGCCGACGCGATCCTGACGACGACGGGCGAGGAATCGCTCAGCTTCTTCGACGCCATCGCGCCGATCATCCACGCCGACAGCATCAATTTCGACATCGCCTGGCGCCAGTCGCGCTACGACAAGGAAGGCCCGGGCGGCGACGCTGCCGCCTACGTCAACTGCCCGATGGACAAGGCCCAGTATGACGCCTTCATCGACGCCCTGCTGGCTGGCCCCAAGACCGAGTTCAAGGAGTGGGAGAACGTCCCCTATTTCGATGGCTGCCTGCCCATCGAGGTGATGGCCGAGCGGGGCCGCGAGACCCTGCGCCACGGCCCGATGAAGCCGGTCGGCCTGACCAATCCGCGCGACCCGACGGTCAAGGCGCACGCCATCGTCCAGCTGCGTCAGGACAATGCGCTCGGTACCCTGTTCAACATGGTCGGCTTCCAGACCAAGCTGAAATACGGCGCCCAGACCGACATCTTCCGCATGATCCCGGGGCTGGAAAGCGCCCAGTTCGCGCGCCTCGGCGGCCTGCATCGCAACACCTTCCTCAACAGCCCCAAACTGCTGGATCGCCAGCTGCGGCTGAAGGCCCTGCCGCGCCTGCGTTTCGCCGGCCAGGTCACGGGGGTCGAAGGCTATGTCGAGAGCGCGGCGCTGGGCCTGCTGACCGGCCGCCTCGCCGCCGCCGAGCGACTGGGTCGGGACCTCACCCCGCCCCCGCCCGAGACCGCCATCGGCGCCCTGGTGGAACACATCACCGGGGGGCACCTGGAGGGGTCAAAGTTCCAGCCCATGAATATCAACTACGGCCTGCTGCCGCCGCTCGAGGCCCCACGCGTCGACGATGACGGCAAGAAGATCCCGCCCAAGGATCGCGGCCGCGCCAAGAAGCGCCTGATGAGCCTCCGCGCCATGGACTCGCTCAAGGCCTGGCGGGACGCGTGATGGCGGATCCCGAAAGCGAGCTCGAGCGCCTGATCGATCGTCGGGTCACCCTGATCCACCGCCTCGACCTGATCGCGAAGGGCGCCCAGATCACCTACGACGACGGCACCCCGGTCGACATGGCCTCAGAGAAGGCGCGGCTGGAGTCCGATATCAGCCGCCTCGACCGCAAGATCCTCGCGCTTCAACCGCCGGCGGGGCGGGCCTGACGCAGGTCAACGCGCCAGAGTGAGAAGCGCGCTCAGCTCGGTGAGCGGGACGTCAAGCCAGGGCCTTGACTGACCACAGTTGTAGTTCACCCGTGCTGTTCCCCGGGCCTCGGGGGGATGATCGGTGCGGACGTTGGTCGGATTGAGGAACAGCAAATACTCGACGCTCGGATCGAAACGTTCATAGGGTGGCTCAAGATAGAAGCCACCACTGTTGCGCTCGGTGAACACCGTCATCACCCGGGGCGCGTCGCCCTTGAACACCTCGATGACCTCGATCCGGTAGGTCGTCCACGGGGCTTCGTCGTACTCCGGTCCGGCATCGGTCCAGCTGTCGGTCTGTGCCGTCGCGCGCGCTCGCACCACCCAGCGGGAATCCGCATACTCCTGCGCGATGGTCGTCGTCGCATAGAGCTCTCCCTTGTAGAGGCAAAGGGCTTGCGGCGAGGACGGCTCGCCTTGGCCCAGCAAGGCTGCGACAAGCAGGAGGGTCGGTGACATCATGGCGCGATGCTATCACCTCGACCGACCGGCGCCAGTGATCCACGAGAACGTGATGCTCTCCCCTTCCCAGACTATCCGCGCCGCCATCCGCCAGCGCATCAGCGACGTCTTCAACGATGCGGAAAAGGGCGAGCGGCCGGTGCTGCGGCGGGCGGATGCGCTGTTTGCACCCAACTCGGTCGCCTGGCAGGTCAATGGCGATGTGGTGACCATGATGATCGGCGGGGTGTCGGGCCTGTTGCTGCAGATGCTGCATCCGGCGGTGCTGGCCGGGGTCTGGGACCATTCCGACTTTCGCGCCGACATGCACGGCCGCCTGCGCCGCACGGCCAAATTCATCGCCGTGACCACCTATGACAGCGCCGGGGCCGGACAGGCGGCCATCGACAAGGTCAACCGCATCCACAAGAAGCTGGGCGGGACCCTGCCCGACGGCACGGCCTATCGTGTGTCCGACCCCGCCCTGCTGGCCTGGGTGCATGTGACCGAGACGATCAGCTTCCTCGACGCCTGGATCCGCTATGCCCGGCCCGCCATGCCGAGGGCCGAGCAGGACGCCTATTTCGACGAGATGGCCCGCATCGGTCAGGCGCTGGGTGCCGATCCCCTGCCCCGCACCCGGGCCGAGGCCGAGGCCCTGATCCAGTCGTATCGCTCGCAGCTGCGCGCCGATGCCCGCACGCGAGAGGTCGCCCACATGGTCATGCGCCAGCGGATCGGCTCGCCCGCCGTCGACAGCGCCGCCGGCCTGATCATGCAGGCCGGGTTCGACCTGCTGCCCGGCTGGGCCCAGGCGATGCACGGCCACCGTCCGCCCCTGCCCCGCCCGCTGGTCCGCACCGGCGCCCTGACCACCGCCCGCTTCATCCGCTGGGCCTTTGACCAGTCGCCGAACCGCCGGGTCTGGCCCCGCGAGCAGGCCGACTTTCCCCGAACCTAGACCCGCCCCCTGAGGCTGGCCCAGACCAGCCTCAGCCGCTTGACCGGCTCGGGCGCGGCGGGGTCCAGAAGCGCGGCATGGGCCACGGCGGGAAAGGCGGCGGTCGGCAAGGGCTTCAGGGCCGCATTTGCCTCGCTCCGCAAGGTCCGCGCCTCGTCGATCCGCCCGGTCTGGGCCAGACCCCGCATGCGCCCCGCTCCGGTTACCGCCGCCTCATGCCCCGGTCCGGCCAGCACCCGCACCGCCGCCTGCATCGGCCCGACGTAGAAGGCGTCCAGATCGTGCGGCTCGCCATGCACCCGGCCAATGTGCGCCTCGATCAGGGCGTCCAGCGAGGCGCGGACCAGCCCGTGCCGGTGCACAATTCCGGTCAGGGCCTCCAGCACCGGATGGCCGATGCGGGGTGCGTTCGAAAACACCCCCTCCATCTGGTCGGCCCACCAGCGATAGCGCATCTCGGCCAGCAGCGGCTGGGTCACCCGAGTCGGGATGACCATGAGCTCGGCCTCGAACGCATAGAGGGTGATCAGGTCGGCACGCCGCCCTTCGTCCGCCACGAACCGGCTGGACAGCCAGCGATCCGGATCGGTGGCCCGGACCTGGGCGTCCAGATCGACAGGCGGTGCACTCAAGGGATCAGCCGATCAGCGTCTGGTACATGGCCATGGAGGTCAGCATCGGGAAGCTGAGCAACAGGTTCGTGCGGCTGCCCAGCATGGCGATGCGGGCGGCGCGGGCCTTCTTGTCGTCATCGACGGCCACGATGCCCAGCGCGCGCTTCTGGTTCGGCCAGATGATGCCCCAGACGTTCAGGAACATGATGATGGCCAGCCAGACGCCGACCCCCATCAGCATATTGCCCTGATCGCCCTCGACCAGACCGCCGGCCATGCCAAAGCTCAGCACCTCGGCGGCATAGGCATGGCCCCGGGCGAACATGACCGCCAGGCCAGCCAGCACCGTCACCAGCGCCGACCAGCGGAACCAGAACAGGGCCTCGGGTGCGATATGCTTGCCGACCGCCGGCTTCAGCTCGGCCGGGATCGACGGCATGACCCGGATCTGGACGAAGTTGAAATAGTACAGCAGGCCGATCCACAGAATGCCTGCGGCCACATGCACCCAGCGGAACACCGCCTGCCAGAAGATCCCGTCAAAACCGCCAGCGGCGACCTGCCCGAAGGCAAAGATCATCAGGCCTGCCAGCACCAGGCTGAGGATAACGGTCGCGCGAAAGCTGCTCAGTAATTTGCCCATGGTTAGGCCCTCCCCGGCCTGATAACGAACGACCTACGGCCGGCTGGCGCCGCCCAGCTTGATCGGCTTGGCTTCCTCGGCGAACTCGCCGCGCTTGACGCCCCAAAGCAGGATGATCGGCGCGGCGACATAGACCGACGAATAGGTGCCGATGATAATGCCGAACATCAGGGCGATCGAGAAGCCGAACAGCACCTCACCGCCCAGGAAGGCCAGCACGGCCAGCACCATGACGGCGGTGATGCCGGTCACGACCGTGCGGCTCAGCGTCTCGTTGATCGACAGATCGATCACCTCGCCCAGCGGCATGGTCTTGTACTTGCGCAGGTTCTCGCGAAGGCGGTCGAACACGACGACGGTATCGTTCATCGAATAGCCGATCACGGTCAGGATCGCGGCTACCATGTTCAGGCTGAACTCCAGCTGCATGATGACGATCAGGCCGAAGGTCAGGATCACATCGTGGACCAGGCCCGCGATGGCACCAAAGCCGAACTGGGGCTCGAACCGGAACCAGATGTAAAGGAACATCAGCACAGTCGCCATGCCCAGCGCCATCAGGCCAGAGCGGAACAGCTCGCCCGAGACCTTGGAGCCGACCACCGACACGCCGGAATAGGTGACCTCGCCGACCGTCTGCGTGATGGTCGCCTCGACCTGACGGACGATCTCGGTCTGGTCCGCCCCCTCCGGCAGCTGGAAGCGCAGCAGGACCGTCGAACCGTCAATGGCATTGGTGTCCAGTCGGGCGATGCCCTGCACGCCCACGTCCTCGAGGCCGAGCGCGCTGACCGCGGCGCTGATTTCCTGCTGGTCGATCGTCTGGCCTGCGGGCTTGGCGATTTCCATCGACGCGCCGCCGCTGAAGTCGATGCCCATGTTCAGGCCCGGCGTGAAACAGCCGATGATCGAGGCGATACACAGGGTCGCCGACAGCACCCCGAACATGCGGGAAAACTTGACGAACTTGAAGTTCGTCTTGGTCGGCAGCAGCTTGATAAGGGGCCATCCACGCATCGGCTTACTCCGCGACCGGCAGTTTCTTGGGCTTGGCGACCTTCAGCCACCAGGCCAGTCCCACCTGCGCGACCAGCACGGCCGACAGCATGGAGGTGAAGACGCCGATCGACAGCGTCCAGGCAAAGCCGCGCACGGGCCCGGCCCCGAAGAAGAACATGATCAGCGCCGCCACCAAGGTCGTCAGGTTGGCGTCGATGATGGTGCCCATGGCCTTGTTGAAGCCGGCATCCAGCGAGGCGATGACGCTGCGTCCCTGTCGGGCCTCGTCACGCATCCGCTCATAGATCAGCACATTGGCGTCGACGGCCACGGCAAAGGTCAGGATCAGACCCGCGATACCGGGCAGGGTCAGGGTCGCCTGGGTCATGGACATGGCGGCGACGATCAGAATGCCGTTCAGCACCAGGCCGATCACCGAAATGCCCCCGAACAGGAAGCCATAGGCCAGGAACATGAAGACCACGATGACGACAAAGCCCAGCGCCGTCGCCTGCATGCCGCGATCCACGGCGTCCTTCCCCAGCTCGGCGGTAACGGTCCGGCGTTCCTCGACGTTCAGCGGCGCCGGCAGCGCCCCGCCGTTCAGCAGGCTGACCATCTCGGAGGCCGAGGCGATCGAATAATTGCCCTCGATGACGCCCGAACCGCCCAGGATGGCGCTGCGGATCACCGGGGCCGAGATCACCTTGCCGTCCAGAATAATGGCGAAGGGGCGACCGATATTGGCGGCGGTGACCTCGCCAAAGCGACGCGCGCCCTGGCTGTCAAAGTTGAAGCCGATGGCCGTCTGGCCGTTCTGGTCCTGGGTGACAAAGGCCCGGGTCAGGTTCTCACCCGACACAAGCACCCGCCGCTTGACCAGGATGGGGTTGCCCAGCTCATCGGCCATAAGCACCGCGTCGGGCGGCACACGGCCCTGAAGGGCGTCTTCGATGCTGTTGTCGACATCGACCATCTGGAAGGTCAACTGGGCGGTCTGGCCGATGACCCGTTCCAGCTCGGCCGGGTCGCTTTCACCCGGGGCCTGGATGACGATGCGGTCGGCGCCCTGACGGGTGATCGACGGTTCGCGCGTGCCCAGATTGTCGATCCGGCGGCGCACCACCTCAATCGACTGGGTGACGGCATCCGGGCCCATGCTGTTCAGGGCCGCGTCGGTAAAGGCCACGCGCAGACGATTGTTCGACAGACGCGTCACCTGACGATCCGCGACGCCGCCCACGCCCCCGCGGGTCACCGTGTCCCGGATCGCCGTGAAGGCGGCATCGACCTGGGCATCCGTAGAGAAGGTCACCACGACGCCGGTCGCCTCCGGCTGGATCGAGACCGGCGTGATCTGCGCTTCACTCAGGCTCTGGCGAACATCCTCGACCGTGTTGGCGACGCGTTTGGACTGCATCTCGGTCACATCGACCTCGAGCAGCAGGTACGAGCCGCCCTGCAGGTCGAGGCCGAGGTTCAGCGTATTCTTGGGCAGGAAGCCAGGCAGCGCCTCGCGCTGGGCCGGGGACAGCAGGCTGGGGTAGGCGAACAGAATTCCGAACGCCAGAGACAGGCCCAGAAGGATGACCTTCCAGCGCGACAGATGGATCATGGTTCGCTTCCCCGCAGGCTGGCCCTATCAGGCCTTGCTGCTTTTGGCCTTGCGTTCGATGGCGGCAGGCGCCGTGCGATCACGGACCTCGGTGATCATGGTCTTGACCACGCGGACGTTCACGCCCTGGGCGATATCGGCCATGACCTCATCCGCCTCGACGCGGGTGACCTTGCCGATCACGCCGCTGGACAGGACGATGGTGTCCCCGCGCTTGACCGAGGCCACCAGCTCCTGGTGCGCCTTGACCCGTTTTTGCTGCGGACGGATCAGCAGGAAATAGAACAGGACGAAGATGGCGATGAACGGCAGGAAGTTCATCAGCAGGGCCATCATGCCGCCATCAGCGGTGGCGGCCATCAACAGGATCGGGTCTTGGGCTGTCATGGTTTCTCCCGGCACGGAGCGTTGTCCGGCCACATGTCTCGAATGTGGCGCGGAACCTAGGGCTCGAAGGCCCCGATTGCAACGGACACCGGCGCCCCTGACGCACTCTTATCGCGGAAGCTGCAACAGGGGGTCGAGCGCCGTGGGTTGATCCCCTTGCATCCGCCAGACTTCAAAGTGGATCGAGGGTTGTCCGTCACCGGCTGTGTCGCCCACGGTGCCCAGCTGTGCGCCGGCGGCAATGTCGTCGCCTTCCCGCACGGTGGCGCTGCCCAGATGGCCATAGACGGTGCGCCAGCCATCGCGGTGCAGGACCAGAACCGTCAGCCCCTGCCCCGGCAGGGTATCGCCCACATAGCCGACCCGTCCGGCGGCCGAGGCCCGGACAGGACTGCCCAGCGGTGCGCCGATGTTGATGCCGTTGTTGCGCTCGCCCATGCCCACAGGACCAAAGCGGCGCAGGATCTCGCCCCGCACCGGCCAGTCCAGCGGACCGCTCCGCGCGGTTGAACCATTGGCGACCGGCGGCATGGGGGCATTGCCCGAGGGCGGCGGCGGCGGCGGCGGCAGGGCCCCGGACGGCACCCGGACCCCGGTCGGCGACGGCCCGGTGGCATAGGGATCCTGCCCCGAATCCACAGCCGAGTCGGGCAGAATCACCTCACCGCCGACGCTCAGCGCCGCGCGCGGTCCCAAGTCGTTCATCTCGATCAGCACCTGGATCGGCGTCAGGAACCGGCGTCCAATCCCCGACAGGGTATCGCCAGGCTGGACGGTATAGCGGGCCCCCGCGACGCGGCTGACGGGCAGGGCCTCTATCGGCGCGGCCTCGGGCGCGGCATTGATGCCGGACGCCTCCAGCGCCCCACCCTCGACTTCACCCACCGGCGCGGCCGTGCCGAATTCGACCCCCGGCGGCGGGGCGCTTTGGCGCGGGGGCGGCGGGATCTCTGTCGCTGTGACCACCCGTACACCGGTCGGATTGACCGGCACCGGGCGCGTCGAATAGCGCGGCTCGGTCGGATAGCTGGCGCAGGCGGCCATGGTCAGCATGCCTATGGCCACGGCCAGAAGGGTCATCCCCCGTCGCATGTTCACCATCCGCATCTCTCCTCTTGATCCCGGGTCGCGCTTTCCCCCGGTGTGCCCCGCCGACGGCCATAAGCCAACCCGCCAATCCGCACCAAAGTTGGGCGCGAAGGTTAACGGACCCAAAAATACGAACCGGAATTCCGACCTCAGCCCTCTTTCGCCGTGCCCTCGACCAGCGGCACGAACCGCACCTCGCTCAGGCTCTCGCGGTGGAACGATCCGTCGGGCTGGCCGACATAGCGGTTCAGCATCTGCACCGAGGTTCGCCCCACCGGGCACACCAGTATGCCGCCGGGCTTCAGCTGTTTCAGGAGTTCGGTCGGTTCATGCGGGGCGGCCGCCGTCACCATGATCCGGTCGAAGGGCGCCTGCTCGGGCCAGCCCAGACCGCCGTCGCCGTGCCGGGTGATGACATTGTCGATCTGCAGGACCTTCAACTTCGTCTCGGCCTCACTCAGCAGGCTGCGATAGCGTTCGACCGAATAGACATAGCGCGCCAGCCGGCTCAGCACCGCACACTGATAGCCACTGCCCGTGCCGATCTCGAGCACCCGGTGGCGCGGCTGCACATCCAGCGCCTGGGTCATCAGGCCGACGATATAGGGCTGCGAAATCGTCTGGGCGCAGTCGATCGGCAGGGCCTGATCCTCCCACGCCTGATCGAGGAATTTCTCGTGGACGAAGACGGCGCGGTCGATCGATTCCATGGCGCCCAGCACCCGAGGATCCGTCACCCCCTGCTGCCGCAGCCCCAGGATCAGCCGCCCTGCCCGGTCGTCGTTCAGTTTCATCCCGCAGCCACCGTCTTCGGCGGCGCGCCGCCCAGCACGCCCTTCAGGTCGTGGATGCTGGGCGCATGGGTGAGGTCGATGTGCAGCGGCGTGACCGAGATCTTGCCCTCGTCCATGGCCCGGAGGTCGGTGCCCGCCGGATGGTCGTGCTTCGTCCCGCGGAAACTCATCCAGTAATAGTCCCGGCCGCGCAGGTCGGTGCGTTTGACCGCATGCATCTCGCCGATGTCGCGGAAGCCCTGACGCGTGACCTCGACCTCGGTGACGGCCTCGGGCGCGCGCGCCGGAAAGTTCAGGTTCATCACCACCCCGGCCTGCCATTTCTGGGCCAGCAGGCGCGAGATGATCGCGGGGGCAAAGGCCTCGGCCGTTTCCCAGTGCGCCGTCACCTCGTCGTGGAACCGCTCCAGGCTCTGCGACAGGGCGATCGAGCGGATGCCGAACGCCATCCCCTGCAGCGCCCCCGCCACCGTCCCGGAATAGGAGCAGTCCTCGCCGACATTGTGCCCGCGATTGACCCCCGACAGCACCAGATCCGGCCGCTCCGGCATCAGGTCATTGACCGCCAGCACCACACAGTCGGTCGGCGTGCCGGTCACGGCGAACCGCTTGTCGCCGATCCGGTTGACCCGCAGCGGCTCGGTCAGGGTGATGCCGCGCCCCTTGCCCGATTGCTCGGTCTGGGGGGCGCAGATCCAGACATCGTCCGACAGCGCCCGCGCGATCCGCTCCAGACACGCCAGCCCCTCGGCCTCGATCCCGTCGTCATTGGTCAGCAGGATTCTCATCCGACGTGCGTCACCCCTTCCGGCATGTAGCGCTTCAGAACCTCGGGCACGGCGATCCGGCCGCCCTCGTCCTGATAGTTTTCCATCACCGCCACCAGCGTCCGCCCGACCGCAAGGCCCGAGCCATTCAGCGTGTGCACGAACTCGGTCTTCTTCTCGCCGGCGCGCTTGAACCGGGCGTCCATGCGCCGCGCCTGGAAATCCCCGCAGTTCGAGCAGCTGGAAATCTCGCGATAGGTGTCCTGGCTGGGCAGCCAGACCTCGAGGTCAAAGGTCTTCCGCGCCGAAAAGCCCATGTCGCCCTTGCACAGCAGCATCCGCCGATACGGCAGCTCCAGCGCCTTGAGCACCGCCTCGGCACAGCCGGTCATGCGCTCATGCTCGGCCCCGGAATCCTCGGGCCGCGTGATCGAGACCAGCTCGACCTTGGAGAACTGATGCTGGCGGATCAGCCCGCGCGTATCGCGCCCCGCCGACCCCGCCTCGGCCCGGAAACACGGCGTCAACGCCGTCAGCCGCATCGGCGTGGCCAGTTCGTCCTCGGACAGGATCGTCTCCCGCACGAGGTTGGTCAGCGACACCTCGGCGGTGGGGATGAGGAACCGTCGATCAACGTAAGCACCTTGATCGAGAGCGTCGGTCCGCCGCTCGGTCGTGTTCGATGCGATCTCGGTAAGCCGCCTGTTCAGGAAATCTTCGGCAGACTCATCAGGGCTTGCACTGACCAGCTGGCGCAAACCTAGGTCTTCGATTTGACTGACTAGAACCCGGATTTCTCGCTCTTCATAAACTCGAAGGTAGAGAGCCAGCTCATCCTCAGCGATCGACTCTGCGGCAAACAAATCGTCTTTGAACTTCGGCAACTGCCCCGTGCCGAACATGGCCTCGTCGCGGACCAGATAGGGCGGATTTACCTCCAGATAGCCGTGCTGGCCTGTCTGCATGTCCAGCATGAACTGGCCGAGCGCCCGTTCCAGCCGGGCCAGCCCGCCCTTCAGTACGGCAAAGCGCGCGCCCGACATCTTCGCGGCGGCCTCAAAGTCCAGCAGGCCTATGGCCTCGCCCAGATCGGCGTGGTCCTTGGCGGGACCCGTTCGGCGCGGTTCGCCCCAGCGGCCGGTCTCGACATTGCCGGCCTCATCCTCGCCGTCCGGCACATCGGCGGCGGCCAGGTTCTTCAGGCCCGCGAGGATGTCGCGCAGTTCGCGGCCCTTGTCCGCCTCCACCGCCTCATTCGCCGCGATCTCGCCCTTCAGCCCCTCGACCTCGGCCTTCAGCCGCTCGGCCTCGGCCATGTCCTTCCGGCCCATGGCGGCGCCGATGGCCTTGGACGCCGCATTGCGCTTCGACAGGGCGTCCTGCCCCGCCGTCTGGGCGGCCCGCAGCTCGCGGTCCAGCTCCAGAATACGGTCCACCGTCACCTGCGCATCCTCCACCCCGCGCGAGGTCCAGCCCGCCACAAAGGCTTCGGGCGTGTCACGGATGGCGCGGATGTCGTGCATGGTCAGTCTTCGTCTTCGGCGGAGGAAGCGATGCTCTAACCCCCCACGCGGAGTCGGGCAAACCCCACCGCGTTTCCTTCTCCCCCTACTGCCTACTGCCTACTGCCTACTGCCTACTGCCTGTTGCCTCCCGATAGGCTACCCTCCCGAATCCATGCCCATCCGCCGCCTTCCCCCCGAGACCGTCAACCGCATCGCCGCCGGCGAGGTGGTCGAGCGCCCGGCCAGTGCCGTCAAGGAGCTGGTCGAAAACGCCCTCGACGCCGGTGCCACCCGCATCGAGGTGCAGATCGAGGGCGGCGGCCTGACCCGCATCCTGGTCGCCGACGACGGCCACGGCATGGCCCCGGACCAGCTGGAACTGGCGATCGAGCGCCATGCGACCTCCAAGCTCGAGCCCGACGACGCCGGCGATGTCGACCTGTTGCGCATCTCGACCCTCGGCTTTCGCGGCGAGGCCCTGCCCTCGATCGGCTCGGTCGCCCGGCTGACGCTGACCAGCCGCCCCCAATCGGGCGGCGACGCCCATGCCCTCAGGGTCGAGGGCGGCCGCGTCACCCCGCCCGGCCCCGCCGCCTTCCCCGGCCCGCACGGCACCCGGGTCGAGGTGCGCGACCTGTTCTATGCCACCCCCGCCCGGCTCAAGTTCATGAAGTCCGAGCGCGCCGAGGCCATGGCCATCGCCGAGGAGCTGCGCCGTCAGGCCATGGCGCATGAGGCCGTCAGCTTCGCGCTGGACGTCGAGGGCCGCTCCGTCCTGCGCCTGCCCGCCGAACATCCGGGGGATGAGGGGCGCCTCCGCCGCCTGTCCGCCATCCTCGGCCGCGACTTCGAGGCCAATGCCCTGCTGGTCGACCAGACCCGCGACGACCTGCGTCTGTCCGGCTATGCGGGCCTGCCCACCTATTCGCGCGGCAATGCCCAGCATCAGTATCTGTTCGTCAACGGTCGCCCGGTGAAGGACCGCCTGCTGCAGGGCGCCCTGCGCGGCGCCTATGCCGACTTCCTCGCCCGCGACCGCCACCCCGCCGCCGTCCTGTTCCTCGACGTCGATCCGCTCAAGGTCGACGTCAATGTCCACCCGGCCAAGTCCGAGGTGCGCTTCCGCGACGCCGCCCTGGTGCGCGGCCTGATCGTGGGGGGCCTGCGCCATTCGCTGGCCGCCGCCGGCCACCGCGCCTCGACCACCGTCGCCGATCAGGCCCTCACCGGCTTCACCCCCCACACCGGCATCGGCCCGCAACCGGCCCCCACCGGCCAGCCCTCCGCCACCGGCTGGAGCGGATGGACAGGCTGGTCCTCCGCATCGTCCGCCGCCCAGACCATCCCCGGCCTCAACGACCGCTCCGGCCGCGTGGAACCCGAAGCCCCTACTGCCTACGCCCTACTGCCTACTGCCGCGCAGGCTCCTGAGCCTGCGGACATCGACCTCCCCCTCGGCGTCGCCCGGGGCCAGCTGCACGGCACCTATATCGTGGCCCAGACCCGCGACGGCCTGGTCCTCGTCGACCAGCACGCCGCGCATGAGCGCCTCGTCTATGAGCGGATGAAAGCCCAGATGGAGGGCGGCGGCGTCACGCGGCAAGTCCTCCTGGTGCCCGAGGTGGTCGAGCTGGACCCCGCCGAGGCCGAGCGCGTCGCCGACCGCGCCGGCGAACTGGCCGAGCTGGGACTGGTGGTCGAACCCTTCGGCACCGGCGCCGTGCTGGTCCGCGAAGTCCCCGCCCTGCTGGGCCAGGTCGACGCCGCCGGCCTGATCCGCGACATCGCCGACGACCTCGCCGAACACGGCGCCGCCCTCGCCCTCAAGGAACGCCTCGGCGAGGTCTGCGGCACCATGGCCTGCCACGGCAGCGTCCGCGCCGGCCGGGTGCTGTCGGCGCCCGAGATGAACGCCCTCCTCCGCCAGATGGAAGCCACCCCCCACAGCGGCCAGTGCAACCACGGCAGGCCCACCTACGTGGAGCTCAAACTAGCCGATCTGGAGAAGCTGTTCGGGAGACGGTGAAGCCCTGTCCGACGAAGCCACAACCCGCTCATCCCCACGGAAGTGGGGACCCAGTGATTGGGGCTTTCAGAGACCTGTCCTTGCGAAGCAGGTTTCATCACAGCGGCCACAGCGCTTTCACAGCGGACACAGCGACGTCCGGCCCCGCACCGCCCCCGTCGTGGTCGTTGTGTCTTCGTTGTGTCCGCTGTGATGAACCTCTTCCTTTCCACCGCTTCCCCGGCGCAGGCCGGGGCCCAGTAATTCGGCAATTCAAAGCCCTGTCCTCGCCATTGTTTGACCAGGCCTTCCGCGCCCGCGACGATGCGAAGGACTGGATCCCCGCGTCCGCGGGGACGAGCGGATCAGGAGTATTGAACCCATGCCCTCCCTCCTCTTCGTCTGTCTTGGCAATATCTGTCGCTCGCCGCTGGCCGAGGGGGCGTTGCGGCAGGCGGCGCGGCAGCAGGGGCTCGCGCTGAGGCTCGACTCGGCGGGCACCGGGCATTGGCACATCGGCCGCCCGCCTGATCCGCGCGCGATTGCGGCGGCGCGGCGGAACGGGGTGGATATATCGGACCTGAGGGCGCGACAGGTGACGGCGGACGACTTTACCCGCTTTGACCACATCCTCGCCCTGGACCCGCAGAACCTGGCCGACCTGCGGCGTCTGGCGCCGGCAGGCAGCACAGCCCGCCTCGCCCTGTTGCTGGATCACGTCCCGGGACGAGAGGGTCAGGGCGTCGCCGACCCCTACACCGGCACCGCCGCCGACTTCGACACCACCTGGGCGGACGTGACAGCGGCCGTGCCGGGGGTTTTGCGGCTGTTCTAGCCCCCTCTCCGTTGGGAGAGGGGGTTGGGGGTGAGGGGCGCTCCGCATCCTTCGGCGTGAGCCGTCGCACAGGTCGTGCTGCGGCGTTCGCCGACACACACCGCCGCCCCTCATCCGGCGCTCACGCGCCACCTTCTCCCATCGGGAGAAGGGACAAATTGACTGGCGGAACCTCGGCCAACAGCGCTGCCCCCGTTGTGTTCGTTGTGTCCTCGTTGTGCCCGCTGTGATGAACCTCATTCTTCCCTTCGCCGGGGAGACGGGTGAGGGATGGGTCGAGCCCTCCGGATAGGATAGCTGCCCCGATATTCCCCAGCCCTTTCAACACCCCCACCCTTTCCCGAACCGTTCTGCCCGACCAGCCCGCCGTCTCGCCCATACTGTCCGGTTGCCATGACCCCACCCGCGGAGGCGCCGCCATTTCAGACCATTCAGACGGTTCAGACGGTTCAGACGGTTCAGACGATTCAGACGATTCAGACGATTCAGACGGTGTTTATCCCCCCCCGATGGGGAGGAACCCGAATTCAGACCATTCAGACCATTCAGACCATTCAGACGGTATTTCCCCACACCCTCGCCCCCATGGCCATCCGGGCCGTTTCCGCCTAAATGCCCCTCCCCTTTTGCCAGCGACCGTGACCCGCCTTGCCCTTTCCCTTCGACATTGCCGCCACTGACGGACGCGCCCGCACCGGGGTGCTGAAGACCGCGCGGGGCGAGATCCGCACCCCGGCCTTCATGCCGGTCGGCACGGCGGCGACGGTCAAGGCGTTGACGGTCGATCAGGTGGCCCAGACGGGCGCCGACATCCTGCTGGGCAATACCTATCACCTGATGCTGCGCCCCGGCCCCGAGCGGATGGAGCGGCTGGGGGGCTTGCACAAATTCATGCGCTGGGACCGGCCGATCCTGACCGACTCCGGCGGATTCCAGGTCATGTCCCTGTCGGGCATTTCCAAGCTGACCGAGGAGGCCGTGACCTTCTCCAGCCATATCGACGGGTCCAAGCATGTGCTTACCCCCGAGCGCTCGATCGAGATCCAGGCCGACCGGCTGGGGGCCGATATCTCGATGCAGCTGGACCAGTGCGTCAGCTGGCCGGCCGAGCGGCCCGCCGCCCAGGCGGCCATGGAGCTGTCGATCCGCTGGGGCGCGCGCTCGAAGGCCGCCTTTGGCACGCGCGAAACCCAGGCCCTGTTCGGCATTCAGCAGGGCTCGACCTTTGAGGATCTGCGCCGCCAGTCGTCCGAGCAGCTGCTCGAGATCGGCTTTGACGGCTATGCCATCGGCGGCCTCGCGGTCGGTGAGGGCCATGCCGCCATGTGCGAGGTGCTGGACTATGCGCCCGAGATGCTGCCCGCCGACCGGCCGCGTTATCTGATGGGGGTGGGCAAGCCCGTCGATCTGGTCGAGGCGGTGGCGCGCGGGGTCGATATGTTCGACTGCGTCCTGCCGACCCGCGCCGGGCGTCACGGTCAGGCCTGGACCTGGGACGGACCGCTGAACCTCAAGAACGCCCGCTTCGCCGAGGATCAGGACCCGCTGGATGCGACGCTGAATTGCCCGGCCTCATCCACCTATTCAAAGGCTTATCTGCATCATCTGATCCGGGCCGATGAGATCTTGGGCAAGGTGCTGCTGACCTGGCACAACCTGGCCTTCTACCAGGCCCTGACCGCCGCCATGCGCGAGGCCATCGCGGCGGGCCGGTTCGAGGCCTTCCGCCGCGACTTCCACGCCCGCCACGTCTCGAACGGCAAGGTCTAGCGCCGGGTCGGCTGGAACCAGCGGGGGGCGGCCGGCGGGGCGCAGTTGAAGCGCATGCCCTGCCCCTTCAGGAAGGCGCGCCGCAGCCGCCCGGCCTCGATCGCGGCCTGCACCTCGCGGCTGTGCTGGTCCGCGCCGGACAGGGTGCGGATCCAACTGCGGGCCGGGATGAAGTCCGTGGCCGTGTCGCGGATTGCGTCCAGCGCCGCCTCGGCCGCGGCATCGACCGCCCGGTCGCCCAGGGTGCGGCCGTCCGGTGCCGGCGGCTCGTCCAGGTCGGGCCCCAGCGCCTCGTCCAGCCGCGCCACCTCGGCTCCGATGGTCGAGCAGCGGTCGAGGTTACGCATGTCATAGGGGTTGGCCTGGGCCTGCAGCAGCACCGTGGGGATGCGCTCGCGCCGCAGCCCCACATCGTCCAGCGGCGCCGTCACGGCTCCGCCAAATCCGTCGGCTAAGGTCTGCACGCCGCTACAGCCCGCCAGCGACAGGACCAGAACGAGGCTGAGAAGAGGACGCAGGAACATGCCGAACCCTAACCACAGACCGGGGCCGCTGCACCAGTCCTGAGCCTCCGTGGATAAAATTGTTGACAAAATCCTAATTTTGACTCTTAACGCATTGACGAATCAAGGGGATGGGGATGCTGGCGCCGTTGAATAGTTTCTTGTGCCGCCACGACTTTTACTGGTCGGAGCGCCACGGCGCCGAACGCTGCCGCCGGTGTGCAAAATTGCGCGAGAGTGACACACCCACCCACGCCGAGCCCCTGCGCTTCGACGCCCCGCCTCCGCCGCAAGCGGCCGAGGTCATGGCCTTCCCGGACCTGACGCCGCGCGAGGTCGCCCCGCTTCCGGACGAACCCGTCGACCTGAAGACCCGGATCGAGCACCTCGCCGGGGGGCAGGCGCTGGACCGCGCGGCCACGCTGAAGCTGTTGCTGGACCTGATCGAGGACGGCCAGTCTGCCGATCCGCAGATCGTCGGCATCACCGCCGCCGAGTTGTATGCCCGGCTGCACACGGCGGTGAACCAGGCCTGATCCGGAAGCGGATGGTACGCCCTCTCGGGCTCGAACCGAGGACCCTCTGATTAAAAGTCAGATGCTCTAACCAACTGAGCTAAGGGCGCATACCACACCGGTCGCGTTCACGACCCGGCGACGGGCCTTCTGTTGCAAACCGTCGCCGGGGTCAAGGGCTGGCTCGACGCGCGACGGAGCGGAGGCTAGGCAGTGCCCATGAAACCGCTGTCCGGCCTGCGCCTTGTTGAATTCGACGGACTGGGCCCCGTCACCTTCCTCGGCATGGTGCTGGCCGACCTCGGCGCTGACGTGGTGCGCCTGACCCGTGCGGACAGTGTGGGCGCGGCTGTCTTCACCGAAGTGGGCGGAGCCATCCTGCACCGGGGGCGACCCGCCGTGCCCGTGGACCTGAAGGACGAGGGCGACCGGGCCCGGGTGCTGGACCTGCTGGCCCACAGCGACGGCCTGATCGAAGGCTTCCGCCCCGGGGTCATGGAGCGGCTGGGTCTTGGGCCCGACGTCTGCATGGCCCGCAACCCGGCGCTGGTCTATGCCCGGGTAACCGGCTGGGGCCAGACCGGACCGATGGCCTCATCGGTCGGCCACGACATCAACTATCTGGCCCTCAGCGGCGCGCTCAGCACCTTCGGCGAGGAGGACCGCCCCGCCCGGCCACCACTCAATCTGGTCGGGGACTATGCCGGCGGGGCCCTGATGGGGGCCATCGGCCTGCTGTCCGGCATCCTGCAGGCCCGCGCCACCGGCAAGGGGGCGGTGGTGGATATCGCCATGACCGACGGGGTCGCGCTGATGACCGCCCTTTTCCATGCGCTGAAGGCCCGGGGCCTCTGGGCAGACCAGCGCAATGCCAATCTGCTGGATGGCCGGGCGCCTTTCTATCGCTGCTATCGCTGCCGTGATGGGGGTGAGGTGGCGGTGGGGGCACTGGAGCCTCGCTTCTACGCGGCCCTGCTGGCCGGGCTGGGCCTGACGTCCGAAGACGCCCCGCAGTACGACCGTAGCCGATGGCCGGAAATCACGGACCGGCTCGGGGCCATCTTCACGGCGCGCGACCGCGACGACTGGGCAAGCCTGTTCGCGGGCACCGAGGCCTGTGTTACCCCGGTCCTGACCCTCAGCGAGGCCGTCACGAACGCCCACAACCAGGCTCGTGGGACGTTTGACATAGCGGGCGCCCCCGCCCCTGCCCCGATGTTCGATGGCGTCAGGCCCAGTGGCGAAACGGAAACGCCGCCGCCTCTGGACCTCTCGGATGCACTTGAACGATGGCTCGGAGTGACACCCCCAAGCTGACCTTTGGCCGCTGACCTGACCCATTCCCCCGCGCCTCTTGATCAGGCATGAAGGGCCATCGGGAACGGCCTGCCGATCCAGGCATTTTCCCTCGTAGACCCACGGGTTTCCATTGAAGGGGGCACACCATGAGACATGAGATGAAACTGGCCGGACTGGCAGGGCTCGCCGCAGCCCTGCTGACCCTGTCGGCCTGTGGCGATCCACTTCCCGATGACGAGGGCGTCGAGCCGATCGGCCCGGAAGTGACCGAGCCGGCGATTCCGGAGACCGAACCGGTCGAGCCGCCGCCGGAAACCGAAGTGCCGATCCAGCCGCCGCCCACCCTTCCGACGGATAATCGGACGTCGGAAGAATCGGTTCGCCCTGATAGCGACACGCTTTTCTATTGATAAGGGACGATTCCCGGTCATACCGCCGGGGATGATCGTCTGCCGCCTCTATCGTCCGGGTTCCGTTTGCTGAAGCACCGCACACTCTTGCTCGCAGGTCTCGCGGTGCTCAGCCTGTCGGCCGGAAGGGCGATGGCGGACCCGAAGGCCCAGGTTCGCGGGGATCTGGATGAGGACCTGCGTCAGCGGATCGTCGAGGTCATCGGCGAAGTGGACGGCCCTGCGGGCAACCGCTTCGAAGCCCGGCGCCATGCGCGGGCGGCGGCCGAGTCGGCCGAGGCGCTGCTGCGCTCCGAAGGTTATTACCAGGCCCAGATCGAGGATGCGGTCGAGGGCGAGGATACGCCGGTCGCCATCATCATTGTCGAGCCCGGCCGACGGTTCCTGATCTCCAATCCGACCGTGACCTGGACTGATGAAACGCCCCTGCCCGAGATCGAGGCCCAGGTGCGAGAGGAAATCAGGCTTGAGCCCGGCGATCCGGGACGGGCCGTCGAGGTCATCGCCGCCGAGGGACGCATCGTCGCGGGCCTGACGCGCCGGGGCTATGCCGATGCGCGGGCCCAGACCCGCCGGGTCGTGGTCGATCACGCCACATTCTCGGTCGAGCCCGAATACCGGATCGATTCCGGCCCGCTGGTGACCCTCGACGGTATCCAGCTTGAAACGCGCGGCATCACGAGTGCCCGCTGGGTCGCGGGTCTGGCCCCGTGGGACGAGGGCGATGTCTACAACCCAGAGCAGGTCGCCGAGCTGGAGCGCCGCCTGCTGGAGACGGGCGTCTATGATGGCGTGGGCGTCGCGCTGACCCCGCCCGGGCAGACCACGCCCGACGGCAACCGGCCGGTGATCGTCACCCTGACGGACCGGCCCGCGCGCATCCTTGAGGCCGGAGCCACCTTGTCTACGGCAGAGGGCGCCGGTGTCGACTTCATCTGGACGCACTACAACCGCTTCGGCCGCGCCGACACCCTGCGCTATCAGGCGAGACTGGCCGGCATCGACAGCCGCATCGGTGTCGATCTCAGCCTGCCGCACTGGCGCCGCCCGGGCCGCACGGCCCAGCTTTCGGCAGCCCTCGTCAACGAAGACACGGACGCCTATCGCCGGACGGGTATCAGCCTCGCCGCCGACCTTAACCAGCGCCTCGGGCGGACGTCCTATTTCAGCTACGGCATCGGACTGGACGCCGGTCAGTATGCCGAGAGCCGTTTTGATCCGACGACCCAGCTGCCGGTCCGTTTCGACCGTGACCTGGCTCTGCTGACCCTGAGGGGCAGCAGCTACATGGATCGATCAAACGATCCGCTGAATCCGACAAGCGGCTGGCGACTGACCGTCTCGGCCCAGCCGACGTTCGTGACTGGCGAGGACAATGTCGCCTTCCTCAGGACCGAGGCCCAGGCCACCACCTATATTCCGTTAGACTCTGAAGCGCGCACAGTCGTAGCCGGCCGCGTGCGGCTGGGCAGTATTCTTGGGGGTGACGAGCTGACCATACCGTCGGATCGTCTGTTCTACTCGGGCGGCGGGGGCTCGGTCCGCGGCTTTGCCTATCAGGGCGTGGGGCCGCGGCTGCCCGACGATACGCCCCGGGGTGGCCTCTCTCTGTTCGAGACCTCGCTGGAGGTTCGTCGCGATCTCGGTCGGAACTTTGGTGCGGTCGTATTTGTCGATGCCGGGGCCATTGGTTTTCAAGAAACGCCCAACTTCAACAACCTGCGCTATGGCGTGGGCGTCGGCGTGCGCTACAATCTGCCGTTCGGGCCGATCCGGGCCGACGTCGCCTTCCCGCTGGAACGCCGTCCCGCCGACGCCGATTTCCAGATCTACATTAGTATCGGCCAGGCGTTTTGAACGACTCCGCCCCTCCCCCTTCCGAGCCCGAGACGCCGCAGACCGAGAAGCAGAAGCGGTCGCTGGCCCGGCGGATCGTCGTCATCACGGGCATTGCGGTCGGCGTTATCGTGGTTCTTCTGGCCGTCGCCCTGCTCGGCGGGCGCGCCTATCTGCTGAGTGGGCCGGGACGCGAACTGGTCAGCACCTTTGCCAATGGTACCAAGATCGGTCGCTACGGCCGGATCAACGTCGAAGGGCTTGAGGGCGACCTCTTCAACGACTTCACCCTGGCCCGGGTGACCGTCACCGATGAAGAGGGAGTGTGGCTCGAGGTCACCGACGTTCGCGTCGACTGGAGCTATCTGCCGCTGCTGGGGCGCCGCTTCCATGCGGACGAAATCACGGCAGGGCGTATTCATGTGCTGCGTCGCCCGATCCTGGAGGTCTCGACTGACCCCCCCGGCGCCATGCCGCTGGATGTGGACATCGACCATTTCGCCGCCGAGATCGAACTGCACGAGGATTTCAGCCAGACCTATGGCCACTGGCGCGTTGAGGGCGAGGCCCAGGTCCTGCGCAAGGGGCTGACCACGGCATCCGTGGATGCCTTCAGCCTCGACCGGGAGGGAGACTTCCTGAAGCTGGAAGCCTCGCTGGGCGAGTCGATCGAGCAGATGGAATTGACCCTCGAGGCCCGCGAGGCACGGGGCGGTCCCCTCGCCGGCATGCTGGGCTATTCGCCCGACCAACCGTTCCTCGTGAACGCCGTGGCCAATGGCCGGGTGATCGACGCGACCGCGCGGACCGGTGACTTTGTGCCCCTGCGAATCCAGGGCCGGTTCAGCGACGAGGGTGCGCGTGCCTCGGGCTATGTGAACTTCAGCGGCTCGGACCTGTTTGCGCCCTTCATCGACCGGATCGGTCGCACCGCGCGCTTTGGCCTCGCCGGAATACCGTTGCCGAACGAAGAGGACGTGCAGGCCGTGGCCTGGCGTCTGTTCGCGGACAACATCACGACCCGCGTGGACGGACAGGTCCATGTAGAGGACATGAGCAGCCCTGAGGGACTGACCGTCGATATCGCCACGCCGTCCCTGTCGCGGCTAGCGGGCGTTCCGCTGGCCGGGGCCTCGACCTATCAGGGCACCTTCACCGGTGGCGCAGATCGGTGGGAACTGGAAGGCCAAGTCTCCCTCAACAATACGGAGCTGGCCAGCTACCGGGCCCAGCGGCTGGAGGGGCCGCTGAATCTGACGGGCCGGGAGAGCGGCTATACACTGACGACCGAGCTCGCGGCCACGGGAGGCTCGCGCTCCGGCATGGTCGGTGGCCTGCTGGGCTCCGCGCCGCGCCTCTCGGCCGAGGTTGCCTATGGGACGGACGGCTCGGTCCTGCTGCGGCGTATGGACCTGACGGGAGAGGCCCTGCGGATCAACGGTTCAGGGGGGCGCGCGCTCAATGGATCGCTACGTTTCAACGGCGAGGCCCGCGTCACCGATGTCTCGCGCCTCTCTCCCGATGCCTCCGGCTCGTTCGGCGGCCCGATCCGGGCAACATCCTCGGCCGGGGGCGGCACCTGGACGCTTGGCTTCGACGGCCGGGCTCGCCAGCTGACCACCGGCATGGACGAGCTGGACCGCCTGCTGGGCCCCTCCCCCTCTCTGGACCTGGCCGGCACGCTTCGAGGGGGACGCGTCGAGGTGACCCGTGCCGTCCTGGAGGGCGAGAACGGACAGGCGACTGGTCGCGGCCTGATCGAAGCTAATGGTGAGCTCAAGCTGGCGGTCGACTGGACAGCGTCGGGCCCGTTCGGTGTCGGGCCTGTCGAGATTGATGGCGCCATGCAGGGCGACGGCGCCCTGACCGGGACGTTGGCCCAGCCCCGGCTGGACCTCACGGCCGGCTTCGAATGGGTCGCTGTCGGGCCCATGGATCTACGCGAAACCCGGCTGGTGCTCAGCTTCCGTCGGGGCGCGGACGCGTCGGACGGGCGCGTGGCCATAACCGGTGCCTCGGCCTTCGGACCGGCGCGGGCCGTCGCCAACTTCTATCTGGGCGACGATGTTATCCGCCTCAGCGAGGTCGATATTGACGCCGGGGGGCTGGTGGCCCGCGGCTCCATCGGTCTATCGAACAGCTTCCCCTCCAGCGCCGATCTGGCCTTCATCGCGCGACCCGGAGCTTTCCTCAGCGCCGGCGAAATCGACGGCCGTCTTCGCCTGACCGATGCGCCAGGTCAGGATGCCGCGCTGATCGCCATTACCGGTCGCGGCGTGCGTCTGGCGGGATCGCCTTACGTCATACGCACACTGCAGCTGGGCGGCCGGGGCTCACTCGATCGCCTGCCGTTCAATGTCGTGCTCGATGTCGGTGGACCGACGCCTGTGCAGTTCGAGGGCGATGCCGTCTATTCCCGGACGGACAGCGCCCAGTCGCTGACTTTGTCCGGCGGCGGACAGGTCCGCGATGTCGACTTCTCGACCCGGAACCCGATGGTCATCGCCTTTGCCGAAGATGGCCATGTCGCGCGCGTCGACATGAATGTGGGCGGTGGCATCCTGCTGGGGGAACTGCGTCAGGGTGAGGACTCTGTCGTCGTTCAGGCCGATCTGACCAGCGTGGAACTGGGGTCTGTGCTCGAGGACCTGCGGGGCCGGGTTACGGGCAGGATTTCGCTGCGCGGGTCGGGCGAGGACCTGTCGGGATCGGCCAATGTCTCGCTGGCCGGCGTGCGCAGTATCGACGCCCCCGCCGACATGACCATCGACGGCACGCTGGACGCCACCCTGGTCGGGGATCGCCTCGATCTCGAGCTGGTAGCGCAGGGCGAAGGCTCGGTGGACGCACGCATTGATGTGATCCTTCCCGTCGTCACCTCGGCCTCCCCTCTGCGGCTGGCTATTGCCCGGACCGGCGACATGTCCGGAGAGGTGGACATCAGCGGTCAGATCAAGCCGATCTGGGACGTCTTCGTCGGCGGCGAGCGAAGCCTGGCCGGACAGGTCGAGGCGCGGGCCACCCTGGGCGGCAGCCTGAACGCACCGCGCGTGAACGGCACGTTGACCCTGGCTGAGGGGGATTTCCGCGACTCGGCCTCGGGGCTGCGGCTCGCCAGCATCGATCTGGACACGCGCTTCGACGACACCACCGCCCTGATCCAGACCTTCACGGCCACCGACGGCTCGGGCGGCGCTGTATCGGGCAGCGGGCGCATTGGCCTGCGGGAGGGCAGCGGCTCCTCGCTCAAGCTCGACTTCCGCCGTTTCCAGGTGATCGACAACGAGATCGCCAGGGCCCGGGGTTCGGGTGAACTGACGGTCACCCGCGCAACAGATGGCAACATCACCCTGGTCGGCGATCTCTCCGTTGACGAGGCCCGGATCGAGCCCGAGCTGCCCGGCAACACCGGTATCGTCAGCATGGAGGTGGTGGAAATCAATCGCCCCGGCGGTGACCCGGACACCGACGCCGAAGAGCGGGCGCGGGGCCCCCAGATCGGGCTGAACATCGACATCCGCTCACGCGGGGGAAACATCGAGGTCTCGGGTCGCGGCCTGAATGTGCTGATGAATCTGGATGCCCGGGTGGGCGGTACGCTGAACCGTCCCACCCTCTCGGGAACGGCGCGGGTGGTACGCGGCGACTATGAGTTTGCGGGCAAGCGCTTCGTCTTCGATGAGGATGGCTCTGTCGACCTGTCGATGGACCCGCGTCTGATCCGTCTGAACCTGGAAGCGGTTCGCGAGGACCCGGTTCTGACGGCCAGCATCCGCGTCACGGGCACTGCCGAAAAGCCCGAGATCGCCCTGACCTCCACCCCCGCTCTGCCCCAGGATGAAATTCTGTCCCAGGTGCTGTTCGGACGCTCCGCTTCGCAGCTGTCGCCGGTCGAGGCGGCGCAACTGGCCTCGGGCGTGGCCTCCCTCGCCGGAGGTGGCGGCTTTGATGTGATCGGCGGCCTCAGGGAACTGGCCGGGCTGGACCGGCTGTCGTTCGGCGGCGAAGCCTCGGCGCTGACCGTGGCGGGCGGGCGCTATATCTCGGACGACGTCTATCTGGAGGTCATCGGCGGGGGTGAAGGCGGGGCCGCCGTCAGCGTTGAATGGCAGGTCCGGCGCAATCTGGCCGTCACCTCGCGCTTCGGCGGCCAGGGCGAGGCCAGCCTGTCGGTCCGCTGGCGCCGCGAAAGCCGCCGTCCCGGCGAAAGCCGCGACAGCAGACCCAACCGCGACTGACCCTTCACCTTTGCCGGAAGGGTCGCTAGGGTCCGCCCGCATGCAGATACGCCCTGAGGACCAGATCGTGCTCGACCACGTCGCGGCGCGCCGTGATGACCTGATCGAACGCGCGGTCGGCTGGGCCAACATCAACTCGGGCAGCCGCAACGCCGACGGTCTGGATCGCGTGCTGACGGCCCTCGAACAGACAGTCAAACACCTGCCCTGCACGGTCGAGCGTGTGGCGACCGCGTCGTCGAGCCGCATTGAGGACGACGGCACCGAAGTGCCTCTGGGCTTCGCCCCCGCACTCCAGCTGACCCTGCGCCCCGAAGCCCCGATCCAGATCGTGCTGACCGGCCACTATGACACCGTCTTCGATGCCGACAGCCCGTTCCGGACGGTCGGCACCCGCGAGGACGGCGCCCTGCACGGCCCCGGCATCGCGGACATGAAGGGCGGCATCTCGGTGATGTTGGGCGCGCTGGAGGCTTTCGAGCAACACACTGACAAGGCCCGCGTCGGGTGGACTGTCCTCTTGTCGCCGGATGAGGAGATCGGCTCCCCGGGGTCGGCGCCGCTGCTGGCTGAATTAGGGGCGCGCGGCCATCTGGGCCTGACCTATGAACCCTCCCTGCCCGACGGCAGTCTGGCAGGGGCACGCAAGGGCAGCGGCAATTTCCACATCGTGGTGCGCGGCAAGTCGGCCCACGCCGGACGGGCCTATCATGAAGGCGTCAATGCCATGGCCGGCGCGGCGCGGCTGGCCACGGCCCTCGATGGCCTGAACGGCCAGCGAGACGGCGTGACCGTCAATGTCGCGCGCATTTCCGGCGGAGCGCCGCTGAACGTCGTCGCCGACACAGCGGTGGTCCGCTTCAACGTGCGCGTCCCGGATCCCGATGCCGCCGACTGGATCCTGGCCCAGATTCAGGACCTCGTGTCCCGACCACCGATCCCGGGAGCCACGGTTGAACTGCACGGCGGCTTCACCCGCCCGCCCAAGCCGATGGACGCCGCCCAGACCGAACTATTTGAAGCGGTGCGTCAGGCGGGTGAACTGCTGAACCAGACCCTGCGCTGGCAGCCGTCAGGCGGGGTGTGCGAAGGCAACAACCTGCACGCGGCGGGCCTGCCCAATATCGACACCCTCGGCGTCATCGGCGGTGCCATCCACTCGGATCAGGAATATGCCTGGCCCGACAGTTTCGTCGAGCGGGCCCAGCTGTCCGCCCTGATCCTGTGCAAGGTCGCGTCCGGCGAAATCGACGCGCACCATCTCAAACAGCTTCGTCTTCAGTCCAGGTAGGTTTCATGCTGGTCGTTCGCCCCGCCGGTCCCGGCGATCTGGATTCCTTGCTGGAACTGGCCATCCTGTCCGGGCCGGGCTTCACCAGCCTGCCGGAAGACCCGGACCAGCTGAGCGAGCGGCTGGATCTCAGCCGCGACAGCTTCATGGGCAAGATCGCGCCGCAGGAGCGCTGGTACACCCTGATGCTCGAGGAATCCGACACCGGTGATGTCGATGGCGTCGGATCGGTCAAGGCCGCGGTCGGGCTGAACCGGCCCTTCTTCAGCTTCCGGGTGGTCAACAACACCCAGTCCTCGCCCTCGCTCGGCATCAAGCTCGAACAGAAAACCCTCGTGCTGGTCAATGAATGCACCGGCTGGTCCGAGGTCGGTTCGCTGTTCCTGAAGGCGGACCGGCGCAAGGGCGGGGCCGGACGCTTGCTCAGCCAGTCGCGCTACATGCTGATCGGAGCCGAGCCCGACCTGTTCGCCGACACGGTGCTGGCCGAGCTGCGCGGTGTCTTCACGCCCGACGGGGCCTGCCCCTTCTGGGATCATGTGGCGCACAAATTCTTCCCGATGGAATTTGACGAGGCCGACCGGATGACCGGCTCGACCGACAAGCAGTTCATTCTCGATCTGGCGCCCCGTCATCCGGTCTATATCGAGCTGCTGCCCGAGGCGGCGCGCTCCGTGATCGGCAAGGTCCACCCCCAGGGCGTGCCTGCCATGGCCCTGCTGGAATCCGAGGGATTCCGCCCCAACGGCCTCGTCGACATCTTCGATGCCGGCCCGACCGTCACCTGCCGTCGCGACGATATCCGCACGGTGCGCGACGCCCGTCGTCTGACCGTGAAGATCGAAGCCGAGGTCGAGGCCGAACTGCCCAGCCTGATCTCGACCGACCACGTCACGGGCTTTCGCGCGGTTCGGCAAAAGGCCGCTATCAACGACGAAACCGTGATCCTCAACGCCGAGACCGCCGCCGCCCTCAAGGTGCGGGCCGGTGATACGGTGCGCGTGAAAAGCTGACCTGTAAGGACCCTTCATGACTGCCTTTGCCTCCATCGATCCCGCAACCGGCGACACCGTCTGGGAAGGACCGGCCTCGACCGGCAACGAGGTAGCACAGGCTGCGGTCCGAGCCCGCGCCGCCTTTCCCGGCTGGGCCGATCGTCCGCGGCAGGACCGGATCGATGCCGTCAAACGCTATCAGGCGGTGCTGAAGGCGCGCGCGCCCGAGATCGCCGAAGCCATCAGCCGCGAGACCGGCAAGCCGCTGTGGGAAACCCGCACCGAGGCCACGGCCATGCAGGGCAAGGTCGATATCTCGATCCGAGCCTATGACGAGCGCACCGGCGAGCGCACATCCGATACCGGTTTTGGTCGCGCCACCCTGCGGCACCGCCCGCATGGCGTGGCGGCGGTGCTCGGGCCGTTCAACTTCCCGGGGCACCTGCCCAATGGCCATATTGTCCCGGCCCTGCTGGCGGGAGATACGGTCATCTTCAAGCCGTCCGAGGAAACCCCGCTGACCGGCCAGCTGATGGTCGAATGTCTCAAGGAGGCGGACCTGCCTGACGGCGTCGTCAATCTGGTCCAGGGCGGACGTGACGTGGGGGCGGCCCTGCTGGATCAGGAGATCGACGCCCTGATGTTCACGGGCTCAGGCGCAGCCGGTGCCCATTTCAAACGCCACTTCGCCGACAATCCGCACGTGATTCTGGCGCTGGAACTCGGGGGTAACAATCCGCTGGTGGTCTGGGATGCCGCCGATGCCGGGGCCGCCGCCGGCATCATCCTCCAGTCCGCCTTCATCACAACCGGCCAGCGCTGCTCGTGCGCGCGCCGGCTGATCCTGCCAGAGGGGTCACAGGGCGACGCCATCGTCGAGGCCATCGCCGCCTTGGCCGACCGCATTGTCTTCGCGCCGTGGGACAGCGATCCCGAGCCCTATGGCGGACCGCTGATCTCGAACCGGGCCGCCAGCGCCGCCCTCCATGCCCTGCAGCAGCGCATTGATGCCGGGGCCCGGGTCATACGCAAATCGGGTCCGATCGAGGGCCTGTCGCCCGCTTTCGTTCAACCCTCAATCATTGACACGACCGGCGTCGACGTGCCGGACGACGAGATCTTCGCGCCCTTCCTGCAGGTCCGGCACGTCCCCGATTTCGACGCGGCCCTCCGCGAGGCCAATGCGACGAAGTACGGCCTGTCGGCGGGTCTAGTCTCGGATGATCCGGCCAACTGGCAGCGGTTCATCGACCGCATCCGGGCGGGCGTGGTGAACTTCAACCGGCCGACCACGGGCGCCGCCGGCGACATGCCGTTCGGCGGTCTGGGCCAGAGCGGCAATCACCGCCCCTCGGCATACTATGCTGCGGACTACTGCGCCTATCCGGTGGCCAGTTTCGAGGCCGATAGCGTCAAGAATATCGAAAGCGAGATCAAGGGCTTGAAGGCGTGAGCTCAGTCGCGATCGAAGCCAATGCCGACGGACTGATCGGGCCGACGCACTCTTACGCCGGCCTGTCGCCGGGCAATCTGGCGTCCAGCCTGAACAAGGGCGAGGCGTCCAATCCCCGGGCGGCTGTGCTTCAGGGGCTGGAGAAGATGAAGCTGCTGGCAGACCTCGGCCTGCCCCAGTTTATCCTGCCGCCACATGAACGCCCGGACATCGGCTTCCTGAGAAGCCTCGGCTTTGCGGGATCGGATGGCCAGGTGCTGGAGACCGCCTGGAAACAGGCGCCCTCCCTGGCTGCTGCCGCCTGTTCGGCCTCGCCCATGTGGGCCGCCAACGCCGCGACCGTCACCCCCTCTGCCGACAGCGCGGATGGTCGGGTGCATTTCACCCCCGCCAACCTCGTCACCAATCTGCATCGGTCGCTGGAGCACGCCCAGACGATGCGGGCCCTCGACGCCCTCTTCCCCGACCCGGCGCGTTTCGCGGTTCATGACGCCCTTCCGTCCGTCGGCCATCTGGCGGATGAAGGCGCAGCCAATCACGTCCGCCTGTGCGCCGACCATGGATCGGCCGGAGTCAACCTGCTGGTCTGGGGACGCGAGGCCTGGGAGGGCTGGGATGGCCCCTACCCCGCGCGCCAGACGCGCGAGGCGTCCGAGGCCCTCGCCCGCCGGCACGGCGCCTCGGGAGTGGTGCTGGCCCGCCAGGGCAAGGCCGCGATTGCCGGAGGCACCTTTCACAACGACGTGGTCTGCGTCGGCGCCTTGGACACCCTGTTCTTCCACGAGCTGGCGTTCGAGGACACGGCCACCACTCTGGAGGTGATCCGACGCGCAGCCGACGGCTTTGAGCCCAAGTTCGTCGAAGTCTCCGCCGCCGACCTGCCCCTGGCGGATGCGATCAGCAGCTATCTGTTCAACTCCATGCTGATCCAGATCCCCGGCGAGGATCGCCTGACCCTGATCTGCCCGACCGAGACCGAGGAGAACCCGCGCAGCCGGGCCGTCGCCGAGCGGATTGCGGGCTCGAACGGCCCCATCGGTCAGGTCCGCTATGTCGATGTGCGCCAGTCCATGCGAAATGGCGGCGGGCCCGCCTGTCTGCGACTTCGGGTGGTCCTGACCGACGACGAGTTGACCGCTACCAACCCCGCCATGCGGTTCACGTCCGACCTCCACGCCGAACTCAAGGACTGGGCCGGACGCCACTATCGGGACGAGCTGACGCCGCGCGATCTGGCCGATCCCGACCTGCTGGTCGAGAGCCGGACCGCCCTCGACGCGCTCACCGCGCTTCTTGGCCTGGGCAGTGACTTCTACCCGTTCCAGCGCACCTAGGCGGCGAAGCGGCCGCCCCTGGTCGCATAGGCCTGGGTGCCCCGGGTGAAGACGGTGTCGGACGGCAGAATGGCATCGATGACGATGTCGTCCTTGCCCTCAAGACGGTCGTAGATCGGCCCGAAGTCGCGCAGGGTCTCGTCTTTGAGCCCCTCAAGGCTGTCGATGACGAAATAGACCTGCTGGAAATCGTCGATCCGGTACAGGGTGCGCATCACCCGCTCCAGGTCGAAGCCGATCCGGTTGGGCGACGGGTCCTCGACCGCAAACACGCTTTCGGTCGCCGATGATACGATCCCGGCGCCATAGATGCGCAGGCCGTCGGCCTCCTTCATCAGACCGAACTCGACCGTGTACCAGTACAGCCGGGCCAGATTCGCCAGCATGCCGCGCCGGGCGGCCCGCTGCCCGCCCTTGCCGTAGGCTTCCATATAGGCGGCGAAATCCGGGTCGGTCAGCATCGGGACATGGCCGAACACATCGTGGAAGATGTCCGGCTCCTGCAGATAGTCCAACTGGTCGGGCTTGCGGATGAACTGGCCGGACGGGAAGCGCCGGTTGGCCAGATGGTCAAAGAACACCTCGTCCGGCACCAGTCCCGGCACGCAGACGACCGTCCAGCCCGTCAGAGCCTGAAGCTTGGGGTTCATGGTCTCGAAATCGGGGATGCCGCCGGTGTTGAGGTCCAGCGCGTCCAGCCCCTTCAGGAAGACGTCCGAGGCGCGTCCGGGCAGGATTTTCATCTGCCGGGCGTACAGCGTGTTCCAGGTATCGTGCTCGACCCGGGTATAGGCCGGCCAGTCCTGCGGAATGGTCCAGTCTTCGGCCGCCCCCTCGGGCGGCGCTTCAAAGACATGTTCGAAATCGGACATCAGGTCCCCTTCGCATCGGCTGAAATGGCGCGAGCATCCTAGGCGCTCGCGGCATCAAGGACCATACGTTGGCGAGCGAAGTCGCATCAGTGCAGGTCGACGAATCGCGGCTGCAGGCGCCCTTGATCATCGTGCCGGAACCAACGCTTGAGGTGCGGAAGGGCTGCATGTTCGGGGTCTGGTCCGGCCATCAGGCTCTGCTCGGCGGCATAGACCAGGATCCCTGACGACTCCTCGATAACCAGCACCTTGTAGAAAGGCTGATCGGTCGACAGGGCCCCGGTCTCACCGACCGGTCCGTCATAACTGGCGTCGACATCAATGATCACGCCGCTGAAGGCGTCATCCAGTTGGCGAACGCTCTGGCCCAGTCCGAATTTGGCAGCTTTGGTCTTCATCATGGGGCCAGACTAGCGGGGCCCGTCTGAGCCCTCTCCGACCCTTCTGTTCATTTTCGCGACAGACTGGCTTGGCGCGGACGATCCCATCTGGTTAGTCTGTCGGCGACGGGGTCCGCTTCGGGTCCCCTTTGAAAGTTCGGCCATGCCGGAGATCGACGGCGCGCCCTCGGGGCGCGACGGAAGGTCCCCCCGCCCTGGCGATGCGGCTACTGCGCCGCAACTCTATGGCGCCCTTGATCTGGGGACCAACAATTGCCGCCTGCTGATCGCGCGTCCGACGCGTGATGGCTTCAGAGTGGTTGATTCGTTCAGCCGCATCGTCCGGCTGGGCGAAGGCATCAGTCGCAGCGGGCGGCTGACGGACGACGCCATGGACCGGGCCTATGATGCCCTCTCCATTTGCGCCGAACGGGTCGCCAAGAAGAACCTGCCCTCCGAACGCATCGCCGCCGTCGCGACCCAGGCCTGTCGCGCGGCCGAGAATGGGCCGGAATTCATCGAACGGGTCCGCGTCGGCACCGGGCTGAAGCTGCGGATCATTACCCCCGATGAGGAGGCCCGCCTGTCGGTCGAGGGCTGCCGCAATCTGCTCGACAGCAGCGCCCAGGCGGTACTGGTTGTGGACGTCGGGGGCGGATCCACAGAACTTTCATGGCTGGTGCGTGCCGACCAGGGCTTTGAGACCGTCGGCTGGATGTCAGCGCCCGTCGGGGTCGTCTCCCTGGCCGAAAGACACCCGGAGACGCCGGACGACCCGCTGATCTGGTATGAGGCCATGGTGGCCCATATGGCCGCCGCCATTCAGTCCGCCCCCGTGAACGGCACGGTGAAGGCCCTGTTTGATGAGGGACGAGCCCATCTCGTGGGCACCTCAGGTGCGATCACAAGTCTGGCGGGCATCCACCTGAAACTGCCCCGCTATCAGCGGGACCGCGTCGATGGCCTTTGGATGACGCGAACCGATTGCGAAGCGGCGGCCAGTCTGTTGCTCGACCTCGGCCCCGAAGGCCGGGCTCGTAACCCCTGCATCGGTCCGGACCGTGCCGATCTGGTCATGGCCGGGGCGGCGATCCTCGAAGCCGTGCAACGCGCCTGGCCGTGCGAGCGGGTGCGCGTCGCCGACAGGGGCCTCCGCGAGGGCCTGCTGCTGGAGCGGATGCGGTCAGGGCGGCGGCGTCGACGTCGGTCCCGAGGAAGACGTTAGATCAACCGAAGGCCGGGTCGCTCACCTGAACCGGCAGCTCCAGATCGCAGATCGAAAAGTCAGCCCCCCGCTGCAAGCGGACGCTCTCGATGGTGGTGGCAAAGATCGGCGAGCCTGCATCCAGCACCCGGGCTGTCGGTCGGCTCTCGACCGGAAGGTCAGAGGCCACGCGGACACGCAGCATGCGATCCGGCTCGGCGGGCACCATGCCGCTGGGTTCCTCGCCGACCTTGAGCGCCCGCACAACGTCCAGGCCCACAATCACCCGGCCCCAGACCGTGTAGCGCTTGTCCAGCGACGGATAGGCCTGACGCATCAGGAAAAACTGGCTGTTGGCCGTGTCGGGATCCTCGTCCCGCGCCATGCCGGCTACGCCCGGGCAGTACATCGCCCAGCCATGCACCATCCCGTCGCTGGTCCGGGGCATCAGCTCGGCTGGCTGGGTCTGCACCGGGAGCGAGCCGACAAAGCCCAGCAGGGCCCCCATCGGCGCTGACACCGGCGTGAAATCCATGTCCGGCCCACGACGGAAGGTGAACTCTCCCGGCAGGTCCGGATAGGCGCTTTGTCCGTCACCTGTGCCGAGAGGATCACCCGTCTGGGCCATGAACCAGTCGATCACGCGGTGCCAGGCCAGACCGTCATAGAACCCCAGACCCGCCAACAGACGGATGCGCTCGACATGCGCCGGAGCAACCTCGGGCGCCAGCTCGACCAGAATCCGGCCCTTGGTCGTATCGATGATCAGCAGGTTCTCGGGCGCCACCAGGCGCCAGTCCTGAGAAGGAGGGGGCGTCACGGCAGCCGGCGGGACCTCGGCAGGCTGGGCCGAAGGGGGGGGCTCCTGCGCCGCGGCTGGCATCGCCAGTGCCAGCACCATCGCGCCCGACAGGGCCTTGATCACGTTTGCAGGGCGCATGCGGTCCCCTCCCCTGGCTTGCTTACTGGACACGCGACGGCAGCTGGACGTCGCAGATGTTGAAGTTTGATCCCCGGGCGGCCCTGGTCTCCGCGATGATCTCGGCCGCCTCGGGGCTTCCGTCGCGCAGAACCTGCACTGTGGGGCGTTCCCTCTCGGGCAGCGCCGTCGCCAGCCGCACCCGTACAAGCGTGTCGGGATCAGCGCCGACCCGGCCATTGTCGGACTCGGGTCCGGACTTGAGCGTCGTGACCACATCCAGCCCATCGACGATCCGGCCAAACGGCGTGTAGATGCCGTTCAGCGCATCTTCCCGTCCGGTCATGAAGAAGAACTGGCTGTTCGCGCTGTCCAGGCTGCCCGCGCGGGCCATACCGACCACGCCGGGGCAGAACACCCCCTGCGCGCCAACCTTGAAGTCCGCCGTCACCATCATCTGGCTGTCCGGCTGGGTCACGACCGAAAGGCCCCGCATAATGCCCCGCAGCCCGGGACCGCTGCCCTCCACCGTCACGAAGCCGCTGTCACGCCCGCGGCGGAAATTCAGTTCGGCACTGACGTCAGCCAGTTCGCTGCCGCCGCCGCCCGTCCCCATCGGATCGCCCGTCTGGGCCATGAAGCCCTCGATCACGCGGTGAAAGGTGTGACCGTCATAGAAGCCCTGATCCGCGAGGGTGGTGACCCGCTCGACATGGGCCGGCGCCACATCGGGAAACAGCTCGACCAGCACTCGGCCCTTGCTCGTCTCCACCACCAGCAGGCGCTCCGCCGGCACCGTGCGCCAGCTGGACGCCTCCTGGGCCACGGCGGGCAGAGGCGCGGCGCTCAGCAGCAGGGCGGACAGAACCAGGGCAGGGCGGGATTTCATCAGCATACACTTCACCTGTCAGTTTCCGCCCTTGACCCGGGTGCGGACGCGCGCCGCAACTGCGGGGCTTACGAAACTCTCGATCTTCCCGTCCAGCCGGGCGATCTCCTTGACCAGACGCGAGGCGATGGCCTGATGTCGGGGATCGGCCATCAGAAACACAGTCTCGATCTCACTGTTCAGACGCTGGTTCATGGCCGTCATCTGGAACTCGTACTCGAAGTCAGCGACCGCCCGCAAACCTCGCACAATCACGCTGGCGCTCAGCGACTCAGCGAAATGCATCAACAGCGTATCAAAAGGCTGGACGACGATGTCGGCCTTCAGACCCATGACCTCGGTCCTGACCATCTCGACCCGTTCGGCGGTCGTAAACAGCGGCCCCTTGTCATCGTTCTGGGCGACGCCGATGACCAGCCGGTCCACCAGTTTCACGGCCCTGCCGATGATATCCATATGGCCATTGGTGACGGGATCGAAGGTTCCCGGATACAGCCCGATGCGCATGTGTCGGCCTCCCTCAGTCTTCCCGGCTTAGCATCGGTCGCGCCCGGCTCCTAGACCGGCTGAGGTTCGGCCCGAGACCAGGCGGCCTTGACCATGGCGAGGCGGTCGGTGGTCACCGGAAACGTACGATCGCCGATAGCTGCGACACCGCAAGCGGGCGTGGCACTGTTCGTGATGAAGGCCCCATCAAAGCCGGACAGGTCGCCCACAGTGACCACCCGGGCTTCCTGTTTCAGGCCGACATCCGCCAGATGCGTCTTGATCAGCGCCTGAGAGACCCCCTCCAGCTTCAGAGCCTCGGGCCACACCACCGTATCGCCGCTGACAAAGCCGATGTTCCAGAGACTTCCCTCCGAAATGCGGCCCCCGGCATCGACGAACAAGGCATCGTCATATCCAGCAAGACACGCCAGCCTGCGCGCCCGGATCAGCCCCATCGTCGCTACGTGCTTCAGGTCGGGCGTTTCCCGGGCATAGGTCTGCACCTGCAGCGTCAACGGCGTCTCGCCGAGGGGCGGCACCGGCGGAAAGACGCCGACCATCACGCGCGGCACGCCCTCATGGGCCGGCGACCGGGGACTTATCTCGCGCGAGAACAGGCTGACACGGACGAAGGCGTCGGACCGATCGCCGAGCGCCTGACGAATCAGGTCGCGCACCCTGCCCTCCGGCACGGGCACGCCGAACAGTTCGGTGCCTGCATGGGTCAGGCGGGCCAGATGCCGGTCCAGCCCCCGCACCGCTCCGGCCGAGACCGCAAACGACGTATAGGCCCCATAGTTGACCAGCGCCTGATGCGTCAGGTCTTCAACCGTCGCCGGCGCCCCGTCGATCCAGAGGTCGCCAGCCGCCAAGGCCGTCAGCCCTCGCCGGCCTCGCCGACATCGATGTCGCTGTCCGGCGCTTCATCGTCGCCGGGCGTCTCGGCCAGACGCTCGACGGACACCACCTTCTCGCCCTCGGCGGTGCGGAATACGGTGACGCCCTGGCTGGAGCGACCGACCACGCGGATCTGGCCGACCGGCGTGCGGATCATCTGTCCGCCCGAGGTCACCAGCAGAAGGTCGTCAGTGTCCTCGACCGGGAAGGAGGCCGCCAGACGATTGCCCGCGCGTCCGCCCAGACCATGGGCTGTCAGCCCCTGCCCGCCCCGGCCCGTGCGCCGATACTCATAGGCCGACGAGCGCTTGCCGAAGCCGGTCTCGGTGATGGTCAGGATGAACTGTTCGGCCGCGCCCAGTTCCGCGATGCGTTCGGGCGAGATCGGGGCCTCGGCAACGGCTTCGTCGTCGGCCTCAACCGGCGTTTCATCCTCGCCCTCATCGGCGGCGCGGCGCATGGCGTTGGCGTGTTTGACATAGGCGGCGCGTTCCTCGGGCGTGGCATCCACCCGCCCCAGAACAGCCATGGAGATGACCTCGTCCGTCGGCTGCAGGCGTACACCCCGAACGCCGGTCGACTTGCGGCCCTTGAATACGCGAACGTCGTCGGCCTTGAACCGGATCGCCCGGCCCATGGCCGTGGTCAGCATGATGTCGTCATCGGCCTGGCACAGACCGACGCCGACCATGTGGTCGCCGTCCTCCAGTTCCATGGCGATCTTGCCGGCCCGGTTGACGGTGGCAAAGTCCGACAGCTTGTTCCGACGCACATCGCCCGACCGGGTGGCGAACATGATGTCGTAGTTGTCCCACTCTGACTCGTTTTCCGGCAGGGGCAGCACATTCATGATGCTGTCGCCCGGATCGATCGGCAGCAGGTTCACAAAGGCCTTGCCGCGCGACGTCGGCCCACCCAGCGGCAGACGCCAGGTCTTCAGCTTGTAGGCCTTGCCGTTCGAGGCAAAGAACAGCACCGGCGTATGGGTCGAGGCCGAGAAGACGCTGACGACGGCGTCATCATCCTTCATCGCCACACCCGAGCGGCCCTTGCCGCCGCGGTGCTGGGTCCGATAGGCGTTCAGCGCGACGCGCTTGACGTAGCCCCCATGAGTAACGGTGACGACCATGTCCTCGCGCGGGATCAGGTCCTCGTCTTCCATATCGGCGTCGCCTTCGCCGATCAGGGTGCGGCGCGGCACGGCGAACTGGTCCTTCACCGCGATCAGATCCTCGCGGATGATGGCCAGGATGTTGGCGCGGTCCGACAGGATCGTCAGGTGGCCCTGAATGGTGTCGGCAAGGCCGCGCGCCTCGCCAAAGATATCGTCGCGTCCCAGACCGGTCAGGCGCGATAGGGTCAGGGCCAGAATGGCGCGGGTCTGTTCGTCGGTCAGGCGGATCTTGTCGACCTCGACCAGCACCGTACGCGGATCGGCGATCAGTTCGACCAGGGCCATCATGTCGCCGACCGGCCAGGATTTGGCCTGCAGGCGTTCGCGCGCCTCGGCCGGGTCGACCGACGAGCGGATGATGTGGATCACTTCGTCGATATTGGCGACGGCGACGGCCAGACCGACCAGAACATGGCCGCGGTCGCGGGCCTTGCCCAGCTCGAACTTGACCCTGCGGACGACCACTTCCTCGCGGAACTCGAGGAAGGCCTCCAGCATGCGGCGCAGGCCCATCTGCTCCGGGCGGCCCTGGTTCAGGGCCAGCATATTGACGCCGAACGAGCTTTGCAGGGCAGTGTAGCGATACAGCTGGTTCAGGATGACATCGCCGGATGCATCGCGTTTCAGCTCGATGACGATCCGCATGCCCTGACGGGCCGACTCGTCGCGAACGTCGGCAATGCCTTCCAGACGCTTTTCGCGGACCATTTCGGCGATGCGCTCGATCAGGGTCTGCTTGTTCACCTGGAACGGCAGTTCCGTGATAATGATGGCTTCGCGGTCCTTGCGGATCTCCTCGATCGTGGCCTTGCCGCGCACGATGATCGAGCCCCGGCCTTCGCGCAGGGCGTTGCGCGGCGCGGTCCGCCCCATGATCTCACCGCCGGTCGGGAAGTCGGGGCCGGGAACGATGTCGAGCAGGGCCTCATCGCCCATGTTCGGGTCGTCCAGCAGGGCCACCGCCCCGTCCACGATCTCACCCAGATTGTGAGGCGGGATGTTGGTCGCCATGCCGACGGCGATGCCGCCCGCGCCATTGACCAGCAGGTTCGGAATCCGCGCCGGAAGAACGACAGGCTCGAGTTCCTTCTCGTCATAGTTCGGCTGGAAATCGACCGTGTCCTTGTCGATGTCGGTCAGCAGCGCCACGGCCGCCGGGGCCATCCGGGCCTCGGTGTAACGCATGGAGGCCGGCATATCGCCGTCGACCGAGCCGAAATTGCCCTGGCCGTCGACCAGCATCAGCCCCATCGAGAAGGGCTGGGCCATGCGCACCAGCGCCATATAGACCGAGGCATCGCCGTGGGGGTGGAAACGACCCAGCACATCACCGACGACGCGCGCGCACTTCGAATAGGCGCGCTCGGGCGTCATGTTCAGGTCGTGCATCGAATACAGGATGCGGCGGTGAACCGGCTTCAGACCGTCGCGCACATCGGGCAGGGCCCGGCTGACGATGACGCTCATCGCATAGTCGAGATACGAACGGCGCAGTTCGTCCTCGATCGTGATGTTGTCTATGTGGCCGCCACCCCCGCCACCGGGAATTGCGGACGGGTCAGCGTGATCGGATGTGTCGTCGGTCAAGGATTTTTGGCTTCATCTGGCCGGAATCAGAACAACTTCCGGGCTTGGGGATTACTAGCATCGGCATCCGGGGCTGGCAAAGTTAAGCCGCCACATATCCCCGGCCCTGAAATCGCATCGAGGAGAGACACGATGACCCTTCCCCGGCTTCCGCTTCTGATAGCCGCCTCTGTCGGCGCTACCGCCCTTATGTCGGGCTGTGTGGCCATGACCGAGAACCACTACGGCGCCGAGCGGCAGGCTGTCGCCCGCATCGGTGATTTCGGTGAGGCGACACTCATCAATGCTTCGGGCCAGAACATCGGACGCGCCGTCCTGACTCAGGGGCCCTCCGGCCTGCTGATCCGGGTCGAGGCCGACGGTCTGACGCCTGGCTGGCACGGCATTCACATCCATGCGACCGGCGAATGCGAGGCGCCCTTCACGTCAGCCGGCGGGCACATCAACCATGCGGATGGCGCAAAGCCGCACGGCCTGCTGAATGCCCAGGGGCCGGACGACGGCGACCTGCCCAACATCTATGCCGATGAACAGGGCCGGGTCCGCGCGGAACTCTTCACTACTCGCGCCCGGATCGCGCCCGAGGGCCCCGGCCAGTGGCTGTGGGACGATAACGGCTCGGCCATAGTCATCCATGCCATGCCCGACGACCACAAGAGCCAGCCCATCGGTGGTGCCGGTGACCGCGTAGCCTGTGGCATCATGGCGGCGGGCTGACCCCGATGGAGAGGGCTCAGGCGCGACGCGCCTGGGCCGCCTCCTCGGCCTCGCGGGAAATGACCTGCAGGAAGGCGGCGCGCGACGCATTCCAATCCTCCAGAATCCGCTGAGCCAGTGGTGAGCCGGTTTCTGCAGCATGTTCGGCGATCAGGGCCTTCAGCCGTTCCGCCGCAGCCCCGACGACCGGGCCCGCGATCACCGAGTCGGCATTCAGATTGGCCAGCGCCTGATCGCCCTCGTTCCAGACAAAGGCCTCCCCGCCCGACATTCCGGCCCCGAAATTCCAGCCGGTGGGGCCCAACACAACCAGCGTCCCTCCTGTCATATATTCCCCGCCGTGAGCCCCGCAGCCCTCGACCACGGCGACCGCGCCCGAGTTGCGAACCGCAAACCGCTCACCCGCCACACCGGCGGCCAGCAGGCGACCGGACGTTGCGCCATACAGACAGGTGTTGCCGATCAGCGCCTGCCCCGCCTTCCAGGCGAAGGGACGGATCACCAGATGCGCGCCCGACAGGCCCTTGCCGACATAGTCATTGGCCTCGCCGTCCAGCTCGATCCGCAGGCCTTTCATGCCCCAGGCTGCCAGCGACTGACCGGCGGCCCCCTTCAGCTTCAGCGTCAGATGTCCGTCGGGCAGGTCCTGGCCGTGACGGCGGACGATCTCTGACGACGTGCGGGTGCCGATCGCGCGCTGGGTATTCCGCACCGCATAGCTGAGCTGCATCTTCTCGCGCCGCTGCAGGCAGGGTTCGGCATCGATCAGGATCTGCGCATCCAGACTGTCCGGCACGGGGTTACGCGGCAGTTCGGCGCCGTTACGCAGGTCCGCATCCCCGACCCTGACCAGCAGGGGGTTGAGGTCCAGATCGTCCAGATCGGCTCCGCCGCGCGACACCTGACGCAGCAGGTCGGTGCGCCCCACCGCATCATCCAGCCGCGCGAGCCCCAGTGACGCCAGCACCTCGCGGGTTTCCTCGGCGATGAAGGTGAACAGGTTGATCACCTTGTCCGGCGTGCCGGTGAACAGCGCACGCAGGCGTTCATCCTGCACGCAGACACCCACGGGGCAGGTGTTGGAATGGCATTGACGCACCATCAGGCATCCGACGGCGACCAGGCTGGCCGTGCCGATGCCGAACTCCTCGGCGCCCAGCATGGCGGCGATCACCACGTCCCGGCCCGTTCGGATGCCGCCATCGGTGCGCAGCCGCACCCGCCCGCGCAGACCGTTCATGCTCAGCACCTGATGGGCCTCGCTCAGCCCCATCTCCCACGGCATGCCGACCTGTTTGATCGAGCTGATCGCGGCCGCTCCCGTGCCGCCATTGTGCCCTGAAATCAGAACCGTATCGGCCTTGGCCTTGGCCACACCCGCCGCCACCGCGCCGATCCCCGACTGGGCCACCAGCTTGACCGTCACCCGGGCGTCCGGATTGATCTGCTTCAGGTCATAGATCAGCTGGGCCAGGTCCTCGATCGAATAGATGTCGTGGTGGGGCGGCGGACTGATCAGGCCCACGCCCGGCGTCGCATGCCGCATCCGGGCGATGAACTCCGTCACCTTGAAGCCGGGCAACTGACCGCCCTCGCCGGGCTTGGCGCCCTGGGCCACCTTGATCTCGATCTCGCGGCACTGGGTCAGATATTCCGCCGTGACCCCGAACCGGCCCGAGGCGATCTGCTTGACGGCGCTGTTCGGATTGTCGCCGTTCGGGCGGGTCTTGTAGCGCTCGGGATCCTCGCCGCCCTCGCCAGAAACCGATCGCGCGCCGATGCGGTTCATGGCGATGTTGAGCGTCTCATGCGCCTCGGGGCTCAGCGCGCCCAACGACATGCCCGGCGTCACAAAGCGCTTGCGGATTTCATTGACGCTCTCGACCGCCTCGAGCGGCACGGTTCCGGTTTCGCGGAAGTCCAGCAGGTCGCGCAGGGCCCCGGCCGGCTGTTCGCGCACCCGGCGGCTGTAGGCCTTGTAGCGCCCATAGTCGTTGCGCGTGGTCGCGTCCTGAAGCCGGTGGATGGCCTCCGCGTCCCAGCCGTGGCGCTCCTCGCCGGCGCGGATGCGGTGAGAGCCCCCCAGCCGCAGGGCGGGCCGGTCGCGCTCAAAACCGGCTTCCGTCAGCCGCAACGCCCGCGCCTCCAGCCCCGCCAGGCCGATGCCCGAGACCCGCGATGTCATACCCGGGAAGATGTCAGCGACCAGCGCCCGCGAAAGGCCCAGCGCCTCAAACTCAAAAGCCCCGCGATAGGCGGAGATCACCGATATGCCCTTCTTGGCCAGGATCTTGAGCAGCCCCGCCTCGATCGCCGATTTGTAGTTCAGGCAGGCTTCACGCAGTGAACCCGGGCCATAGCGGCCCTCGTCCTGACGCTGCAGAAAGGTCTCCTGCGCCAGCCAGGCGTTGACGGCGGTCGCGCCGCACCCGACCAGCACGGCAAAGGCGTGGGCCTCCAGCGCCTCGGCGGTTCGCACGACGATCGAGACGAAGGACCGCAACCCCTCGTCCACCAGCCGCGTGTGTACAGCCGCAGTGGCCATGATCATCGGGATCAGGGGCCGGTCAGGCCCCATCGCTTCATCGGTCAGCACCAGAATGCCGGAGCCGGCCCGCACCTGCGCGACCGCTTCATCGCGCAGGTGCTCAATACCTTGCCGCAGGGCCTCGCCCGGACGGTCGCCGCCCACTACCGGATCGAAACTGGTGTCCAGACGGGCCACCGCCCCCTCGCCCACCACATCCAGCATGCGGTCGAACATGCCGGTGGTCAGCACCGGACTGTCCAGCACATGGACGCGGGTCTGGCCTTCCTCCTGCGCCAGGATGTTGCCGAGGTTCTTGAACCGGGTCCTGAGCGACATCGCCGCGCCCTCACGCAGGGAGTCGATCGGCGGATTGGTCACCTGGGCAAAGGCCTGACGGAAATAGTGGCTGAACGGCCGGTCCAGACCCGACAGCACGCGGGGGACGGCATCGTCCCCCATCGACCCCACGGCCTCCTTGCCGTCGGCAATCATCGGATCCAGCAAGGTCTCGACGTCCTCTTGCGTCCAGCCGACTGCGGCCTGCATGCGCACCAGCGCCGGGTTGTCCAGCCTGCGCGGCTCCGGCCCCGGCCCGACCTTCGGCTCCAGATCGACGATATTGGCCAGCCAGCGGTCATAGGGATGGCCCGCCGCCAGCTTGTCCAGAATGGCCGTCTCGTCGAACAGCCGCCCCTCGTCGAGGTCCAGCGCGATCATGCGGCCCGGCCCGATGTGAAGGTTGCGCGCGATCCGCTCCTGCGCGATGCCGGTCATGCCGACCTCGGACCCGCAGATCAGCAGCCCATCCGAGGTCTCGGTCACCCGCAGGGGCCGCAGGCCGTTGCGGTCCTTGCCCGCCACGACCCACCTGCCGTCCGTGGCGCACAGGGCGGTCGGTCCATCCCAAGGCTCCATCACCGCATTGCAATAGGCATAGAGCGCCTGATGCGCCGGACTCGAAACTCCGGGGATCGAGGCCTCGGGGATCAGCAGCGTCTTGGCCATCGGCGCCGAGCGCCCGGCCCGCACCAGCACCTCAAAGACGTTGTCGAGGGCGGCGGAGTCCGAGCCACCCTTCTGTATGACCGGCTTGACGATGTCGTCATCGGCCCCGAAGGCCGCCGCGGTCATGCGGATCTCGTGGCTGCGCATCCAGTTGGCATTGCCGCGCAGGGTGTTGATCTCGCCGTTGTGGGCCAGCATCCGGAACGGCTGGGCCAGCCGCCATTCCGGGAAGGTGTTGGTCGAATAGCGCTGATGGAACACGGCCACCGAAGCGACGACCTCGGGGTCCATCAGGTCCGGGTAGAACTCGGCCAGCGCCTGGGCCAGCATCATGCCCTTGTAGATGACGACCCGCGCCGACAGCGAGCAGACGTAGACGTCGGCGATGCCCCGCGACAGGGCCCGCGCCTCGATCCGGCGGCGCAGCAGATACAGCGCCCGCTCCAGATCCTCGCCGTCCAGCCCCTCGGGCGGGGCCAGCATGATCTGCTCGATCTCGGGCCGGGTGGCGGCGGCGCGCTCGCCCAGAATCTCGGGCCGGTGCGGTACCTGTCGCCAACCATAGAGGTAGAACCCCGCCGCCTGCACCTCGCGCTCGATGACCACGCGCGCCTGCTCCTGGGCAGCGAGGTTATGGCGCGGCAGGAACACCATGCCGACCGCGAGGGGCCCGGGCCGGGGTTCACGCCCCTGTTCGCGAACCTGCCTCAGGAAGAACTCACGCGGCAGGCCGATCAACAGGCCCGCGCCGTCCCCCGAGCGCCCGTCGGCGTCGACCGCTCCCCGGTGCCAGACGGCCTTCAGCGCCGCGATGGCCAGATCGACCACCTCGCGTCGCGGCTGCCCGTCGATAGCCGCGACCAGCCCCACCCCGCAGGCGTCCCGCTCGCTCTTGGGGTCATAGGCCCCGGCGTCGATCAGCGCCTGCCGGTCATCGAGGTATTGCTGGCGATCAAAGTTCATGCCGCCACCTGCTGGCGAGCACCCAGCCACGCATGGATTTCTGCAGCAGCATCCTGACCCTCGCGGACGGCCCAGACGACCAGTGAAGCGCCGCGCGAAATGTCTCCAGCCACGAACACGCCCTCCAGCGTCGTGGCTCGCGTGGCGCCCGCCGACCAGACGGTGCCATCGTCCCGCACCGCCAGGTCGGGCGTCTTGAACTGGGCTTTCAGGTCTTCGGCCTCAAAGCCCAGCGCCTCGATGACCATGTCGGCGCTGCAGTCATAGGCGCTGTCAGCCATCTCACGGATCGATCGTCGACCATCAGGGCCGGGATCGGACAGGGCCGTGCGGATAGCCCGGACCGCAGTCACCCGGCCCTCGGCATCGTGCACCGCCTTGGGCGAGGCCAGCCAGTCGAACACCACGCCTTCTTCCTCGGCATTGGCGACCTCGCGGGCGCTGCCGGGCATGTTGTCGCGATCCCGACGATAGAGGCAGGTGACCGAGGCCGCACCCTGACGCACGGCTGTGCGAACACAGTCCATGGCCGTATCTCCGCCGCCGATCACCACCACCGTCCGCCCCCGGGCATCCAGCGCCCCGGATTCGAACTCGGGCACGGCGTCGCCCAGACCCTTGCGGTTGGACGCCGTCAGATAGGCCAGCGCGGGCACCACACCATTGGTGCCACAGCCGGGCACCGCCAGTCTGCGCGCAGCATAGACCCCGGCTGCCAGCAGTACCGCCTGATGCCGGCTTCTCAGCGCCTCGAACGATAGGTCGCGCCCGATCTCGACGCCCAGTTCGAAGGACACTCCGGACTCGATCAGCCGATCAATGCGGCGCTGCACCACCGGCTTTTCCAGCTTGAAGCCCGGTATGCCATACATCAGCAGCCCACCGGCCCGGTCCTGCCGCTCATAGATCGTCACCGCATAGCCGAGGCCGCGAAGCCGGTCCGCCGCCGCCAGCCCGGCCGGGCCCGATCCGACGATGCCGATGGACGCGTCGCGCTCCCGCACCGGCCGGATCGGCTCGATCCAGCCCTCCTTGAAGGCCATATCGCCCAGCCAGCGCTCGACAGAGCCGATCGTGACCGTCTCCCAACCCGCCCGCTCCAGCGTGCAGGCGCCTTCGCACAGGCGATCCTGCGGACAGATGCGGCCACAGATTTCGGGCAGGGCACTGGTCGCTTCCGACGCGCGCCACGCCTCTTCGAGACGCCCCTCCGCCGCCAGCTTCAGCCAGTCGGGAATGGCATTCTCGAGCGGGCAGCCGCTCTGGCAGAAGGGCACGCCGCATTGGGCACAACGGCTGGACTGGGTCGCGCCATTGGACGCGGCGAAGTCGGCGTAAATCTCGTTGAAGTCGCGGACGCGGCTGTCTGCGGGCGTCTTTGGGGGCGTCCGCCGGACGATCTCGGGGAATTTTTGGTTGCGGTGCAGCATAGGCCCACCATCCTTTGTCAGGGCGCTCACGGCAAGACCGCGCGGGTATTTTTCCCCGCGCGGCCGCCTGACAATCTTTTGATCACAGCGAATCCTGCCGGCTTTTGTCACTTTGCCGGATGATTTTTTCTGTTTGCCGCCACAGCGTTCAGAAGGCGAACGACACCATGCCGACGAACCGCTCCTCCGAGAGCGGACCCGCCGTATCGGTATCGTGGTAGCGCATGTCGATCGAGATCAGCTTCGGGAAGGCATAGGTCAGGCCGACATTCCAGGTCGTGTAGTCATCGCTGACGTCAAGCGTCTGATGGCCCACGGCGCCCGAGGCCGTCAGGGACGGGCTGATGGCAAAGGCCGAGTTGGCCTCATAGTAAAAGGCCTCATCGTCCACCCCGAAAAAGTTGGTCGTGTAATAGGTGGTGACCCCGAGGTTCACCGGCCCGACGTCCCGCGACGCCGCCGCTTTCAGTTCGATGTAGTCGTAGTCAGCCCCGGCGGGCTTGCCGACATACAGATATAGCACCGCACCCAGATCGACGTCGAACCCGGCAATCTGCGTGGTGTAGCCGCCATAGATGTCGACCTCGGCATCGGTGTCATCGCCAAAGTCGACGGTCGAGGCCCAGCCTCCGGCATAGAAGCCGCCAACGCCAATATCGACACCGCCCTGCAGGGCCGCCCGGTCATCGGTCTGGCTGATGCCGCGAAACACATAGTCGGTCGCGACGCTGAGATTATAGCTGATCTCCGGAGCGGACTGGGCCTGGGCAGCCTGGGCCGTGGCCAGCAAGGCCAGGGCGGAGGCACAGGCAAACAGAGTTTTCATTCGATTATCCCCTTTGAGTGAGTTGGAAGCACGCACACGCCATCGACCGCTCGGGCACTGATCCGACCGGGCCTCCGGCAGCCGGCGTGGGAGGACGCCGACTGCCGTACTCGCTGGAACCGTCCGTCAGGACGCTTCCAGAACCTCTCCGTGAAGGTGACCGTCCAGGCCGTCGTCTTCCTGGCTCTCGCTGACCCGCAGGCCCGTGGTGAGCTTGCAGACGATCAGGATCAGGAAGGTCACGCCTGCACTCCAGCCTGCCGTGACGCCGAGGCCCCACAGCTGCTTCATGACGCTGGCGTCGGCCCCTGCCGCATTGACGGCTGCACTGGCGAACACGCCCGTCAGGATCGCGCCTGCCACACCCCCGGCCCCGTGAATGCCAAAGGCATCGAGGCTGTCATCGTAGCGCAGCAGCTTCTTGATCCAGACCGAGGCCGCATAACAGACCGGTCCGGCGATCAGGCCGATGATCACAGCCCCCATCGGATCGACGAAACCCGCCGCCGGTGTAATGGCGACCAGACCGGCGATCAGGCCCGACAGCACCCCGATCAGCGACGGCTTACGCTTCTCGATCACCTCGACGATCTTCCAGGTCAGGGAGGCGGCCATCGCCGCCAGCAGTGTGTTCAACAGGGCGACGGCCGCGATCGCATCCGCCGCCCAGGCCGAGCCGGCGTTGAAGCCGATCCAGCCGACCAGCAGCAGCGACGCCCCGATCATGGTCAGCACCGGGTTGTGGGCGACGATGGGGCTGACGCCATAGCCCTTGCGGGCCCCAAGAAAGACCGCGCAAACCAGCCCCGCCACGCCCGAGTTGACGTGCACGACCGCCCCGCCGGCAAAGTCCAGCACCCCCGCCGAACCCAGGAAGCCGCCGCCCCATACCCAGTGACAGATCGGGGCATAGACCAGCAGCGTCCAAAGTCCGGTGAACAGCAGCAGGCCCGAATATTTCAGCCGCTCGGCAAACGCCCCGGTCACCAGCGCCGGGGTGATGATGGCAAAGGTCAGCTGGAAGGCGATCCAGAGATACTCCGGCAGAGCGGGCGCCACAGCGTGGGCCGTTTCCGGCGTCACGCCTCGCAGGAAGACCGCCTCGAGACTGCCGATCACACTGTTCACCTCATCGCCGGAATAGCCAGCGATCGGCTGGCCCACCCCGAACGACAGGCTGTATCCCGCTGCGAACCAGGCGAGGGTCACTACGGCCGCCACGCCCAGCGACTGGGTGATGGTCGCGATCACATTCTTGCGCCGCACCATGCCGCCATAGAATAGCGCCAGCCCCGGCAGCGTCATCAGCAGCACCAGCGCCGTCGACGTCAGGATCCAACCGGCCGCCGACCCATCCAGTTCCAGAGGCGCCTGATGCGAAAGCAGGGCCGGAGCGGCTTGCGCGGCTCCGGCGGTCATAAATGAGAGAAGCCCGCCCAGCAGCAGGCCACAAGTTCGCTTGTAGCCGACACCCGACGTCAGCCCCCGGATCTTGGTCGTCATCATCAGTACCCCCTGAATGCGTCAACGCAGATGCGAAGGTTTTATCGCATTTGCGAAATAGGCAAGGGGTTCGTTAACGATTATACGACAAATGCGTGCGCTGCACTCTATCTATCGCAGGGTAACGTTGCGCAAATAATGCGCAGTTACCGAATTGCTTACAATTATATTGCGTCATGCGTGATTACGCGCGTGCACAATTTCACAATGGCCAAGCTTGCGGCATCAACCCGTCTGACCGGTTTCAGCCCTCGAGTGTGTCCTCGAATGCCTCGATCAGACGCTCCAGACGCCCAAGACCGATGTCCCAGAACGCCGGATCGCGCGGATCCAGGCCGAAGGGCTTCAGCGCCTCGTCGTACGGACGGGTGCCGCCCCCGGCCAACAGCTCACGATACAGCGGCGTAAAGCCCGCCGGATCCTTGCGCCGCGTCTCCATCAACGCCGCGACCAGCAGGTCCCCGAAGGCATAGGCATAGACATAGAAGGGCGAGTGCACGAAGTGGCTGACATAGGCCCACCAGTGCTCATAGCCGTCGTTTAGCGTCACGGCGGGGCCCAGCGACGCGCCCATTTCCTCCAGCCAGATCTGTCCGATCCGCTCCGCCCCGACCTCGCCGGTCTGCCGCTCGTCGTGGAAACGGGTCTCGAACCGGTGGAAGGCGATCTGGCGCACGACCGTGTTCAGCCCGTCCTCGATCCGCCCGGCCAGCAGGCCCTGACGCTCAGCCTCGGGCGCTGAGTCCAGCAGCCGATCAAAGGTCAGCCCCTCGGCAAAGATCGAGGCGGTTTCCGCCAGTGTCAGCGGGGTGTCGGCCAGCAGGCTGCCGGCACCCGCCGCCAGCGTCTGGTGGACCCCGTGCCCCAGCTCATGCGCCAGCGTGAGCACATCGCGCCGCTCACCCATCCAGTTCAGGAAGACATAGGGGTGGCGATCCGCCGTCACGGGGTGGGCATAGGCGCCGGACTGCTTGCCCGCGCGCGGCCGGGCGTCGATCCAGTTGCGATCAAAGAAGGTCCCCGCCCGCTCAGCAAACTCGGGCCCCAGGTCGGAAAAGCTGTCCAGCACCAGCGCCCGCCCCTGAGCCCAGTCAAACCCGCGCGGCGGTTTGGTGGTCAGCGGCGCATTGCGGTCCCAGTGATCCAGCGTCGTGCGGCCCAGCGCCCGCGCCTTGGCCGCATAATAGCGGTGCGACAGACGCGGATAGGCGGCGGTCACGGCCTCGACCATGGCATCGACCGCCTCGCCGTCCACCTCATTGGCCAGATGGCGGCTGTCGGCGGGGCGTTTGAAGCCGCGCTTGCGATCCTCCAGCGCTTTCTCGGCCGCCACCGTATTCAGCACCAGACCCAGGGTCCGCGTCTCGGCCTTCAGTGCCTCGGTCAGCCCTTCGGCCACGGCCTTGCGGCGGGCCGCCTTGGGATCAGACAGGCCGTTCAGCGCCTCGCTGAGCGTCAGGGTATCCCGCCCGGCCTTCACCCGCAGGTCCGCCAGCGTCTCGTCGAACAGGCGCGGCCACTGGGCCGACACCGGCATCTGTTCCGCCAGGAAGGTCTCAAGCTCCTCTGACAGCTCATGCGGCTTCATGGCCCGCACCCGGCGCAGCCAGGGCCGCCAGCGATCCGCCGGGGCATGGGCCCCCAGCGCCGCCTCGACCTCGGCCTCTTCCAGCTGGTTGATCTCGAGGGTCAGCCAGACGGTCGGGGTAGAAATCTCGGTCAGCGACTGACGCACATCGGCCTCGAAGGCCTGGGCTGATGCATCATCGCGTCGCGTCGAGGCATCCAGAAACGCATAGGCTCCGACCGCGCCCAGCCGGTCCGCAGCCTGCTCGTACAGACGGATCGCCCGATCCAGCCGCTCGCCCAGCAGCGCCGGGTCAGTGCGCGCGGCGACGAGGGTGCCCGCCAGCGCCTTCATCTCGGCCACAGAGGCGCGCGCCGCCTCCATATCCCGCTTCAGGCCGGGATCATCCTTGGCGGCATAGAGGTCGGACAGATCCCACAGCGGCAGGTCGGCGGTCGGTGTCTTGAAGGGTGCGTTCATGCCCTTGGGTATGGGGTCGCGGACGGGCAGAGGCAAGGCGGCCCGCCCTGACGTTAACCCCCCGCACACCACGCCGGACAACCCGATCTTCACCGCATCCGGGGTACACCCGTCCCGAAACGAGCCAGTCCGGGGGCTGCCCCCGAGACCGGCCAACGGTGATGATAGAGGGGTGCCCCATGGCCAAGACCGTTCTGGTCGTCGATGACGATCCGACCCAGCGCCGCCTGGTCCAGGCGGTTCTGGAGCGCGAGGGCTTTGCCGTCGCCCAGGCCGAAAATGGCGGCGAGGCGATCGACTGCCTGACAAAGGGTGGCGGGGCCGATGTGGTGCTGCTCGACATGGTCATGCCGGGCATGACCGGTCTGGAGTGCCTGGCCGAACTGCGCGCGGCGGGGGTCTCGACCCCGGTCATTGTGCTGACAGCCAACGCCGGCATCGAGAGCGTGGTCAAGGCCATGCAGGCCGGAGCCCAGGACTTTTTCGTCAAGCCGGTCTCGGCCGAGCGCCTGCTGGTCGGGGTCCGGAACGCCCTGCAACTCACCCAGCTGACCGCCGAGGTCGGCCGTCTGAAGAAGCACACCTCGGGTCGCACCACCTTTGACGATCTGGTCGGCGACAGCCCGGCCATGCGCATGGTCAAGGCGCTGGGCATTCGCGCGGCCTCCTCGACCATTCCGGTGCTGATCACCGGCGAGAGCGGCGTCGGCAAGGAAGTCATCGCCCGCGCCCTGCACGGCGCCTCGGACCGGGCCGGACGGCCGTTCGTGGCCGTCAACTGTGGCGCCCTGCCCGCCAATCTGGTCGAGTCGATCCTGTTTGGCCACGAGAAGGGCAGCTTCACCGGCGCCCACGACAAACACCTCGGCAAGTTCAAGGAGGCCGACGGCGGCACCCTGTTTCTGGACGAGATCGGCGAGCTGCCGCTGGACATGCAGGTCAAGCTGTTGCGCGCCCTCCAGGAAGGCGAGATCGACCCCGTCGGGGCCAAGCGTCCGGTCCGGGTCGACGTCCGCATCGTCTCGGCCACCAATCGTGATCTGGCCAAGCAGGTCGAGGGCGGTGCCTTCCGCGAGGATCTGTTCTATCGCCTCAACGTCTTTCCGATCGAGGCCCCGGCCCTGCGCGACCGCCGCGAGGACGTCCCCGCCCTGGTCGACCACTTCATCGGCCGCTTCAATGTCGAGGAAGGCAAGCGCGTCGTCGGCTGCGCACCCGAGACCGCGGAGCTGCTCACGGCCTTCGACTGGCCCGGCAACGTCCGCCAGCTTGAGAACGCGGTCTATCGCGCCATCGTGCTGGCCGACGGGCCGTTCCTCAAGCCGCACGACTTCCCGGCCATCTCGGGCGTGGCCATGCCGACACCCGAGCTTGATACGCCGACCTCAGAGGCGACGCCTGTCGCAGCCTATGACCTGCCTCCTGCCCCCGATACGCCGATCCGCATCCTCGACGGCAAAGGCCACCTGCGCACGCTCGAGGAGATCGAGCGCGACCTGATCCAGCATGCCATCGAGGTCTATGCCGGCCATATGTCCGAGATCGCCCGCAGGCTGGGTATCGGTCGGTCTACCCTCTATCGCAAGGTGCGCGAGCAGGGGCTGGACGTCGACATGGAACAGAGCGCCTGACGCCGCATTGCCGTTTCTTAAGTAGCGCGGCGGCGCGGTAGGGGCCAAGAGAGCGCATGACCCTGTTCGGCGACGGCTCATGAACGATAACGACAACTCCTTCAACGCACGGCCCTTCTCCCAGGTTCTGACGGATGTCGGCGCAGTCGACGATCCTGTCCTGCCCATGACCGAACTGGTCGGTACCTTCGGGGAGCGGGGGTTCGGCGCCCTGCTGCTGACGCTGGGACTGCTCAGTGCCGTCATCGGCGTGATTCCGGGCATGACCACTGTGCTGGGCGTGCCCATTATGATCATCGGGGCGCAGCTTCTGTTTCGTCAGGACGAGCTCTGGCTGCCCAGGTGGATCATGAAGCGCGATATCCCCCGACCGGCCTTTGCCGAGGCCGCCGGCAAGGTGAAGGGCCGCCTGCAGATGGTCGAGCGGTTCAGCCGTCCCCGCCTCAGCTTCATGAGCACGGATCTGTCGGAGGCCCTGATCGGCCTGATGTGCATGATTTGGGCGGCCGTGCTGATGCTGCCGCTGATCGGCTTCAACCTGTTCCCGTCCCTGATCGTGGCTGCGTTTGGCTTCGGCCTGATGCAGAAGGACGGCGTCATGATGCTGATCGGCTGGGTGATCTCGGCGGGTATGGCGACCTTCACCTGGCTGGTCTGGGAAACCGTCAGCCGCGTCCTCGTGGCGACTTGGGAAATGGCGACCCGGTTCTTCTGATGAAAAGGCCGGAGGGCGAACCCTCCGGCCTCAGGTTTTCGAACCTATCGGAACAGCGACAGGACCAGCTGCGGAGTCTGGTTGGCGATGGACAGGGCCTGAACCCCCAGTTGCTGCTTCGTCTGCAGCGCCTGAAGCTTGGCGCTCTCCTTCGCCAGATCGGCATCGACCAGATTCCCGACCCCTGATTCCAGCGAGTCCGTCAGCTTCCCGACGAACGACAGATGGGTGGTCAGGGCCTTCGACTTGGTGCCCAGACGCGCAAGCGCGCCCGAGACGGCATCGATGGAATTGTTGACGGCCGTAAGCGAGGCCGCCGCCTTCGTCAGGGTATCGATCGACTGCGTCGTGGCCACACTGACTGTGGTGCTTCCGAGCGCCATCACCTCCGCTCCCACGGTGATGGTGGCGTTGCCTTGCGCATTGGCCAGGGCGTTGAAACCGGTGGCGCCGGTCTCCAGCAGGTTGACCCCGTTGAATTCGGCGTTGGTGGTCACAGTCGCGATCTGGTCACGCAGGGCCTTGAAGTCCTCGTTCAGCGCGGCCCGCGCTGCCGTCTTCAGCGACGCGTCGGTCGCTGCCAGTGCCTTCTCCTTCAACTGCAGCAAGAGGTCAGAGACCGTCTCGCCCGCCGCGATGGCCACATCGACTGCGGCTACGCCACGATCCAGTGACTGTTTGACCGCCCCCAGGGCCCCGATGTCGGCACGTTGCCCCTGGGCGATGGCCCAGATGGCGCCGTTGTCCTTGACGCTGGCCACCTTCTTGCCGGTGTTGATCCGGCTTTGGGTGACCGCGAGGTCGGTGTTGGTGGCGTTCAGGTTCTGGAGCGCAATCATTGCGCCCACGTTGGTGTTGACCGAATTGCTCATCGGCGGGTCCTTCCATTCTGGTCGGGTGGGTTAACGGTCTTCTGACCGTCGAACCGGTTCTGGTTCACCCCCGCACAGGCAAGAAAGATGCCGCTGCCGCAACGCTTTCAATGGGCTGATTTTATGAGATTTTTCTGCGCGTCATCGCGGCGCGACCGGCAAGAGCTTCCGGGTCGGGAAAAATCTTCAGGCCGCTTCCGACGCAGGCGGGGCCAGGCCCTGCATGATCATGCGGTTGATATCGATCAGGGGCTCGAAATCTTCCTCGCCCCGCATGATCTGCGAGCTGTGGCGGCTGACGAACAGGCTGATCGAGATGATCTGGGCGCGCAGGGCCTCGCCCATGGCATTGCCGGGGTCGGAGCAGTCCGTCGCCAGGGCCGACCAGACGCGCCGGTTCCAGTCCAGGGCATCAATACGGGTCGCCACATCCGACGGATCGGCCTGGGCGGCATGCATCAGGGCGCGGGTCACCTGGCCGAACAGCCGGTACTCCATCTCCCGGGGAGTTTCAGTCCGCGCCGCGGCCTTGCTGTACGCCTGAAGCGACATGACCCAACCTCTGCTCTTCGTATTCGATCAGTTTGCGCGCCGTCATCAGCGCCTTGTAGTACTCGCGGGCCAGCACATGGCGAGACGCCGCAACGCAGTCGGCCATCGCGTCCGGATTGCGCGTCGCGCTCATGAATTCGCTGACCCGCAGGGTGAATTCGTCGTGGAATTTCGCCGCTGACGACTCATCCAGATACATCATCATGACGGGGAAATAGATGCGGCGCGCCGGGCTGTTGACCTCGTCGGGCTGCATGATGTCCTTCTCGCGCAGCACGCTGGCCTTGTTCTGCAAAACCAGAACACTGCGGCGATCACCGTTCTGGACGACGGCGCCGTTCAGCACGAAACGTTCACCCGGTTTCAAGGACAGTTTCAGCGGCATCCGGCGGGCCTCCCCTTCAGTCCCGCCCCTGCGAGCTAGCGCGGCGGTCCCCAAAAGCCTCTAAACAGTCGTGGTTAACCGTGTGTTGTGACGGGCGCGTCAGAGTGCGGGGAATCGTCACTTCTGTCAGGATACCTGGCCCGCATGTCCAGTCCCGCCTTCGCCGCCCAGCCGGATACCACAGCCCCTATCGCCCATGGCCCGTTCGCCGTGGCCCAGGGCGTCGCCGGGGACGCAGCCTCGACCGACGCGCTGAACCGCCTGTCCCGCAAGCTGGCAGGCCGTACGGGCACGGCCAAGGTCCAGCGGCGTATGGTCGAGCATCTGAAGGCTGCCGTCGCCGCCGTCCGCATGCAGGACTATACGCGGGGGGCCGAACGCTGCCTCGAAGTCCTCAATATCGACGAGAAGAGCGGCCTCGCCTGGCATGTTCTGGCTATCTGCCAGGAGAAATCCGGCCATCTGGCCCAGGCGCTTTCCGCCTATGAGGCGGCGCTCGCCCTGATGCCGGACGAGAACAACATCGCCCACGACCTCAGCCGCCTCGCCCAGCGACTGGGCCAGCTCGAGATCGCCGAAAAGCTGCTGCGGAAATTCCTTGCGGTCGAGCCCGGCCATATCGACGCCACCAACAACCTCGCCTGCGTGCTGCGCGACGGCAACCGCTACGAAGAGGCGGTCGAGGTCCTGCGCGACATGATCCAGGTCGAGCCCACCAGCGCCCTGCTCTGGAATACCCTTGGCACCGTCCAGAGCGACCAGGGCGACATGGCCACCGCCCTGACCTTCTTCGAAGAAGCCCTGCGCCTCGACCCGGAATTCTCCAAGGCCCGCTACAACCGCGCCAATGTCCGCCAGCCTCTTGGCGACCTGGAGGGGGCGCTGGCCGATATCGAGGCCGCCTTCCCGGGTGCCGAGCCGGGCTATGAGACCGCCATGATGACCATGGCCCGGGCCCTGCTGCGGCTGGGCGCCGGCGACCTTCCGGGCGGCTGGGCCGACTACGAAATCCGTCTCAGCCCCGACATGCCCGAGGCCATGCATGCTGTGGTCGCCATGCCGCGTTGGGATCCTGCCACCCAGCCTCTCGCAGGCCAGCGTATCCTGGTGGTCGGCGAACAGGGCATCGCCGACGAAATGGTGTTTGGCTCTGCCCTCGGCGATCTGATCGAGGCGGTCGGCCCCGAGGGTCAGGTCATCATCGCTGTCGAGCCGCGGCTGGTCGACATCTTCCAGCGCAGCTTCCCCCAGGCCATCGTCGGCGGGCACCGCGCGGTGAAGATGGAAGGGCGCCTCTACCGCTACATCCCCTTCATGGAGGGCGAGGACGCACCGTCAGCCGACGCCTGGGTGCCGATGGCCAGCCTGATGCCGATCTTCCGCCCCACAGTGACCGCCTTCCCCGACCGCTGGGGCTATCTGGTCGCCGACCCGGCGCGTGTCGCCCACTGGAAGGCCGAGGTCGAGGCTCTCGGTCCCGGCCTGAAGGTCGGCCTGCACTGGAAGAGTCTGGTTCTGAGCGGCGTGCGCGCCCGCTACTTCTCCAGCTTCGAGCGCTGGAAGCCCGTCCTGACCACGCCGGGCTGCGTCATGGTCAATCTGCAGTGCGGCGACGTCAGTGCCGACCTGGCCGCCGCCGAAGCCGCCGGGGTCACCCTGTGGACGCCGCCGATCAATCTCAAGGACGACCTTGAGGACCTCGCCGCCCTGTCACTGGCAATGGACGTGGTGATCGGCCCCGGCATCGCCGGCACCAATATCGCAGCCGCCGTCGGCGCCGAGACCTGGCTGATCTATGCCCCCGACGACTGGCACCTGCTGGGCACGGACCGCTATCCCTTCTACCCGCACATGCGCACCTTCGCCCGGGCTTTCGACGGCTGGGATCAGGCCATCCGGGATGTCGCGGCGGCCTTGGCCGAAAGAGCCTCCGACTGACGGAACGGGGCCGGGCCGGGTCGCGTTCTCTCCCTGACAGGAGAAGACGATGACACCTCTCGACAACACCCCCGACGCACAGGACCAGTCCGAGACCTTCGACGAAACCCACATCGATGATGAGGGCGAGGGCGACATCCTTCCGGACCAGGCCGACCCCGTCCTCGACGTCACCCAGAGGGAGGGCGACGCCGGCGAGGAAGATGACGACGCCGACGAAATTCAGACCCTCCAGCGCATCGACCCTGATGGGCGCGTGGACCCGCGGTCTGATGAGATCGAACTGGTCTACGACGGCCTGATGCGCAACCGCCGCGGGGCCCAGGCCAGCGCCGCCCACTGGGAGGCCCGTCGCCTCGACGACGACGATATCGAAGCCCTTGGCTACGGCCCCGAAGACGACACGCCCCCGTCAACAGACAGGACACCCGCATGACCCAACCCGACAACGACAATCACCCCGGCAAGGACGACAGCGACACTGACGCCCCCTATGCCCGCAAGGCCGAACGCGAAACCGGCAAGCCGGATCAGCTGAAGGACAAGGTCTCCAAATCCGAAAGCCGCCAGGACGCCCTGCAGGACGAGGCCGTCGAGGAAAGCTTTCCGGCCAGCGACCCGCCGACGCCCAAGCAGATCACCTGAACCCTGTTCACCTGATCGTCCATCGGCTACCACCCTTTCGGAAACTCTCCGGAAGGGACTGCCGTTCATGAGCCGATTTACGGGCACGCAGCGCTATATCGCCACCGAGGATCTGAAGGTGGCCGTCAACGCCGCCGTGGCGCTTGAACGTCCCCTGCTGGTCAAGGGTGAGCCCGGCACCGGCAAGACCGTTCTGGCCTATGAACTGGCCGAAGCCCTCGATGCGCCTCTGATCACCTGGCATATCAAGTCCACGACCAAGGCCCACAATGGCCTCTATGAATATGACGCCGTCAGCCGCCTGCGCGACAGCCAGCTGGGAGACGAGCGGGTGCACGATGTGCGCAACTATCTGAAGCCCGGCAAACTGTGGGAGGCCTTCACCGCCCCCCAACGCCCCGTCCTGCTGATCGACGAGATCGACAAGGCCGACATCGAATTCCCCAACGACCTGCTCCAGGAGCTGGATCGCATGGAGTTCTTCGTTCAGGAGACCGGCGAAACCATCCGGGCCGACACCCGTCCGGTCGTCCTCATCACCTCGAACAACGAAAAGGAGCTGCCCGACGCCTTCCTGCGCCGGTGCTTCTTCCACTACATCCGCTTTCCAGACGCCGAGACGCTCAAGTCCATCGTCGATGTCCACTTCCCCGACATCAAGCCGCGCCTGGTGTCCGAGGCACTCCGCACCTTCTACGAAATCCGCGACACGCCGGGCCTGAAGAAGAAGCCCTCGACGTCCGAACTTCTGGACTGGCTCAAGCTGCTGCTCGTCGATGACATCGACCCGGCAACCCTGCGCGAAACCAGCGGCTCAAAGCTCATCCCGCCCCTCCACGGCGCCCTGCTCAAGAACGAACAGGACGTTCACCTGTTCGAGCGCCTCGCCTTCCTCAACCGCCGCGAGGGCGCGCGCCCGGGCGGCTGAGGCGCCTTACCGCGATTTCACTGGATTTCTGGGCCCCGACCCGCAGGATGGGACCGAAGAGGACGTGTTGATGATGCGTACGCCCACCCTGATCATGAGCAGTGTGCTGCTCGCCTGCACCGGCCTTGCCGCCTGTGGCGACGACTCCATCCGTATCACCACCACGCGTGAGGGCGGCGAGAACAAGGGTGTGCTCAAGGTCGTCCAGACCCTTCAGTGCCCCCAGACCCAGGGCAGTCTGACGCGCAAGGGCACGGCCCAGAACGGCGGCAAGGTCTGCGTCTATGCTGGCCCCCGGGGCTCCGAAGTGACCCTGCATCTCCAGCCGCTGGATGGCGCTTCCGTGGACGATGTGCTCAAGGCGTTCGAGGATCGCCTGTCGGGGGACATGCCGCAGACCATCGCCGCGATTGAGGCTTCGGCCCATTCCGATACCACCGGCGCGACGTCCGGCTCCGACAGCGCCACGGTCGAGGCCCCCGGGGTCCGCATCCAGGCCGAGGGCGATACCGCCCAGGTCAAGGTGCCGGGCCTGTCGATCGATGCCGACGGCGACCGCGCCAGCATCCGCATCGGCGGCGTGACCATTGACGCCAATGACAGCGCGTCCAGCGTCAATATCGAAGGCGGCTCTGACGACGGCAGCGTCAACATCCAGGCCGCCGCCGACGGTGCCTTGATCCGGACCCGGGCGGCCGGCGATGCCACGCGCGCGACCTGGCTCGTCACCGACGGCCAGACCGACGGACTGGGCTGGCGGCTGGTAGGCTATGAAGCGCGGGGTCCCGCCGGCGGCCCCCTGGTGATCGCTGTTTTCAGGGCCAAGGAAACCGACAAGGATCCCCTGATGGACGACGCCCGCGCCCTCCTGACCCTTAACGTCGGCGAATAGGCCGAATCCACCCGGCCCCTTGATCCGAGGCTCAGGATCGGTCACCTGACCGCCTGATCAAAGGAACCGACTTGGCCGACCGCTCTCCCTCTTCGCGCGCGCCCCGCGCCTGGCAACGCATGTTGTCGGGGCGACGGCTCGACCTGCTCGACCCCTCGCCCTTCGACATCGAGATCGAGGACATCGCCCACGGCCTGGCCCGCGTGGCCCGCTGGAACGGCCAGACTGTCGGCGATCACGCCTTTTCGGTCGCCCAGCACAGCGTGATCGTTCAGGAGATCGTCGCCCACATCCAGCCTGACATCGAGCCCCGGTGGCTGCTGGCCGCCCTGCTGCATGATGCCTCGGAGTATGTGATCGGTGACATGATCTCACCGTTCAAATCGGCGCTGGGCGTGAACTACAAGGATTTTGAGAGCCGCCTCGAGACCGCCATCCACGTCCGCTTTGGCCTGCCCGCCAAAACCCCGCGCGCGATCAAGACCCTGATCAAGACCGCCGACAAAGCCTGTGCCTACTTCGAGGCCACCCAGTTGGCCGGTTTCAGCAAGACCGAGGCCCTCGGCTTCTTCGGCCGCCCCCCCGTCGGCTATGAGCTGGAGATCCGGCCCGAACCCGCCTCGATCGCCCAGGCCCGCTACATGGATCGCTACCATGCCCTGGTCGCGGCCCGGGATGCCGCCGCAGCGCCCCGGCCCACAGCCTGGACACCAAAGGTGCCGCGCCGCGCGGCCGGACGGCGAGGCTGAGCATGGCCGAGCCCGCCCCTCCGACCGGTATCCGCATTGGCCTCTCGGCCGTGGTCATCGGTCTGCGGCTGGGCGAAGCGGTCGTCTTGACCACCCGGGCCGAGGACGGCAGCGCGGCCCTGCCCTTCGGCCCCTTCGACCCGGTCCGCGATCGCACCTTCGAACTGGCCCTGCGGGCCTTTGTCACCGCCCAGACCGGCTTTCGCCCCGGCTATGTCGAACAGCTCTACACCTTCGGCGACCTCGGCCGGGCCTCGCCCCGCGCCACCCCGGGGCCCGAGCGGTTGCGCGAGGTCTCGGTCGGCTATCTGGCCCTGACCGCCGACGCGACAGACACGGCCGCTATTGTCCGGCCCGGGGGCGAGGCCCGCTGGCAGCCCGTGCTCGACTTTTTTCCATGGGAGGATCACCGACAGGGGCGCCCTCCGGCGCTCGGCCCGCTGGACCACGCCCTGGGCACATGGGTCGAAGCCGACCCCCGCCGCCGTGCCCGCGTCGACGCCCTGTTCGCCCCGCAACCGGACCAGCGCTGGAGCGACAGCCGCGTGCTCGAGCGCTACGAACTGCTCTATGAGGCCGGTCTGGTGCAGGAGGCCGCGCGCGACGCCGACCGCGACCGGCCGGCCCTGCCCTCGGGCGCACCCATGGCCTCGGACCACCGACGGATACTCGCCACCGGCCTCGGCCGACTGCGCAGCAAGCTGCGTTACCGCCCGGTCCTGTTCGACCTGATGTCGCCCACCTTCACCCTCTCGGACCTGCAGCGCGGCGCCGAGGCCATCACCGGCATCACCCTGCACAAGCAGAATTTCCGCAGGGGCGTCGAGCGTACCGGACTGGTCAGCCCCACCGGCCGCTTCAGCACCGGCACCGGTGGCCGCCCGGCCGAGCTGTTCACCCGCAGCGCCGCCGATCCCCTGGACGGCCAGACCCTCGGCCTGCCCCTGCCCGCCCTGCGCTGAAATCGCGGCCGCAGCCTCTTGCGGCGCAGCCCCTGTCCGACTAGAGAAGCCGTCCGTTCGACCAGAACACGACGGCCCCGCGGAGAGGTGGCAGAGTGGTTGAATGTACCGCACTCGAAATGCGGCGTGCCTTTACGGGTACCGGGGGTTCGAATCCCCCCCTCTCCGCCATCGCCGCCCGGATCAGTTCCCTGATCTGATCCCGGCCCCCGAGGCCCCTACCGCGGCCTGTGGCGGATATGGCGTCGCGCCAGGGTCTGGATGTCAGGCACCGCCGCCAGGGACAGCGTGCGTTCGAACTCGTCGCGCAGGATCTTGAGCGTTCGGGCGACACCGGCCTCGCCCGCGGCGGCCAGACCATACAGATACGGGCGGCCGATCGAACAGGCCGTCGCACCCAGGGCGAGCGCCTTGACGATGTCCGATCCGCGTCGAACGCCTCCGTCGCATATGACATCGGGCCCGTCGCCCAGCGCGTCTCTGACGGCGGCGACCTGGTCAATCGGCGCGGGCGCGCCATCCAGTTGGCGACCGCCGTGGTTAGAGATGATCACGCCGCTCGCCGGAACGGATGGCGCGTGTGGCGTCCTCCGGCGTCATCAGACCCTTGATCGCGAGCGGCCCGTTCCACTCGGCGGCGGGCCAATCGACGCTGCTGACGCGGTGCTGCACATCCTTGGGGCCCGGCAGCACAGCGTATCGCACGGATGGGATGGCGGCGTGACTACCCATCGATTGCAGACAGTCCATCGCCCCGGGTGCGCATGCCCGACCCTTTCTTCCCGCCCTGGCTGTGGGTTGTGGCAGAATGGGTTCTCAATAGCAGGGAGGGTATTTGACGAGGGGGATGCGGTCCGGCTGCAGCGGTCCGGGACGAGCGCCTGAGCCTCGATCCGGATTTCAGACGGTTCAGACGGTTCAGACGGTATTTTTCAGGGTCTGGTTTGGAGTCCCCGCACATGACTCCAGCCCATGCACGGCCCTGAACCCCAGCAAGCACGGGGCTTTCCGGCGATATGGAGAAAGGGGAGTCTGTTTTCGGCCTTCGACTCCAGCCCTCCCCTTTCAGACGGTTCAGACTATTCAGACGGTGTTTTCCGCGTCTCGCTCACAGCTCCGGATCGGGCAGCGAAAGAAAGGCGGATCTGAGGGCCACGGCCCAGCCCTCTGCGATCGTCTGGTAATAGGGATCGTCTCGCTCGATCCGCTGTTCATGTCCGGGCTTGTACTGGTCGGTGGTGTAGGTCTGGAAGTCGATCGGCAGGCCCACCGACAGATTGGCCTTGAGCGTCGAGTCGAACGACACCACCAGCAATTTGACGGCCTGTTCGAAGCTCATGTCCGGGTCATAACCCCGCACCAGAATGGGGCGCCCGTATTTGGTCTCGCCGATCTGGAAATAGGGATTGTCGTCGGTCGCCTCGATGAAATTGCCCTGCGGATAGATCAGGAACAGGCGCGGCGGTGTGCCCTTGATCTGGCCGCCCATGATCAGGGTGGCACCGAACATCGCCTCGGCCGACTGGCCGCTCTGGACATTGGTCTGGATGGTCTCGCGCAGGGCTTCGCCCACCAGCCGCGCGGCCTGGAACATGGTCGGCGTTTCCAGCAGCGAGGGATTGCGCTCGGCCGGGACCTTGGTGCGCTCGTCCAGAATGCTGACCACCGACTGGGTCGTGGCCAGATTGCCGGCGGTCATCAGGGTGATCATCCGCTCGCCCGGCTTGTGCCAGGTGAACATCTTGCGGACCGTGGCGACGTTGTCGACGCCGGCATTGGTGCGGGTGTCCGACATGAACACCAGCCCCTTGTTGAGGCGCATGCCAACGCAATAGGTCATGGAGCGGTTACCTTCATTGCGGGCAAGGTCGGACTACTGCTGGACCTGCAGCTGAACAATCATCGACTCATTGCGGCCCCCGTAGACGATACCCGAGATCGGCGCCGCTTCGCCATAGTCGAGGCCTGTCGCGACACGGACATAGCGGGGATCGGGCGACACCCCGTTCGAGACGTCAAAGCCGACCCAGCCCAGCCCCTCGACATGGACCTCGGCCCAGGCGTGGCCCGCCTCCTGGTCAACCCGGTCATCCATGACCAGATAGCCGCTGACGTAGCGTGCCGGATAGCCCATCAGCCGGGCGGCCGCGATCATGATGTGGGCGTGGTCCTGACAGACGCCGCGTCCGGTCTCGATGGCCTGCTCCGCGGTGGTCGAAAAGTCGGTCGTGCCCGTCTCATAGGCCACCGTTCGAAGGATCAGGGCCGACAGGGCGTGCAGGCGCGACGGGTCGTCGTCGAAGTCCTTGCCCAGGTCGCGGACCAGCTGGCGAACACGGGGGCCCGGCCGGGTGTGAGGCGTCGCCCGATGGAAATACCACAGGGGGGCAAACCCCCCGTGCTGGCCGATCACCCCGGCGGTGTCCGAGGTATCGACCTCGCCCTCGCACAGAATGGTCACCGTGCGGCTGCCCGGCTCGATGGACAGCAGTTCGACCAGGTTGTTGTGCTGGTCGGTGTAGGCGACCTCCTTGCGGCCGCCCTCGATCTCGGTCCGCCAGGACAACACCTCCTGCCCGCCCGAGTGCTTGGGGGTCAGGCGGATCTTCTGCAGGCCCCGGCTGACGGCCTGGCCATAGTGGTATTCGGTGCTGTGCCGGACCTTCACGCGCATGGGATCATCCGTAGAACCTGTAGTCCTGCTCGATCTGCAGGCCGAGGGCGTGGTTGCGGGCGATGAAGTCGTTCAGGACACCGTGGAGCCCTGCGTCAAAGATCGACTCGATCGAATGGTCCGCCAGCCGTTTCACATGGGCCCGCGCCAGATCGTGGCTGGGCATCTCGCTGCCATAGGCCTCGGCCAGGAAGCCCAGATGCTCGGAAATCTGCCCGGCACAGAAGGCCAGCGAACGCGGCATGCGCCGGTCCAGAATGATCAGATTGGCAATCTGGCGGGGATTGGCGGTCCCGTCGCTCAGCCAGCGATAGGCCCGCTGCGCCGAGACCGACCGCAGGATCGTCTCCCACTGCACATTGTCCAGCGACGACCCGACATAGGACACCGACGGCAGCAGCACATAATATTTGACGTCGAGGATCCGGGCCGTGTTGTCCGCCCGCTCGATGAAGATCCCCAGATGGGCAAAGTTGTAGACGTCGTTCTGCATCATGGTGCCGGTCAGGGCCCCGCGCACCAGGGCATTCTGACGCCGGATGGTGGCCAGGATGTCGGGCAGGCCGTTCTCGGACACAGGCCGCTTCAGCACCTCGCGGATTGTCATCCAGCCTTCGTTAGTCGCCTCCCAGACCTCACGGGTCAGGGCGGTGCGCACCAGCCGCGCACTGGTGCGGGCGCTGTTGATGGCCGAGACGACGCTGGAGGGATTGTCCTTTTCCCGCAGCAGATAGTCGATGACGTTGGCGGCGTTGAACTCGTCGTACCGCTCCAGATAGCCCTTGCGGACACCGGCGGTGCTGATGACCGAAGCCCACTCCGCCTCGGCCGCCGCAGACCGGGTCAGGGCGATCCGAAAGCCCGCGTCGACCAGACGCGCCGTGTTCTCGCTGCGCTCCAGCATCCGGAACATCCAGAACAGGCCGGCGGCGGTCTTGCCTAGCATGACAGCCCTCCCCGACCCGGCATGGTGACTGTGCCCCGCCTCATTCTTCCAGCACCCAGGTGTCCTTGGTGCCGCCGCCCTGGCTGGAGTTCACCACCAGCGATCCCGCCTTCATCGCCATGCGGGTCAGGCCGCCGGGGGTGATCTCGATCTTGCCGGGAGAGACGAGGACGAACGGGCGCAGGTCCACATGGCGCGGTGCCAGGCCGGCCTTGGTCAGCACCGGCACGGTCGACAGGGCCAGGGTCGGCTGGGCGATATAGTTGGCGGGGCGGGCCTTCAGCTTGTCGGCAAAGGCGGCGATCTCCCGCTTGCTGGCGGCGGGCCCTACCAGCATGCCGTAGCCGCCCGAACCGTGGACTTCCTTCACGACCAGCTCGTCCAGATGTTCCAGCACATAGGCCAGGGCGTCGGGCTCGGCGCACCGCCAGGTCGGAACATTCTTCAGGATGGGGCTCTCGCCCGTGTAGAACTGGATGATGTCGGGCATGTAGCTGTAGATCGCCTTGTCGTCGGCGATGCCCGTGCCCGGCGCATTGGCGATGGTGATGCCCCCGGCCCGGTAGACGTCCATCAACCCCGGCACGCCCAGCTGGGAGTCCGGGTTGAAGCTCATCGGATCCAGATACTCGTCGTCGACCCGACGATAGAGGACGTCGATGGGGGTGTAGCCCCGGGTGGTCCGCATGGCGATGCGGCCATCGACCAGTTGCAGGTCCTGCCCTTCGACCAGTTCGACACCCATCTCGTCCGCCAGGAAGGCATGCTCGAAATAGGCCGAGTTGTGGATGCCGGGCGTCAGGACCGCCACGACGGGCGATCCTGCGCAGCCTCGCGGTGCGCTGGCCGCCAGCGACCGCCGCAGCAGCTTGGGATAGTCGCTGACCTCGCGCACCGCGACCCGCGAGAACAGTTCGGGGAACATGCGCAGCATCGTCTCGCGATTTTCCAGCATGTAGGAGACGCCCGACGGCGTGCGAGCATTGTCCTCAAGCACGAAGAAGTCGTCCTCGCCCGTGCGGACAATGTCGATGCCGACGATGTGCGTGTAGATGCCGCCCGGCGGCTCGACCCCGATCATCTGGGGCAGGAAGGCGGCGTTGGCGGCGATCACATCGACGGGGATGCGGCCGGACCGCAGGATCTCCTGCCGGTGGTACATGTCGTGCAGAAAGGCATTGATGGCCCGTACCCGCTGCTCGATCCCGCGCGTCAGGCGGCTCCACTCCCGGGCCGAAATGATGCGCGGCACAATGTCGAAGGGGATCAGCCGCTCGTCGGCTTCCTGCTGGCCATAGACATTGAAGGTGATGCCGGTGCGACGGAAGAAGACCTCCGCGTCCTTGGACTTTTTCTTGAGGGTCTGTGCGCCCTGACGCTCGAACCAGTCAGCGTAGCTTGCATAAGGCGGTCGGCACGCGGTGCCGGAGCCATTCATCTCGTCAAAGAAGTCGGGCTTGTTCGCCATTGCATCAGGTGTCGCACAGGGGGGCAGCCGCTTCAATGATCCTGCTCAATGAAGGGCACCCGGGCGTCGCGACATGCATCGCTGGGTGGCGGGGCTCTCATCGACGCCGATCTGACCCGGACCGCTGGACGATAGCCTTTGGCACGGGTTGGGTGCCGGGCTGTTGGCCGCTACACTGGTCATTGCGACCGCCGCCCGGGTTCGCGGGCGGCGTCGTCCGTAAAACCCGGCGGAACGGTTCCGGGTCGCAGCGGTTAAGCTTGGGGGCGTGCGGCCCCGTGCACCTGAATTTCAAATGACAAGCGAGGTCTGAGCCAGCGCATGTGTGGCCTGAGTGGCGAGATCAATTTCAACGGGCAGACGGCCGATATCGCCGCTGTAGAACGGATGACCGGGGCCCTGACCCCACGCGGGCCGGATGGCAGCGGGGTGGTGGCGCGCGGCCCGGTCGCCTTCGGCCACAGGCGCCTGAAAATCATCGACCTCAGCGACAAGGCCCAGCAGCCGATGGTCGATGCCGACCTCGGCCTGATGATGGTCTTCAACGGCTGCATCTATAACTATCCCGAACTGCGCGCCGAGCTGCAGGGCATGGGCTATCGCTTCTTCTCCGACGGCGACAGCGAGGTGCTCCTCAAGGCGTGGCATGCCTGGGGCGAGGCCTGCGTCGACCGCTTCCACGGCATGTTCGCCTTCGTCATCCATGAGCGCGACAGCGGCCGTGTGGTGATGGGGCGCGACCGGTTCGGCATCAAGCCGCTGTATCTGGCGGAACAGGGCAAGCGGCTGCGGTTCGCCTCCAGCCTGCCGTCGCTGCTGGCGGGCGGAGACTTGGACACCTCGATCGATCCGGTCGGTTTGCACCACTACATGACCTTCCACGCTGTGGTGCCACCGCCGCAAACCATTCTGAAGGGCGTGCGCAAACTGCCTCCGGCGACCCTGCGCATATTTGAAGCCGACGGCACCCATCGCGACCGCCTCTACTGGGCGCCGCAGAATGTTCGGCGGGCCGAAGACGCTCGGCTCTCGGCGGCGGACTGGCGCGATCAGGTGCTTGATGCCCTGCGCATTGCCGTGAAGCGCCGCATGGTCGCCGATGTGCCGGTCGGCGTGCTGCTGTCGGGTGGGGTGGATTCCAGCCTCGTCGTCGGCCTGCTGGCAGAGCTGGGCCAGACGGGTCTGCAGACCTTCTCGGTGGGCTTTGAGGCCGCCAATCAGGAAAAGGGCGACGAGTTTGTCTATTCCGACCTGATCGCCAAACACTATGGCACCGACCACCACCAGATCTTCGTGCCGCATGACCGGCTGATGCAGTCCCTGCCCGGCACCATCGGCGCCATGTCAGAGCCCATGGTCAGCTATGACAATGTCGGCTTCTACCTGCTCAGCCAGGAGGTCGCGAAACACATCAAGGTCGTCCAGTCCGGTCAGGGGGCCGATGAGGTGTTCGGCGGCTATCACTGGTACCCGCCGATGCTGGATACGACCGATCCGGTCGCAACCTATGCCGGGGCCTTCTTCGACCGCAGCGATGCGACGCTGCGCACCCAGGTCAGTCCGGACTATCTGCCCGAGACCGACGCCAGCCTCGAGCTGGTCCGGGGCCATTTCGGCATTCCGGGGGCCGAGACCGCCGTCGACAAGGCCCTGCGCCTCGACAGCCAGGTCATGCTGGTCGACGACCCGGTCAAGCGGGTGGACAATATGACCATGGCCTGGGGTCTGGAGGCCCGGGTGCCCTTCCTCGACCACGAGCTGGTCGAACTGGCGGGGCGCATTCCGCCCGAACACAAGCTCAGCCAGGGCGGCAAGGGCGTGCTGAAGGAGGCTGCCCGTCTGGTGGTGCCGTCCGAGGTGATCGACCGCAAGAAGGGCTATTTCCCCGTTCCCGCCCTCAAATACATCGACGGGCCCTATCTCGAGATGGTCCGCGACAGTCTGAACAGTCAGGTCGCGCGCGAGCGGGGCCTGTTCCAGCGCCCGTATCTGGAGACCCTGTTCGAAAACCCGCGCGATCACATCACCCCCCTCCGCGGGTCCGAGCTGTGGCAGGTCGCGGTTCTGGAAATGTGGCTGCAGTCCCATGGCGTCTGACGCGCCCCGTCAAAAGCCACGCGCGGCGCCGCATCGCCTGAAACGCATGCGCCATGAGGGCCTGAAGCCCATGGTCGGCGGCGCCGAGCGCGAGATGACGCCCGACGCCGTGCTCGACATGGGTTGGGGGCGGCTGCTGTTCGCCCAGACGTTCTCCGATGCCCAGCCCCTGATCGAGGCCCTGCGGTCCGAGGGCCCGGACCGGCGCGACATCGCCTTCTATGTGCGCAACCCGCATGTGCTGCTGGCCTCGGCCCCGCAGGAGGTGTTCCTCGACCCGTCGCACACCTTCCGGCTGGAACTGGCCACCTATCGCCCTGGCCGACGCCAGCCCCGGGGCTTCACCGTCCGCCGACTGGCGTCCGAGGACGACATAGAGGCGACCAACCGCATCTATGCCGCCCGGCGCATGGTGCAGATCCGGCCCGACTTCTTTTCCAGCCGCAAGGACGATCGCGCCCTGACCTATTTCGTCGCGGAGGACGAAACCACCGGCGCCATCATCGGCACGGTCACGGGCGTCGATCACGTCAAGGCGTTTTCCGACCCCGAGGAAGGCTCGTCGCTCTGGTGTCTGGCGGTCGATCCGCAGGCCACCCAGCCGGGCGTGGGCGAGGCCCTGGTCCGGCGCCTGGCCGAGCATTTCCGCACGCGTGGGCTGGCCTATATGGATCTGTCGGTCATCCACGACAACGAACAGGCCATCGCCCTCTATGAGAAGCTGGGCTTTCGCCGTGTCTCCTTCTTCGGGGTGAAGCGCAAGAATCCGATCAACGAACCGCTGTTCAAGGGCCCCGACCCGGCCAGCGACCTCAATCCCTATGCCCGGATCATCGTCGACGAGGCGCGGCGCCGGGGGATTGCCACCGATGTCCTCGATGCCGAGGGCGGACTGGTGCGCATGACCTGGGGCGGCCGGTCGATCCGCTGTCGCGAAAGCCTGTCGGAACTGACTTCGGCCGTCGCCGTCAGCATCTGTGACGACAAGCGGATGACCCGCCGCATTGTCGAACACGCCGGACTGACGGTGCCGCAGCGCTATGATCCGGAAGATACCGAGGCCCTGACCGCAGCGCTGGCCGGCCGTCCCGCCCTGGTGGTCAAGCCCGCGCGCGGCGAACAGGGAAAGGGCGTGGCCGTGGGCCTCACCACGCTGAACGACGTTCAGGCCGCCATTGCGGAAGCCCGCGCCCTCTGTCCCGAAGTGCTGGTCGAGGACCATGTCGAGGGCGAGGACCTGCGGCTGGTGGTCATCGACTTCAAGGTCGTGGCCGCCGCCATTCGTCGCCCGCCGCGCGTGGTGGGGGACGGGCGGTCGACCCTGCGCGATCTGATCGCCCACCAGAGCCGGAGGCGTGCGGCCGCGACCGGCGGAGAGTCGCGCATCCCACTGGATGCCGAAGCCCGGCGCACCCTGGCCGAAGCGGGCTACGGCTTCGATGACGTGGCCCCGGCCGGTGAGGAAATCCGCGTCCGCAAGGCCGCCAATCTGCATCTGGGCGGCACCATCCATGATGTGACGGGCGAGGTGCATCCCGCCCTGATCAATGCCGCCGTGATGGCCGCCCGCGCCATCGACATCTCGGTCACCGGCATCGACCTGATGGTTCCCGACCACCGGGGTCCGGAGTATCACTTCATCGAGGCCAATGAGCGCCCCGGTCTGGCCAACCATGAACCCCAGCCCACGGCCGAGCGGTTCATCGACCTGTTGTTCCCCCTGTCCGGGGCCGCGGCCAGCCGCGTGGCCCTGACCAGCTGAAACCAAGGAGACGCATGACCCTTCCCTCTATCGACTCTGCCTATCTGACCGAGCGCCTGTCGCGCCTGCTGAACATCCCAAGCCCCACGGGCTATACGGATGAGGCCGTCTGGGAGGTCTGTCGCGAGCTGGAGCGGCTGGGAATTCCGTTCGATCTGACCCGGCGCGGGGCGATCCGGGCCAAACTGGCGGGCAAGGAGGCCAAGCCTGCCCGGGCGCTGGTGGCCCACGTCGATACCCTGGGTGCCCAGGTCAAGCGCATCAAGGAGAATGGCCGCCTCGAGGTCGTGCCGATCGGGCACTGGTCGTCGCGTTTTGCCGAGGGCGCGCGGGCCACGATCTTCTCCGAAGGCCAGCGGTTCCGGGGCACCATCCTGCCGCTCAAGGCCTCGGGCCACACCTTCAACGAGGAGGTCGACACCCAGCCTGTCGCCTGGACCCAGGTCGAATTGCGCATCGACGAACGGGTCTATGACCGTGCCGCGACCGAAGCCCTGGGTGTAGAGGTTGGCGATATCATCGCCATCGACCCCCAACCGGAATTCCTCGACAACGGCTACATCGTCTCGCGCCATCTGGACGACAAGGCGGGGGTCGCGACCCTGCTGGCGGCGCTGGAGTGTATGGTCCGCGAGGGCCGCACGCCCGAGGTCGATACCTATGCGCTGATCACCATCGCCGAGGAGGTCGGTGTCGGCGCCTCGTCCGTGCTGGTCCCCGACGTCGCCGCCATGATCACCATCGACAACGGCACGACCGCGCCCGGCCAGAATTCGTCCGAGTTCGGCGTCACCCTGGCCATGGCCGACCAGACCGGGCCGTTCGACTGGCACCTGTCGCGCAAGCTGGCCCGGCTGGCGCGAGACCACGACATCGCCCTGCAGAAGGATGTGTTCCGATATTACCGGTCAGACTCGGCCTCGGCGCTCGAGTCGGGCGCGGACATCCGCACGGCCCTGCTGACCTTCGGCATCGACGCCAGCCACGGCTATGAGCGCATCCACCTGAACGCCCTGACCTGTCTGGCCGAACTGCTGGTCGTCTATGCCGAAAGCGAGGTCGAGATCGAACGCGACAGCCGGCCCCTGGCTGGCGTCAGCGGCTTCACCCACCAGCCGATCGACTGAGCCTGTCCCTTGCTGTCCGGTACCGCTGCCGTAAGGTGCCGGACATGGAACCGCCCAAGGACAAGGAACAGGCTCTCGCCGGGCTGCTGAACGGGACGATCTTCACCCTGCTGGGCTGTGTGCTTCCGGCCGTGTTCATCGTGGCGCTCACCCGGAACTGGCACGATCTGTTCGGCGGCGACCTCACCGTCATTTCGACCGATACATCGCTGGCAATCGGGATTCTCCTGCTCAGCCCCCGCCTGATCCGTTTCGGGCTGCGTACGCTGCGCCTGAACTGGGCCGGCCTTCGAGGAAGAGAGGCAGACCTTTGAGACGCTCTTCGCTCATTGTCGGTGTTGCAACGGTGTTGGCAACAGCTGGTCTGGCCAACAGCGCCGTCGCCTGTCGGTACCTCGTGCCGCGAGCCGAGCAGTTGGCCGCCTACGAAGGCAGATTGCTCGCGACAGTTACCTCAGCTGAACGAGTGGAAAATCCGGGCTGGAACACATGGACAGTTCACGCTGCAAGCATCTCGCCATCCCAGGCCGTTCAGGGGCCTACCGAGTTCACCTTCTCGGTCACGATGAGCAGCGACGGGTGCGGCCAAACTCCTTTGCCGCCAGCAGGCGAGGTGTGGGTGCTATATTTCACGGAGATTGGCTCGAGCCAGGTGGCACGAGCCTTTCCACTCGACTACCTCGCCATGCACCAGGTGCCCCTGCCTGATCCCCAGTAGCCCTGCACGGACGCCGTCCGTTACGGCAGCGGCCGCAGCAGTGGGGCCACCGCCTCCATCCGGTCGACCGACGGGGCGAACTCCGGGTCGCGCCGCGCCTGTGTGGCCTGTTCAAAGGCATAGCCGAACGACAGGACCTGCTGGTCCTGCCACTTGCCGCCGATGAAGCTCATGCCGACGGGCAGGCCGTCGACGAAGCCCATCGGCACGGTCAGGTGCGGATAGCCGGCCACGGCCGCCAGCTGGCTGGCCGATCCCAGATAGTTGTCGCCATTGACCACATCAATCGACCAGGCCGGGCCCGTGGTCGGTGCGATCAGCACCATGACATTGTGGTCGCCCATCATCTTGTCGATGCCCTCGGGGCCCGCCAGCCGGAACGAGCGCTCGCGTGCCGCGATATAGTCCGGATCGTCGAGACCCTCCGTCGCCTCGGCGGCGATGAAGATGTTCTGGCCGAACAGGGCCAGCTCCCGCGGCGTGGCCTCGTTGAAGGCGATCACATCGGCCAGCGTCCGGGTCGAAACCTGGGCCGGATCGGTCGAGGCCAGATAGAGGTTGAGGTCGACCTTCAGCTCGGTCAGCAGCACGGCGAACTCGGCCCCGCCGATGGCGCCGCGGTTGGGGCCCTCGGTGATGTCGACCAGAATGGCGCCAGCCTCTTCCAGAGCCCTGAGGTTTTCCTCAAACACCAGATCCGTGCCGGTCGAATAGCCGGTCAGGAACCGCATCACGCCGATCCGCTGGCCGCGCAGCGACCCCGCGTCGAGACCTGCGGCAAAGTCCACGCGGTGCGCGTCGGCCTCGGCCGTCGCGGGATCGGCGGGATCGCTGCCCGCGATGACCGTCAGCACCACGGCGGCATCGCGCACAGTGCGGGTCATGGGGCCGGCGGTGTCCTGGCTGCGGCTGATCGGAACGATATGGGTGCGCGACACCAGCCCCACGGTGGGCTTGAAGCCGACGATGCCGTTGATGGCCGCCGGACAGGTGATCGAGCCGTCCGTCTCGGTGCCGATGGCTGCTGGCGCCAGACCGGCCGCGACCGCCGCCGCCGACCCCGCCGACGAGCCGCAGGTGTTGCGATCCAGCGCATAGGGATTGCGCGACAGGCCGCCGACGGCGCTCCAGCCGCTGATCGACTCCGACGACCGGATATTGGCCCACTCCGACAGATTGGCCTTGCCGAGAATCACGGCCCCCTCGGCCCTCAGGCTCGCGACCAGCGGCGCATCCCGCCCCGGCGCATTATCGATCAGCGCCATCGACCCCGCCGTGGTCGGCATGTCGAAGGTCTCGATATTGTCCTTCAGCAGGATCGGCATGCCGCGAATGCCGTCGCCCGGCGCCCAGTCGATCTCCGTTACCGATGGCGACCAGGTGATGACCGCATTAGTGGTCCGCCGGTCGTCAATGCAGAGTTCTGCTACATCGTCCGGCAGTTCCAGGCAGTCTGCATCCCCTGCCTCGGCAGCGGCCCACGCAACATCGGCAGCCCGCTCCGCAGCCTCAGCCGCCTCGATTTCAGCGGCGCTCCAGTCGTGCGTCCGCGTGACCTCGACACTGATGCATCCGCCCAGCGTCAGGGCCAGCAGGCTGGCGCCGATCAGTCCGCGTGCGGCGAGCGTGATCCGATCGTGCGGTCGAGGAAGTCCAGATAGGTTCGCCATTGGTGTAGCCCCCGCTCATTGCCCCGGATGCCGTGGCGCTGACCGGGATAGAGCATGGTTTCGAACGGAATGCTCTGGCCCTGCAGCGAGTCCAGCACGCGGGTGGTGTTTTCAAAGATGACATTGTCGTCGGCCATGCCGTGCATCAGCAACAGCCGTCCGGTCAGCTGGTCCAGCTGATCGACCACGTCCGAGGCCGCATAGCCCTCGGGGTTGGCCTCCGGCGTCGACATGAAGCGCTCGGTATAGTGGGTATCGTAGAGGCTCCAGTCCGTGACCGGCGCCCCCGAAATCGCGGCCGCGAGGCCCATTTCCGGCTCGGTCAGCATGTGCAGGGTCATGAAACCGCCGTAGCTCCAGCCCATGGCGGCGATGCGATCGTCGTCTACGAACGGAAGCGTTCTCAGATAGTTGGCTGCACGAACCTGATCCTCGATCTCAGGCTGACCCATCGTCAGATAAAGCGCCTGTTTGAACTTCGTCGAGCGCTCGCCCTCGCCCCGATTGTCGAGGCGGAAGACGATATATCCGGCCTCAGTCAACAGTTGAGTGGTCGAGGCCTGCCAGCTGTTGCGCACGCCCCCGCCCGACGGGCCGCCATAGACCTGCATGACGACCGGATACGTCTTTGCCGGATCAAAGCCCGGCGGCGTGGTCATCTGCCAGACCAGGGTCTCGCCATGGCTTTCCAGCGTACCGAAGGTCGGGGTCTGGCGGCGCGAGACATAGGGGAAGAAGGGGTGGTTTTCGTCCAGCCGGTTCTCCTCGATCCAGCGCACCCGGGTGCCGTCGATCCGGTAAAGGGCCGACTGCGGCGGGGTCTGAAGATCGGTATAGTTGCCGACATAGGCGGTGCCCGTGGAATTCACCGAGGCTGACCACCAGCCGCCGCGCGGGGTCACCTCGACCGGGGTGACGGTCTCGTTCAGGCTGGCCCGGAACAACTGTTGCTCGATCGGATATTCCTCGCCGTCGCGCATCGAGGCGGTGAAGAAGACGTCGCCGGTCGCAAGGTTGATTCCGTCCAGCGCCTTGACCGCATAGTCGCCGGTCGTGATCGGGCGGATCAGCGTGCCGTCGCGGTCATACAGATACAGGTGCCGCCAGCCGCTCTCTTCCGACGACCAGATGAAGCGCCCGTCGGCCAAAGGTCTGAAGTTGTGCGTCAGGCTGACCCAGGCCGGGCTGGTCTGGGTCAGGATCACCCGAGACTCGCCCGTCGTCGGGTCCACGGTCATCAGGTCCAGCGTCTGCTGGTCGCGCGACTGGCGCTGGACATAGAGGGTCTCACCGTCGACCGACCACGCCACGCGGGCCAGATAGATGTCGGCATTGTCGCCGAGGTCGACCTTGACCCGCTCGCCCGTCGTGCGGTCGTGCACATAGAGGTCGACGATGGCATTGGGTCGTCCGGCGCGGGGATAGCGCTGCTCGATGACGCTGGCGCCGCCGCCGGTGATGTCGAGACGCGGAACGATGTCGACAGTCGACTCATCGGTGCGCTGCAGGGCGATGTAGCGTTCGTCCGGGCTCCACCAATAGCCGGTGTCGCGGTCCATCTCTTCCTGGGCGATGAACTCGGCCGTGGCCCAGGTGATCAGGCCTTCGCCATCCGTCGTGATGGCCATCTCGCGGCCACTGGCCAGATCATAGACGACCAGATCCTGATCCCGCACCCACGAGACATAGTTGCCGTCCGGGCTGACCTTGGCGTCGATCTCGTCGGCCCCGGTCTCGGTCAGGCGGCGCACTGCCCCGCCGTCACGCTCGGCCAGGAAGATGTCGCCCTCCAGCGGCGCCAGAATATAGCGGCCCTGCTGGTCCCAGGCGTATTCGACGACGCCCCGGGCGCTGATCCGCATGCGCTCGCGCCGGGCCTTTTCTGCCTCGGACAGTTCCCCGGCGTCCGGTACCAGGGCGCGGGCGTCGATCAGCTTGAACGGCTCGCCGCCGTCGACCGACACGGCCCACAGGTCCAGCACATCCACATCGTCCTCGCGTGAGCGCAGGAAGGCGACCAGCTGGCCATCCGGCGACAGGCTGACGCCGCGCGCCACCGGTCCGTTCAGCGACGGACTGGAGAATACCCGCTCGGGTGTCAGGATGGACGGATCGGCCGCCTCCTGGGCCTGGGCCAGACCGGCCATGGCGGTCGCGGAAACAAGGGTGAGGGCGGAGACGGTGTGTCGAAGGGTCGAGGTTTGCATGGGCCGCACGCTAGTGCGGCTTGGCCGGATCGTCACCCCGGAAATGCATCCGGCAGACGGAACGTCTCACCCGGGTTTCGCTGGCGGGCGTCACGCTCTAGATAGGGCGGCAATGACCCAGACCCTTTCGTCCATCCCGGCCGACACTGCCCCTGCCCGGCCGTCGCCCCACCATGCGCTGAAGGTGCTGTCGGTGCACCACTGGACCGACCAGCTGTTCAGCTTCACCCTCGAGCGGCCCGAGGATTTCCGCTTCCGCTCGGGTGAGTTCGTCATGATTGGCCTGCCGGGTGAGGATGGCAGCAAGCCCGTTTTGCGCGCCTATTCCATCGCCAGCCCCCACTGGGCCGAGGAACTGGAGTTCTTTTCGATCAAGGTGCCGGACGGCCCCCTGACCTCGCGCCTGCAGAAGATCCAGCCGGGCGACACCGTGCTGATGGGCAAGAAGCCGACCGGCACGCTGGTGCTGGATGCGCTGACCGGGGGCGAGCGGCTGTGGCTGATCGGCACGGGCACGGGGCTGGCGCCCTGGCTGTCGGTCGCACGCGATCCGGACACCTACAGCCGCTTCGGACAGGTGATCGTCTGCCACACCGTGCGTCAGGTCGCCGATCTGGCCTATCGCGACTTCTTTACTGCGGGCATCCATGACGATCCGCTGATCGGCGACGAGGCAAAGGCCCAACTGACCTACTACCCCACCGTCACCCGCGAGCGGTTTGAAACCCCGGGCCGGATCACGGACCGCATTCGCTCGGGCGATGTGTTCGCTGACCTGCAACTGCCCATCGGCTTTTCGCCCAACACCGACCGGGTCATGCTGTGCGGCTCCATGGCCATGATCAAGGAAGCCGGCGAACTGCTGGAGACCTATGGCCTGAAGGAAGGCTCGAACGCCGAGCCGGGCGACTATGTGCTGGAGCGCGCCTTTGTCGGATAGCATCCCCGTGGACCGTCGCACCGCGCCGGGCGACTGCACCTCCATGGCCGAGGTCCGGCAGGGTGTCGATGCGCTGGACCGGGCGCTGGTCGCCCTGCTGGCCGAGCGTCAGGGCTATATGGAGGCCGCCGCCCGCATCAAGCCGAGCCGCGACGTGGTCCACGACGACGCCCGGATCGAGGATGTGGTGGCCAAGGTGCTGTCCGCTGCGCGGGACGCGGGTCTGTCACCCGACATCGCCGAGCCGGTCTGGCGGCTGCTGATCGACCGCTGCATCGCTCACGAATTCGCCACCTGGGACCGTACCCGGGGCCAGATTCGAAGTTAACCCCTCAGCCCCCGCAGCATCAGTTCATGCCGCCAGGCCGCGACGTCGGCTAACGCCACGTCCAACGCATCCCTGACCCGGTCCAGCAGGGGCGGCGCTTCGGCCTTGTCTGCGGCCTCCGCAACGGCACAGGCCTCGGCCAGCGCGCCCGCCCCGATGCCGGCCGCCGCCCCCCGGACCGTATGGGCGGCGTCGCGCCAGCCCTCGTGGCGGACGTCCAGCATCGGCGACCACAGGCCGGCCTGCTGCACGAACAGAGTCAGCACTTCCTCCGAGATGGTGTCATCGCCGCCGGTCATGGCCTCCAGCACGGCAAAGTCGACCGCTCCGCTCAGATCCCGACGTGCCATTGTGCCCTCTCCGACTCAGAGGGCGCAGCTTAACGCCGCAGCCCGCGGGGCGAAATCGGCCTTGCCTTCGCCCGAGCGAGACAGTATGTCCGGCCCCTTCGCGCACCCGGGCCCAGTGCCCGCTAGGACGATGCGGGTGATTAGCTCAGTTGGTAGAGCAGCTGACTCTTAATCAGCGGGTCGTAGGTTCGAACCCTACATCACCCACCATCGTTTCTTCATTAAGGACATCGCTCTAGACGCTTCGCTGTCGGCAACCTGTCCGGCGCAGCCGAGGCCAGTCCGCGCTGGGCAAGCGTCTTCCGCCCTACGCTGGGTCGGTATCGGTCGAGGTCCGAAGGGCTTCCACGCGCCGGATCAGGTCGCGCACAAGCGCCTCCGCCCGGGCGTCCTGAATGTCATGGACTCGTGGGCCGTTGATCCCGCTGCCCCCCGCGGTGTCGATCCGCACGGTTGCAATACCGACCAGTCTCTGAAAGGGCCCACGGCGCACCGTGACGGACTGGACATTGCCGTACGGCACCGTCCATTCGCGCCGCACCAGCACGCCGCGCGTCACCTGCAGGCTGGTCGCAGCCAGCCCATACCGGTGACGACGGCGGCGCAGCAAGGCCACCCCGAGCATGACGGGCATTGCGACCAGCAGCAGCGCGGCGATCGGGTAGAAGAGCGACACCACCAGCAGGATTGCCGTCGGGAGCACCACCATCCCGATGAGGCCGCGCAGGATATGCCACCCGGAGACGGCCTTCAGGTGCGAACGATCAAACGGGGGAAGCCCGGCGAGGGCGATTATGGGGGCCAGCTCATGAGACCTCGCAAACGGGGCCAGTTCCTGCCGGCCCGAGACCTGGTCGCCGCCTCCGAGCGTCTGAACCTTGAGCGCGGACCAGCCAAGTCCCCCGCTCACGGCACCGCGCTCGACCAAGCCCAACTGGATCTGACGCTTGGCCACCACCACTTCGCTTCGGGTCAACAGGCCCCGTCGATAGCGAAACCGTGCGTCGTCATAGGTAAGCGTGAAGCCAAAGTTCTGCAGCACCGTTCGGGTCACCCCGGCCAGTACTCCGAGGGCTACAGCGAAGCCGGCGACACTCAGCAGAACCATTCCGTTGAGCTGCGACTGAATCGCCTGCTCGGTCACGCCGACCACTTCCCGCCACCGGTCCCAGCCATAGCCGAGTACCTGTTCTAGGTACTGCAAAGCCCCGAAAATGCCCGCGATCCAGACCAGCGAGAAGTTGAACACTCCGGAAAAGAGCAGACGCGGCATGCCCATCTGAAACAGCAGGGCCTCGGCTTCGGCCGTGCCGTCCTCGCTGCTGGCCTCGGCACCGGTCCCGCCCACCCGAATGCTGCGGATGACCTCGCGGAGCCTGTGCGCTTCAGGGAGACTGACGCTGACCAGCCGGCCCTCGTCGGCCTCCCCGCCGCCGGTTTCGATGCGGACTTCCGCAATCCCGATGACCCGGGACAAGGGTCCTTGCTTGATCGAAACATCCTGAATGCGCTCGGCAGGGATTGACCGGCGAGTTCGCTTGATCAGACCGCGCGCGATCACGATCTGCCCGGGCAGGATCTGATAGGTAAAGGTGTACCAACGCAGCCAGGCGGAGATCAGGGCGATGGCCACCAGCAGCGACATCCCGATCAACAGGGACCCCAGCGCTATGCCTTCCCCCCGCGACCACGCCAGTACGATGGGAATCCCCAGGACGAGAGACGGTGCGCCCTGCACGGACTGAACAAGGATGGTGCGCGGGTCCAGCCGCCGCGGCGGCATGACCTCAGCGATTGTCGGTTCAGGGGCGCTCACCAGGGCGCGTCGCTGATCCGGCTGCGGATCACATCGCGGATGTCCTCGGCCCGCTGGCGACTGATGCCCGAGAGCGCCACCAGGCTGTTCTCGGTCCCAGCCGTGTGCAGGATCAGGGTCGCAACGTCGGCACTCCGCTCGATCGGCCCCTGGCTTACGTCGATGTGCTGAACGCGAGAGACCGGGACGACGGTGTAGACCCGCGTGAACCAGCCATAGGCGACGTGCAGCTCGCGATCCGTGAAGGCATAACCCCAGCGCCGCCAGCGACGCGGGACAAGGAATATGATCGAGACCACGCCAAACAGGCCGACGGCTCCGACAACGAAACCGGACGAAATGTCTGTGCGCCAGTGCAGGAACACTTCGACCGCCACCGCCACCGCCAAAGCGATCAACCAGCCGAGGGCTGACCGAATGCGCAAGACCCTGAGATAGCCGCGCTCCAGCGACTGGAGCGGAACAGGTTCAAATGCCATCCCCCTCCTTTATGCCCCCGGGCGAACGTGTTCAAAGGCATTGTGTACCGGGCGATCGGAATCCGGCATTACTTCTCGCAGAAATACCTTGGTGGTACGAATCTACCCGCGGGGGGTCGTTTCGCCGAACCTGCCGCCGTCAGCGAACCTCTTGCCGATAGGGGTCGGACCCCTCCCCCGTATAGTACAGGGTGAAGCGCGTATTGGCCGGGATCCGGATACGTTTGCCCGGCGTCGAACCGTCACCGACATTGCCGACCATGATGTCGTAGCAGCCGGCCGAGACGTCCCAGCTGTAGGACTGCCCCGGGCGCACGACCACGCCCTCGGGCAGCCGGTCGAGGCCATAGGACGAGGCATCACACGTTGAGATCAGGATGGTGTCAAACGGCTGGCTCTGCGACCGGTTCTCGAAGGTGAACCGAGCCATGGGCTCCCCCTCGCGGATCAGGTCCCCCCCGGTGATCAGCGACATGCAGCCCGACAGCGACAGCGCCCCCACCAGAGCCGCCGCGCCTGCCTTCAGATATGATTGAACCGCCATTCCAGACTCCCTGCTGATGAGGAAGGATGGAACGGTCAGCCGTCGTGGCACACCTGTCGAAAACTGACGGTATGCGGCACCTGCCCCCTACTCGCGGGGGCCGGCGTTCTTGACGTACTGGTCCAGCCAGCGGGTCATTTCCCACAAGGTATGACCGACGGACTCGCGCGCGCGATAGCCGTGCGCCTCCAGCGGCAGCACGACATAGCGAACCGTCGCCCCGTGGCCCTTCAGCGCCGCATAAAAGCGCTCGGACTGGACCGGGAAGGTGCCGGAGTTGTCGTCCGCCTCGCCGTGGATCAGCAGGATCGGCTCATTGACCTGATCGGCATAGGTGAAGGGTGACATCTCTGTATAGGTGTCGCCAGCCTGCCAGTAGGTGCGCTGCTCGGCCTGGAATCCGAACGGGGTCAGGGTGCGGTTGTAGGCCCCCGACCGCGCAATCCCGGTCCGGAACAGGTCGGTGTGCGCCAGCAAATTGGCCGTCATGAAGGCACCATAGCTGTGGCCCCCGACGGCGATCCGGTCCCGGTCCGCCACGCCCATCTCGACCACAGCATCGATCGCTGCCGACGCCGAGGCCGACAGCTGTTCGATATAGGTGTCATTGGGCTCAGCCCCGTCGACGCCGATGATCGGCATGGAGGGGTTGTCGAGGATGGCATAGCCCTGGGTCAGCAGGAACAGGTGGCTGGAGCCGCCCGGACGCACGAACCGGTTGCCGGTGTCGACCACCTGGCCGGCGACGCTGGCGTCCGTGAACTCGGCCGGATAGGCCCACATGATCAGCGGCAGCGGGCCGTCGCGATCCTTGTCATAGCCGGCGGGCAGATACAGTGTGCCCGACAGCTGCACGCCATCGGCGCGCTCATAGGTAATGAGCTGGCGGGTGACATTGGCCAGTTGCGGCGCCGGATCGGGGAAGGCCGTCAGGGCCGTGCGGCTGCCGTCCGACAGGTCGCGCAGCTGGATATTGGCCGGCTCGGTCAGGGTCTCGCGGCGGGTCACCAGGCGCGTGCCCTCGTCGTCCAGAATGCCGACAAGGGTCTCATACTCACCCGGGGCCGAGCGCCACAGCTCGGTCTGTTCGCCGGTCCCAAGGTCCATGGCCGCGAGGAAGGGATAGGCGCCCTCGCGCGTCGCCCCCTGCCCCGACATCAGCATGGCAGAGCCGTTATTCGCGAACTGGATCACCGCGCGGCCGCGACCATTGTCCTCCATGACCGGAGAGCCCGGATCGTTGTAGCGATCCTGATAGTTGCGATCGATCAGCTTGCGCCCCTCACCCGGGTTGGACGGGTCGACGACAAAGCGCATCTCGTGGCGGGTGTTGAACCAGCGCGTGTTGACCAGGGCGACGTCGTCGCGCCCCCACTGGATGCCGGCATAGCGTTCCGGCAGGTCGATCAGGGTGGTCGGCGAACCGCTGAAGGGCGCATCCAGCATCAGCACGCGGTCGCGGGCGGCGACCTCATTGGCGGGATCGCCCCCGTCCAGCGCCTCGACCCAGACCAGGGTGGCGTCGGCATCGGCCCGCCATTGGACCGAGCGCGGGCCGGTTGGCACGGCATCGAACGGCGTCGGCACATTGTCCCGCAGCGGCAGGTCGGCGACCCTGTGCACCGGCTGACCGTTCAGGTCCGTGACCACGACATCGGCCGGGAACAGGCGCGCGGGCACGACATAGCTGTAGGGCCGCTTGGCCACGGTCTGCAGAATGAAGCGCCCGTCCGGCGACAGGGAGGCATCCAGGATCACGCCGGGTTGGCCGATCCGCTTTGCCGGGCCGTCCAGCGGCACCAGCATCAGCTGGCTGGTGAAATAGTGGTCGAACAGGGCCTCGTCGCCCGGGCTGGACAGCAGGTCCTGATAGGTACGGACCGGCGCGGCGCGGCCCATGCTTTCCTCGACGATCGGGCCGGACGGCGGACGGGTCACGTCGGGGGCGGCGCCGCGGCCCTCCGGGATGGCCCGGACCAAAAGCCCGGAGCTGTCAGGCAGCCAGTCGATACCCGTGCCGGCGGCCGCATTGATCACCGGGGCGGTCAGGCGACGCGCCTCGCGGCTGTCGACATCCACCACCCACAGGGCCAGGCCCTCGGGCTCATCCATCAGTAAGGCGATGCCGTTCCCGTCCGGCGACCAGCTTGGCGAGGTGAAGCGCGCGCCCTCGGGCAGGGCAACGGCCTCGGCCTCGGCGCCGTCCAGACCCTTGAGGCTCAGCCCTGTCAGCCAGCTGACCCGGCTGTTGGCCGGGCCGGTGTTGCGCGGATTGATGCGATAGCCGCCCAGCCGCAGCATGGGCTCGGCCAGCTCCGAAATCGGCGGCAGATTCGAGCGATCGAACAGGGCCAGGGTGTCGCTGTCCGGGCTCAGGCTTGGCGCCGGACTGGGCAGAGTGTCAAGGATCTGGGCGATCGGGGCCGGCGGCTGCTGATAGACGACGGGGTCGGTGGCGGCCGCCTGGGCCAGCACGGCCGAAGGGGCCATCGCCGCCAGCGCCATCGCCGGGACAGCGGTCATCACCGCCAGAGCCGAAAGTCCATTCATCCAGTGACGACGCCGCATGTGATCCACCCCGATAAAGCGCCCCGACTGCAAGGGCGCGGCAAGCTAGGGGCCGGGGGTCGCGCGGGTCAAGCGCGCGATTACCTCAGGCCGGGTCCTGCCCCGGAAAGCGGGCGTCGTGGGCGTCCTGATAGGCGTCGCGGATGGCCTGACGCGGGCGGTCGGCACCCAGTTGCGACACCTGGGTCATCCAGACATCGGCCACCTGTTGCACGGTGACGGTGAACCAGTTCGGCGCCTGCTGCCGCGCCCAGTTCTGGATCGAGGCCCCGTTGAAGACCAACATGAAGACGGCGACGACCAGGATCACCCGAGTGGTCCAGCGACGGTCGCGCGCGGCGAGGACCTCTTCGTCGGCGGGCGGCGGCGGCGGAAAGGCCATTTGCCCCAGGACTTTCAGCCGACTGGGCCGCTTTGTGTCCAACGGCAGGTCATGCGCGTCGGCTCCGGCGTTCCAGTCGCTGGGCGGATCGCCCGGATCCGCCGGCGGCGAGGCCGGGGTCTCGACCGGCGGCATGATCTCCTGTCCGACCGGCGGGAAGCGCGACGGCGGAGGCTGAGGGAAATCAGTCGGGAACGGATCGACGGGATCCTGGGGGTCGCGAGGATCTTTGGGGTCGTCGGGATGATCGGCCATGGTGCTCTACCCTCCCCTAGAACTGGAAATAGATGAAGGGGGCCACGCCGTCCGGGCGCATGGCCTCGACCAGCAGGAAGGCCGCTCCGACCAGCAGGCCCAGCGTCAGCGACGGTGCCGCCTTCAGCCGCAGCGCCAGCCCCTCGGCCGCGCGCGGCGGCAGCCAGTGCATGCCCAGACCGATGACGATCAGGCCCAGCATGAAGGGCGTGGTTACGGCCAGCGGACCCATCCGTCCCAGTCCCTCAAGCATGGCCCAGGCGAGCTCAAAGGTCTCGGCCCGGAACAGGATCCAGCCCAGGCAGACGATGTGGAAGGTGACCAGCACGCCGACCGCCGTCGGGATCACCTTTCGTCCCCCGAAGGCGGCACGGCCCAGCCGCTCGATCACCTGAACCCCGCCGTGCAGTGCCCCCCAGGCGACGAAGGTCCAGGCAGCCCCGTGCCACAGCCCTCCCAGCAACATCGTGATCATCACATTGAGGCTTGACGACCACAGGCCCTTCTTGCCCCCGCCAAGCGGCACATACAGATAGTCGCGCAGCCAGCTGGAAAGGCTGATGTGCCAGCGGCGCCAGAACTGCTGCATCGAGGAGGCCCGGTAGGGCTGGTCAAAGTTGCGCGGGAAGGAATAGCCGAGCAGCAGGCCGGTCCCGATGGCCATGTCAGAATAGGCCGAGAAGTCGCAATAGATCTGGACCGCATAGCCATACACGGCTGCGGCGATGTCGAACGCTCCATAGGCCGACGGGTCAAAGAAGACCGGATCGACCAGATTGACGGACAGCTCCGAGGCAACGATCGTCTTCTTGAACAGCCCCCAGACGATCAGAAGCAGACCCAGCGTCGCCGCCTCGCGCGTCAGACGCGGGGATCTGGCAAACTGCGGCAACAGGTCAGAGGCCCTGATAATCGGGCCGGCCACCAGTTGCGGGAAGAAGCTCATCAGCAACATCACGTCGAGCAGGCTGTCGGCCGGCTCGGTCGTTCGGCGATGCACGTCCACGACATAGCTGATGCCCTGGAAGGTGAAGAAGCTGATCCCGACCGGCAGCACCACCTGCAACAGCGGCAGATCCCGCTCCCACCCGACCTGGGTCAGCAGATCGGCCATCTGTTCGATGAAGAAGCCGTAGTATTTGAAGAAGCCCAGGATCAGCAGATTGACCAGCACGCCCAGCGCCACCAGCCATTTGCACTGTGTGGCATTGTCGTTGCGGGCGATCAGGGCGGCGACGCCCCAGTTCAGCACCGCCGACAGGATCAGCAGGCCGACAAACCGCCAGTCCCATTGGGCATAGAAGAACCAGCTGGCCAGCAGCAGGAAGACCTTGCGGCGGCCATTCTCACGGTCCAGCGACCACGAGGTGAAATAGACGAACAGGAAGAAGACGCCGAAGGCGAGCGTCGGAAACAGCATCGGTCAGTTCCCGCCCGTGCGGCTGGCGCGCCAGCCGTCGAAGGTGGTCATCAGGTCATCGGCCAGGATGTCACCGATCCACTCGGCCCCGGTCGCGGTGAAATGCACCCGGTCGCCACGCATCAACGGCTCGCCAGTGCCTGCCAGTCGATCCGCCGAACATGCCCCGCCCATACGCCCGTACCAGTCCCAGAATGCCACACCCAAGTCTTCGGATACCCGGCGTTGCACATCCCGGACCAGTGCGAGGGCCGGCGGCGTCTGCCATTCCGCCTCGCTGCCACAGCTCTGTGACCAGCGTTGTGGACCCGTGGAGGTCTGGCGGCGGCGCAGTCCGTCCGGCGCGCCCATGATCATCAGGGCGGCATCAGGGGCGACCTGTCTCAGCCAGGCGATCCGGCGTCGCAGCACCTGCTCATAGGCCAACGGATCGAAATCGTCGTCGAACCCCTCATTGGTGCCATAGGCCAGCAGGATCAGATCCGGCGGATCGGCGCGCAGTTGGGCTTCGACCGTCGGCGCATCTCGCCCTTCCAGATCCATCAGGGTCGAGCCGACGACGCCGAGATTGGACAGGCTGAGGCCCCATTTTCCCCACAGCCGGACATCGTCCAGCACCACCGGCGTGTCCACGGCCACCAGCGTCAGGTTTGCATCGCCGGGCGACAGAGCCACCTCGGCACACAGGGGCCCGGCGCTCTCCCGGCGAAAGGCGATGGCCTGCGGCAGACCGATGTCAGGGACGATCTGCAGCGTGCCCCGGTCCGGTCCGGCCTGACCGCAGACGCCGAGCGTCGTCAGGGGCACGCCCGGATCGAGGATGATCGACAGGTGGTCCCCGGCCTCCAGCCGCCCCTGGCCGCCGGCCAGTCCCATGGGCACCCGCATGCCGCCCGCAATCAGCGGAGCCGGCAGATAGCGGGCCCCGGTCGCGGTCACGCTCACCTGACGCGGGGCATAGCCGACATAGGGCAGGCCGGGCGGCAGGATCCCACGCCCCCCGCGCCCGAAGCGGGCCTGCATGCGGCCGCGCACCTGACCGCTGATCTGGTCGCCCGCCGTATGACTGTCGCCGATCTGCAGAATGTGGATGCGACCGGCGCCCGTGCCGTCAGCCGCCTCCAGCTTCAGGAATGCAGATGCCAGGAATTCGGGCCCGCAGATCGGCGTGCCACAGAGCGTCTCACCCGGCGAAGGGCGCTCGACCGGCACATAAGGCGTCTGCGCGCGACAGGCCGACAGGCCCACCGTCAGGGAGAGAATCACAGCTGCCGCAGCGGCCTGGATCATCATGGGTCAGGGCGTCGCCGTAGCGGCCTCGGCCTCTGCCACGCCCAGATCGACCTTCAGCCGATCGGCCACGGGGTCGGCCATGCGCAGATAGCCGCTCATGCTCATATGGATGCCATCCCCGGCCCGCATCAGACGGCGACGACCGTCCTCATCGCTCAGATAGGCCTCATAGCCGCCCGCCTCGTTCGAGGTCAGGGCGACCGTGTCGAAATAGGGCACGCCCAACGCCGTCATGCGCGCCTCGACGACGTCGTTGATGATCGTCATACGCCCGTCAAAGCCGCTGCTCTTCATGCGGGGCAGGCCGACCCAGTAGACCTCGGCGCCGCGCGACCGCATCAGCGCGACCAGATTGTCGACCCGCTGGGCATAGGCGACCTTCCAGCCGTCGCTGCCGAACGGATGGATCTGGCCGTCGATGACAATGGCCTGGGCGTCATTGGTGCCGAACAGGACGATGGCGACATCGACCGGCTGCTCGGCCAGCTGGCGCGTGCTCTTGGCCTGGATGTCGACATAGTCATAGCGGCTGAGGCCGGTCGAGACCTCGCTGAACTTGACCACATCGACGCCGTCCAGATCGCCAAGATCGCGGTACAGCGCCGCCCACAGGCCGTCGGCCATGGAGTCCCCGAACACGCCGATGGTCAGGCTGCCGTCAGCATAGCGGCTCTTGAGGCTGCTGGTGGGGGCGACCGGGGCTTCCACCTCGGCCGGGGCCTCAGCGGCTGCGGTCTCGGCGGCCGTCGCCGACGCATTGGCCTGCCCGCCAAACATGAGGGTCGGATGGCTCAGCCAGGCGCGGCCGTCCGGGGTCAGCAGCAGGCCTGCCAGAACCCCGACCACAAAGGCCACCGTCAACGCATTGATGCCAGCGCGCACGCCGTCCCCCGACGAATACTGCGGCTCAACCCGAGCCTCGCCGACAGATTAACCGATCTCGTGGCTCAGAACAGGGCTTGCGCGCCTGTGGCGAACAACAGGGTTAAAATGCGTCAGCCGCCGAGGCGGTTCTCGGCCCAGCGCGCGGCGAGATAGCCGATGCTCGACGCCGACAGGGTCAACACCGTGCCCCATGCCAGATCGATCAAGGTCAGGCGACTGGACCAGACATTCAGCGTCGCCTGATTGGTCAGGTCATAGGTGGCATAGGCGACAAAGCCGAGGACCGCGCCGTTCAGCGCCGCCCGCCCCAGTCCACCGTCCCGGAGCGCCGGCGAAATCGCGAAGAACACGATGCCGCCGATGTAGATCAGATAGAAGGCCACCGCCGCCTTCATGTCCGGCTTGTCCGCCAGGATCGGCCCCAGGATCGGCTTGTAGAGGCGGTTGGTCATGGTGGTCAGCCACACGGCATCGATCGCCGCAAACGCCAGACCCGCGCCCAGATAACCGGCCAGATATTTCAGCATGGTGCTCTCCCCTTGCTCAGCCCGCCACGGGCTTGAGGCGATAGTGGCTGACCGCCCAGGTGCGGCCTCCGTCATTTCCGAACAGGCCCGCCGTGGCCAGATAGAACCGCCGCCAGCGCCGCGTCCACAGGCGCGCATCCTCGCCATAGGTTTCCGCCATCAGCTCGGCCACGCGGTCGGCGTTCTGATCCATATTGGCCAGCCAGTGCCGCGCTGTCCGCGCATAGTGCTCGCCGTTCCAGGTCCATTCGTTTTCGACCTCGAAAAGGTCGGGGAACTGACGGATCAGGCCCCGGCTGGGCATCACCCCTCCGGTAAAGAAGTGCTGCGCGATAAAGTCCCCGTTGTCCGTGTGGTCAAAGCGGTAGGGCGCATCGCGGTGCGTAAAGATGTGGATGAACATCCGCCCGTCCGGCTTCAGCCAGCCGCGCGCCCGGGTCAGCAGGGCCTGCCAGTTGGCCATATGTTCGAACATCTCGATCGAAACGATCCGGTCCACCTGACCCACCAGATCGGCGGGGGCCTCGAAATCGTTCATGTCGCAGGTGATCACGGTCAGATTGCCGAGCCCGCGCGCGCGCGCCTGGGCCTCAATGTGACCCCGCTGGCCGTGGCTGTTCGACACCGCCACGATCCGCGCGTTCGGATAGTGCTCGGCCATCCACAGGCTGAGCGAGCCCCAGCCGCAGCCGAGCTCAAGAATTGTCTGGCCGTCCGCCAGCCCGGCGTGCTCGCAGCTTTCGGCCAGCGCCGCGACCTCGGCCTCGTCCAGCGTTTCATTGCCGGTTGGATACAGGCAGCAGGAATATTTCAGCCGCGCGCCCAGGCAGATTTCGAAGAACTCGGGGGGCAGTTCATAGTGCTGGTCATTGGCCGCATCGGTGTGCTCGGCAATCGGGCGTTCGGCCATCGACCGGGCAAAGGCGCCCTCATCGTGCGGCGCCTCGCGATCCAGCCGCTTTCGCGCTTCCGACACCAGACTGTCGATGGCCCAGCGGGTCACCGGATCGGGAAAGGGCGCATCCTGAAGCTGGCGGATGGCGGCGGTCGCTGGATTCATCAAGGGCCCCGTCGATAAAGCTTTGCTATGGCAACCAAACGCCGTCGCGGGCGTAATGGCTCCGCCGGAACGTGTCCGGTTTCCTACATTTACGACCCCAACCGGAGCCTGGATGACTCATCCGACCTGTACCCCGTCGCGTAACTGCCTCAAAGACGGCTTCAGGGAGAGAACATGAGCCCGCATCTGGTGAATTCGGACCCCGGTTCGACAGGCCCCGGTCAGAAGATCGCGGTGATCGGTTCGGGCATTGCGGGCCTGTCAGCCGCCTGGCTGCTGGCAAAGCGCCATCAGGTGACCCTCTATGAGGCCGACAGCCGCATCGGTGGCCACAGCCACACGGTCACCGTCGAGGATGCGGGCGAAACGACCGCCGTCGATACCGGCTTCATCGTCTATAATGAGACCAACTATCCCAATCTGAAGGCCTTGTTCGAGCATCTGTCGGTGCCGACGCAGCCCGCCTTCATGTCGTTTGCCGTGTCGATGGACGACGGCGCGCTCGAGTATTCCAGCCACGGCGTCAGCGCCCTGTTCGCCCAGAAGCGCAACTACGCCAGCCCCAAATTCTGGCGCATGATCGGCGACCTGCTGCGCTTTCAGAAACAGGCGCCGCGCGACCTTCCCGAACTGGAGCGCACCGGCGAGACTCTCGACGCCTACCTGACCCGGTCGGGCTATGGCCCCCTGTTCCGCGACGCCCATCTGCTGCCCCAGGCCGCCGCCATCTGGTCGTGCACCCTCAACCAGATGACCGACTATCCGGCGGCGGCGTTCGTTCGGTTCTACATGAACCACAACCTGCTCAAATATGACGTGCGACCCACGTGGCGCACGGTGACCGGCGGATCGCGCGAGTACGTCAGCCGCCTGCTGGCTGACTTTGGCGGTTCGGTCGTCACCAACGCCGGCATCCAGAGCGTCGTCCGCGGCCGCGACGGCGCGGCCCTGCGGTTTGCCGACGGGCGGTTCGAGCGCTTCGATGCCGTGGTTCTGGCCACCCATTCCGATCAGGCGCTGGCCCTGCTGGAGGCCCCGTCGGCCGAGGAGCGCCAGCTGCTGGGCGCCATCGGTTACCGGCCCAATCGCGCCGTCCTGCACCGCGACACCCGCCTGATGCCGAAACGCCGCAAGGCCTGGGCCGCCTGGACCCACGTCGGCTACTCCGCCCGCGCCGGCGAGGGCGGCGTCACCTACTGGATGAATGAGCTTCAGAGCCTCAAGGGCCCGCCGCTGTTCGTCAGTCTGAACCCGGCGCTTGAGCCCGCCGCTGACACCATCCTCGGCGAATGGGACTATGAGCACCCCGTCTTCAACGGCGCCGCCCTCGCGGCTCAGAAGGACCTGTGGAGCCTGCAAGGTCAGCGCAATGTCTGGTTCTGTGGCGCCTGGTTCGGGTCGGGCTTCCACGAGGATGGCATCCAGTCCGGTCTGGCCGTGGCCGAACAGCTGGGCGGAGTGCGCCGGCCCTGGTCGGTCGATAACGAGAGCGGACGCATCCACGTCGGACCGCATCCGGATGCCGCTCTGGAAAGGGCCGCGTGACGACACCGCCTGCCTTCGGTCTCTATGTCGGCGAGGTCACCCACCGGCGGGTGCGCCCCTTCCACCACCGGCTGGGCTACCGCGTCTATATGCTGCTGCTCGACCTCGACGCGGCCGAGGCCCGGCTGTCAGGCCTGAAATGGCTGCGGCCCGGGCGGTGGGGACTGATGCGCTGGAACGCCGGCGACTACGGCCGAAAGGGCGACACCCGCCCGCTGCGGGCCCAGATTGAGGATCAGCTTTCCGGCGCGGGCGTCGACCTGGACGGCGGACCGATCCGGCTGCTGACCATGCCGCGCATCCTCGGCTACGGCTTCAATCCGCTCAGCGTCTATTTCTGCTACCGCCCCGATGGCGCGCTGGCGGCGCTGGTCTATGAGGTCTCCAACACCTTCGGCGAGCGGCACAGCTATCTGATCGCCTGCCCCGAAGGCGAAGGGGGCGATAGTCGGCAAACCGCGCCCAAACGCTTCTTCGTCAGCCCGTTCATGGACATGGGCATGACCTATGACTTCATCGTCCGCCCGCCGGGGCAGGATATCTCGGTGACGGTGAACGTCCGGCGCCGCGATGAGCCGATCCTGACTGCGACCTTTGCCGGCCGTCACCGCCCGCTCGACGACCGCACTCTGGCCCGCGCCTTCTGGTCCCACCCGCTGCTGACGTGGAAGGTCATCGCCGCCATTCATTGGGAAGCCATCAAACTGCTGTTCAAGGGCGCCCGGTACCGCGTCCGTGGCGCTCCGCCGACCGATCCGGTAACGCACGGCACGACCCTGTGACCGCCCCCGGGGTTGCCCCTCGCGACCGGTCACACTAGAGACCGAACAGATACGCCCAATTTCATCAGGCGATGAAAATAAGAGGAAGCGATGAGGAAACTCTACCCTGACGCCAAGAGCGCTCTGGAAGGCCTGACGTTTGACGGCATGACCGTCATGGCTGGCGGCTTTGGCCTGTGCGGCATTCCCGAGCACCTGATCGCCGCCCTGCGCGATAGCGGCACCAAGGGCATGACCGTCATTTCCAACAATGCCGGCGTCGACGGCTTTGGACTCGGCCAGCTGCTGGAAACCCGCCAGATCAAGAAGATGATCAGCTCCTACGTCGGCGAGAACAAGGAGTTCGAACGTCAGTACCTGGCCGGTGAGCTGGAGCTGGAGTTCAATCCGCAGGGCACGCTGGCCGAGCGCATCCGTGCCGGCGGCGCGGGCATCCCCGCCTTCTTCGTCAAGACCGGCGTCGGCACCCTGGTCGCCGAGGGCAAGGAAGAGCGCGAGTTCAACGGCGAGCGCTACATCATGGAAAGGGGCCTGGTCGCCGACCTGTCGATCGTCAAGGCCTGGAAGGCCGACGGTCGCGGCAATCTGCAGTTCCGCAAGACCGCGCGCAACTTCAACCCGATGATGGCCACAGCCGGCAAGGTCACCGTCGTCGAGGTCGAGCACATCGTGCCGACAGGCACCTTCGACCCCGACCAGATCCACACACCCGGCATCTATGTCGACCGTATCATCCTGACCGTGCCTGAAAAGCGCATCGAACAGCGCACCGTCCGTGCCCGGGAGACCGCATAATGTCCCGTACCCGCGAACAACTCGCCGCCCGCGCCGCCCGCGAGCTTCAGGACGGCTTTTACGTCAACCTCGGCATCGGCATTCCGACGCTCGTCGCCAACTACATCCCGCACGGGATGGAGGTCACCCTGCAGTCCGAGAACGGCATGCTGGGGATGGGCCCCTTCCCCTATGAGGACGAGGTCGACGCCGACCTGATCAATGCCGGCAAGCAGACCATCACCGAGATCGCCGAGAGCAGCTATTTCAGCTCGGCCGACAGCTTTGCGATGATCCGCGGCGGCCACATCAACCTGTCGATCCTCGGCGCCATGGAGGTGGCCGAGAACGGCGACATCGCCAACTGGATGATCCCGGGCAAGCTGGTGAAGGGGATGGGCGGCGCCATGGACCTGGTGGCGGGCGTCAAGCGCGTGGTCGTGGTCATGGATCACGCCAACAAGCACGGCCAGTCCAAGGTGCTGAAAGCCTGCACCCTGCCGCTGACCGGCACGGGCGTGGTCAGCCGCATCATCACCGATCTGGCCGTGTTCGACGTCAAGCCGGACGGCACGGGGCTGGAGCTGATCGAACTGGCCGATGGCGTGACCCTGGAAGAGGTCGCGGCAAAGACCGAGGCGACCTGGACAATTTCCGAAAATCTGAAGTCACTGGCATAGTGCCTCCAATCGGCCGGAACAGGCCGAATTGGAGGGTGATGTGATGGCTGACGGTAGCGGGCGCTTTTTCGGTATTCCGGAGCCCGATCCTGATCGCGTACAGGCCATGCAGGCCGAGGTTCAGGCGGATGCCGCCGCCTATGGCGAGCGTTCACGCCAGTCTGTGCGCGACTGTCTGGACCGCGTGCTGGCCGAGGCGCGCACCGGTGACCTGACCGAGGCCAGCGCCCGTATCGACCATCTGATTGCCTGTATCGAGGGTCTGCGCCCCCGCGAGCTTGAGCCCCGGCGCGGGCTGGCGGGCCTGTTCGACAGCCGGAACGGGCGGCTGAAACGGTTTCGCTCGGCGTTTCAGGCCGCTGGCCGGACGGTCAGGGATACGCTTGCCGAGATCGAGGAGCGCCTGAAGGGGGTCGAAACCCGGGGCGCGTCGCTGAACGGAGCGCTCGATGCCCTGCGCGACGGCGTTCGCGAGATCCACGGCCACGTCCGGGTCGGGCTGGCCGCACTGACCCCGCCCCCGGTCGCTGCAGAAGGTGAGGAGACGCCCGCCGACCCGCATCAGGCCCTGCGTGGACGGATCGGCGACCTGGACACCCACCGGGCCTCGGGCGTTGCCGCCCTTCCCTGCGCGCGCGCCATCCAGAACGCCGATGCCTGGGCTGCGGACGCCGTCCGCCGCGCCGCACCGGCTCTGAACGCCTGGCAGGAAGACTGGACCGCGCGTCTGGGTCTGGATCGCAAGCGCCCGCGCAAGGTGCGCCCGGACATATCAGAGCTGGAGGCCCTGCGGGACCGGCTGCTGGCCACGCTTAACCGCATCAAGGCTGACGTCGCCCAGGCGCAGGACCGCCGCAAGGCCCAGGTTGCCCGGCTGGAAAGCCTGCGGAACGGCTAACCTGCGTCATCCTCGTCTTTACCCTAGAATGACATTGAAACGGGTCAGTCCGCGCTGGCGGCGCGGGCGGCATTGGCCTCGACCCAAGCGACGATCTGCCGGTTCAGATCCCCGGTAGCCGCATCATAGGCCGACACGATAGCGCCCAACCGGTTGTCCCTCGCAGGCTCGCTGACCGAGAAGATCTGCTCCGACACCACAGTGCGCTCTGGCATGGCCAGCAGGCGGGCCCGGGCCGAAATCACCACCGTCGGCACGGCTCCGGGCGCGGTATAGCGCGTCTCGAAGGTCGTGATGTCGACGTCGAGCCCGGCATCGGCACGGGTCAGCTCGCGCCCCCCGATCAGCCGCACCCCGGAGCGGTCCGAGGAAAACGCCATCTCCAGGCTCTGCGCATAAAGGTCCTCGGCGTCGGATACCCAGCGCGCGCCGGCCACATAGGCCGCTTCATTGCCGGTCACCGCCAGGATGCGCTGGCCCGATACGGCTTCGGGGAACTCGATCCGGCGCAGGGAGACCTGCACCGTCGCCATGCTGCGCTCGCCGACATAGCCGCTGTCCAGGGGGCCAAAGCGATACAGCTGCACAGGGTCAGGCGTCGACAGGAGGGCACAGCCGCCCATCGCCAGCGCCACGGCCACACTGGCTCCCAGACCGGTCAGGCCGCGACGCAGGGATGACATCGATGCGGGGATCATGGCTGAACCTCCAGTTCCTGGGACGGCGGTCGCGAGATGAACTCGCGGGGACTGCTGCGGACCTCATCGACGAGGCTTTCGAGCGAGCGGGTCGCGTCATCCAGCCCGCGAATGGCTTCTTCCAGCTGTGGCAGGCCACTGGCGGCAAAGTCGTTCACCGGACCCTCCAGATTGGCGATCAAGCGATTGGCGGCCTCGGCAGCCTGCACCGCCTGTTCCGCCGCATTGTTCAGATTGGCCACCGCTTCCTGACCGTCGGTCTCGACCAGCCGCCGGGCAGACACCCCCAGCGCCTGATATTCGGCCATGGCGGCATTGGCGCGGACAAGCGCCTGTTCCAGTTCGCCGAACATGCCCTTGCGGGCCTCAAGCTCGGTGCTCAGCGCCTCGATGTTGCGAACACTGACCGAAAAGGAGCGGATGTTTTCATCCGACAGCACCCGGTTGATGCGGTTCAGGGCGTCCACCGTCTGGGCCAGAACCGTGCCGGACCCGGACAGCAGTTCGGCGATCGGACTGGGCTGGCTCTGAATCACCGGCACGACATTATTCGGATACTGGGTCTTCAACAGGGCGCTGCCCTCGGTCCCGGCGGTGATCTGGATGTAGTTCAGGCCGGTGATGCCTTGCGGCTCCAGCTGGGCGCGCGACGTCACGCGCACCGGCGTGGTGGCGTCGATACGGATGCGGGCCACAACCTGGTCGCCTTTTTCCTGATCCAGACGCAGATCGGTCACCAGTCCGACCCGGATGCCGTTGAAGTGGACCTCTCCGCCTTCGGACAGGCCGCGCACCGGTCCATAGAATACGATATCATAGACGTCGTACTCCTCGTTGAACGACAGGCGTGCCAGCCAGATCGAAAAGATGATCAGGGCCACCGCCAGGGCGACCGTGGCGATCCCAACTGCTGCGTAATGGGCGTCTCTTTCCATGTCGGTGTGGCTCCTCAGCCGGTCCTGTGGGCAGCGCGCCCTCGCGGACCATGGAAATACTCATGGATCCAGGGATGATCCGAACGCTCGAGTTCGGAAACGGTCGCCTTGATCACGACGTGCTTGTCCGCCAGCACCGCGACCTTGTCGCAGATGGCATACAGGCTATCGAGATCATGCGTGATCATAAAGACGGTCAGACCCAGATCGTTCGCCAACGACCGGATCAATTCGTCGAAGGCCGCAGCCCCGATGGGGTCCAGACCTGCCGTCGGCTCGTCCAGAAACAGCAGCTCGGGATCCAGCGCCAGCGCCCGCGCCAGCCCCGCGCGCTTGCGCATGCCGCCCGACAGCTCGGCAGGCTTGAGGTGATGCGACTCGGGCCCCAGACCGACCAGGGCGATCTTCATCGCCGCGATCTCCTCGATCAGGGAGCGCGGCAATTCGGTATGTTCGACCAGCGGCGAGGCCACATTCTGCAAGACTGTCAGCGACGAGAACAGGGCACCCTGCTGAAACAGCACCCCCGTGCGCCGCTCGATGTCAGCCATGTCGGCCTTGGTCGCCTCGGCCATGTCATGGCCCAGCAGATGGACGCTGCCGCCGTCGGGCTCTTTCAGGCCAATGATGGTGTTCAGCAACACCGTCTTGCCGGTGCCCGATCCGCCGACGACGCCCAGGATTTCCCCGCGCGCGACGTCGAGGTCCAGATCCTCATGGATGACGCGCTCGCCAAACTGACTAAGCAGGCCCCGCACCTCGATAACCGTGTCCTTGTCCCCGGTCATATGTTCAGTTCCAGGAAAATCAGGGCGAACACGGCGTCGAGGAAGATGATGGCGAAGATGGCCTGCACCACGGCGGCCGTCACCCGGCGCCCGAGGGACTCGACATCGCCCGACACCGCCATGCCCTGACGACAGCCGATCGCCGCAACCACAATGGCGAACACCGGTGCCTTGATCAGGCCAACGAACAGGTGATTGCCGATGTCAGGGATGACGCTCATCCGTTGGACAAAGAAGGCCAGCCCGAGGTCCAGCTGGCTCCATGCGACCAGCGCGCCGCCGAACAGGCCCGCCAGCATGGCGATGAATGTCAGCAGGGGCAGCATGATGATCATGGCCGCCAGCCGGGGAATGACGAGCGCCTGGAACGGATTGACGCCCATGACCTGCATGGCGTCGATCTCCTGATTCATCTTCATCGCCCCGACCTCGGCCGCAAAGGACGAGGATGACCGCCCGGCCAGCAGGATGGCGGCGATGACCACCGCAAACTCACGCAGGACCGAGATGGCGATCAACTCGACCGCGAACACGTCGAAGCCGAACTGCTGCAACAGATCGGCGCCGATGAAGGCCACGACCGCACCGATGAAGAAGGCCGTGACGGCCACGATCGGAATGGCATCAAGGCCCGCGCGCTCAATCTGGCTGACCCAGGCCGGCCAGCGGATGCGCCCGGGGTGCTTCAGGGCCGAGCCTGTGGCTGTGATCAGCCGCCCGAGGAAGGCCATCGACAGAATGGCCTCGCCGCCGATGTCGTGCATGCCGCGGCCGACCTTGGCGAACCCTCGTGTAAGGGCCGAGGGGCGTTTGAGCGGGGCGGCTTCCTTACTTTCGACAGCATGGACGCGGTCATAGACACGTCCGACCTCGGGCCGTGCCGACCATGCCCCCTCGGGCAGCTCACCGTGCACGGCCTTGGACAGGATCAGCGCTCCAGTGGTGTCGAAGCGTCCGAGGTCGGTCAGGTCCAGACTCGCAACCGGCGTGCCGCCCAGCTCCTTGCGCAATCGCGGACCCAGTCGGCCTCTCAGCCGTGACAGGCCCGCAGCCGTCCAGTCGCCGACCAGACGCAGCCGAACGCCCTTGCCCTGACTGTCAATCTCGAAATCGGCGGTCGCCATGGCACCTTAACTAAATCGGATGCCGTGATTTGCCCATGCGGAAATCACCCTCGGCCCCTCCGGCGGCCTGAGCGCACCGGAACCTGTGTCAAATGCGCCGAACTGGTGCCGGTTGCCTGGAGCTTTGCCGTCAGCTCAGAAAATTCAGCAGTGAGACTTGCCGCAGCTGATTGATCACCTGGGCCGAGGCCTGAATGGCCACCTGCGACAGCTCCAGATCCGTCAGAGCCTGGGCCAGGTCGGCATCGGTCTTTTTCGACAGCATCTCGTCCAGCGAGACCTTCTGGGTGGTCTGGGCCGTCAGGATGGAGTCGACCCGGTTCTGCAGCGAACCGTTGCGCGCGCCAAAGTTGGTGACGGTCTCGCGGGCCTGATCCAGCCGGGTCAGCTGAGCCGTCAGGAAGTCACGGGTCGCATCATCCAGGCCGCCGTTCAAGGGCGTCGCTTCATGGAACAGCTGGATATCGCGGAAGATGTCAAAGCCTTCATGCCCGACCTCATTGGCCAGAAAGCCGGTCTCCATCAGCGTGCCCTCGTCGAGGCGTGACACCTGTTTCAGGGAGTCGTTGGCAAAGGCGTCCGAAGCGGCGGGCAGGTCCGCCAGATCGGCCATGGTCATGGCTGTGACAGGGGGCGTGGCGCTCTGGCTGCCGGCGAACAGATAGCGGTTTTGGTGGCGGCTGTTCAGCCCGTCCTGGGTGATCTGATAATGACCTTGCAACTCCAGCATCAGACCGTCGGTGCGACCGCTAGCAAGGGCGGCGGCGATAGCTTCGCGCGCCCCTGAAACGCCGTCCGCGATGCGGTTCAAGGCAAGCGCCTGGGTCTCCAGCCGCGATGCGACGGTCTCACCCGTGTCGATGAAGCCCTGGATACGGCTCTGGCTTGATTTCAGCGCCGTCAGGGTTTCCGAGCTCCGACCGAAGCCGGAAAGATCCGTAGCGACCTTCTGGGTCGAAACCCGCTCCTGCGCATCCTGCGCCCGGGTCTGGGCGGTCATCAGGTCAAGCAGGGCCGATTGGTAGTTGCCGAATGTGGATACGCGGTTCATCAGACCATCCCCAGCAAGGTGTCGTACAGTTCGCGCGCCGCCTGGATCAGTCGGGCCGAGGCGTTGAAGGCCTGCTGATAGGTGGTCATCAGCACCAGCTCTTCGTCAAGATTGACGCCCTCATGAGCACGCTGGCGGGCCGAGGCCTCGCCGTGCAAGGCCATGGCACTATCCCGCGCCGTCTTTGTCAGGGCCGCGCGCCCGCCGATGTCTCCGGCAAGTTCTGATGCATAGCGTGACACGGAAATCTGACCGCCCAGCGATTCCCCTGCGCTCTGGAAGGTCGCGTTGACCTGACCGGCATCGGCGAGGGCCAGGGCGCCGCGCCCGTCTCCGCTGGTCAGGCCTGTGGCGCCCACCGCTGCATTGAAGTCGAACTGGGCAAGGCCAAGCCGGGCCGGGCTCTGACGGATGTCGGTGCGCATTGTATAGCCGTCGGCCCGCGACGCCCGTACCCCGCCGCCGATTCCGAACAGTTCAGTGATCGACACGCCGGACGGAACCTGGGTCGTCCGGTCCTCAAGCACCGACAGGCGGGGTGCGGGGCTGGTATTGGCACTGAAGCTGAGGGTGCCGTCGGTTGCATTGAGAGTAAAGGCGCCGAACCGGCCTGCCCCCGTTGCCGGATTGTTCAGCGCCGCCACCAGGTCCGCAACGGTTCCACCGACCGGGATGGCCACGGTCACGTCCCGAATCTTGGCCCCGGTCTCGCCAGCAAACCGCAGGGTCAGCGTTTCACCCGCAGTGAAGCCGTGCGGGGACGTGCTGCTCAGGCCGGTCTGATACAGGGCGGGACGGTCTGTCGAGATCAGGTCGTTCAGACCAAAGAAGTGCGAGAACCCCCGCCCGATCTTCCGCGACGGGTTGGCCGGGTCGTCGGCGACCACCACCCCGTTGGTCCCCGTCGCCGACAGGCTCAGCACACCATCGACGAAGCTGGCCGTGGCCGCGCCGCCCAGCTCGGCATTCAGCGTCGCCAGAAATCCGGCCGGCGTGGTCGCGGTACCGTTGATGGTGATCGTTCCGCCGGAAAAGGCGATGTCGGCGCGGCTCTGGACCTGCCCGGAGGTATTGGTGACCGCGATCGCTGTAGTACCCGAAAAGCCGGCGACGGCGGTCTCAAGCGACTGGCCCACATTGCGCCCGGTCAGGCTTGTCGGGGCGGGAACGGACGAGTTGGCATTGTGCGCCCGGTTCAGCTCGTCCGCCACCCGGGTCAGCAGTTCCGCCAGCCGCTCGGCCGCCTGCGGGGCCTCGACGTCGCGCATGTCGACCAGGCCCTTGATCTCACCCGAGGTGATGCTCTCCAGCAGCGGGCGCTTCTCGCCGCGCGGCTCGGTCACCCAGATTTCGTTGAAGGCGGTCTCGGCGTTCACCGTGCCGGCTCGATTGTACGCCAGCGTCGCGTGCCCCTCGCCCGCCAGCAGCACTCCTGCACCCGTGCGGATCGACACACCCCCGACCGAACGCGCAGACACTCGCACATCCATCAACTCTGACAACTGACCGATCAGGGCCGCCTGGGCCGTCTCGGCGCCCGAGCCATCGCTGCCGACGGCGCTGGAGCGGGCGATCTCGATATTGAGCGCCTCGATCTGTTCCAGAAGTGTGTTGGCCTGGTCGACAGCGCTCTGGATGCGGCCATCGGCGTCCTCGCGAACCGCCTGGATCTGTCCGGCAATGCGATTGCCTTCGTCGAACAGGGCCTGGGCGCGGAACAGGGCCTCCTGCCGCCGGGGCGACGAGGCCGGGTCCTCGGCAGCGGCCGCGAACACCGAGAACGCCTGATCCACCTGCGCAAAAAAGCCGCCGTCGCCGCCTGGATCGCCGAACAGTCCCTGCATCCGGTCATACAGTTCATACCGCACCGACTGGCGCGCGGCGTCGGCCCCGGCATTGAAACTGGCCGCTTGCAGGAAGCGGTCGGTCGCCAGGCGGATGCGGGTGACCTCGACGCCCGAGCCCATACCCTGGCTGATCAGGGTCTCCTGCTCGGCGATCTTGCGCACATAGCCGGGCGTGTTGACGTTCGAAACATTGTCCGAGACGACACGCAGCTGAACCTGGGCCGCCGTCAATCCGCTGTTCGCGGTGTTCATGATGGAGGAAATGGACATCAGCGGGCCTCCTGACGGCGGTCACCCGGCAAGCTCTTCCCGCATGCCTGCGCAATTTGCCCGGCAGTTTCGGATGAGCTCAAAGCCAAGATGCTGTAATTTATAAGGTTCATTATCGGCGACCGTTCGTTCGTCCGACACCGGCGCAAGGGACGGGCCAGAGCGGACGGCCCGGACGATCGCTGCGGTCACCGGGCAATAAACGTCCATCCGCACGGCAATATTCGACCCGGCGCGGATCATTCGCAACGACATCTAGAAACACTAATGCTCTGGATTATTGTATTTTTTTGACAAACTGCCGAGTGGCCCGACCCTTGCGACCCGTCCCTCGATCCCGGTGCGTCCGGGTTCGACCTTATGGACGGAGGGGCTCAGCCCGATGCGCGCGGACAGCTTGTTCACACCCCTGCAGGGCGGGTCGGCCAGTGAGGCCGTCACCCGTTCGCCCGGGCGTGCGGGCGCCACAGCCGAGGGCATGGAAGCCTTTGCCGGACTGGTCAGCCAGGCGCAGGTCACCGAGGCAAAGGTCCGCCCGGCAACGTCGCGCCCTGAGCCAACCGCCCAAACCGACACAATGGGTGCACCCGAAGGCGAGGTCGCGGCCGACGATCGCGCTTCGGCAAAGTTGACCGGGCTCGAAGACGGCACCCGGCCGCACATCCTCCCGCACAATCCGCCCACCACAGGCAAGGAGGGCACGAGTCCTCAGATCCTGCCCCACAACCCGCCGGTCGTGGAGCTCGACGGCGGCAAGGAAGGCACGGGTCCGCAGGTTCTGCCAGGCGAGGACGGCAAGGTTCCCTCCGATGAGCACCCCCCGGTCCTGCCACACAACCCGCCTGTCTTCGGCGCCTCAGGCGGCAAGGAAGGCATGGGTCCGCAGGTCCTGCCCGGCGAAACGCCCACCCTGGGCAAGGGCAAGGGCGCGCAGGGGCCTCAGATCAACCCCGGCCCGCCGTCCGAACCGCCCGCCGTCGCCAAAGACGGGGAGGCAGAGGCGTCACCGGTTCCCAACAGCGCCACGTCACCAGGCACAGCCAGGGCCCTGTCCGACGGTCAGGCCGCAGCGCCTTTGGCCCCTGCCCTCGTCCGCCGTCTGCTGGCAACCCACGAGGCCCGAGACAGTGCCGCCGCTCGCGGGTCCGGCAGCACGAATGACCTGGGCTCACGCCTCAAGACCCGGCTGAACGGCGACGCTGCCCCGTCCGCTCTCCAGGCGACCGGGACCCCGGCTCCGACGGCGATCCAGTCGTCGCTCCAGGCCCTGACCATGGCCGCCGCAGGCCAGGCCGCTCAGACGGCGGCTGATCCCTCTCCGGCAGCTCTCCCGGCGGCCGGCGGCGAGGCTCCCACCCCTGTGCCCGGCGACGCCGCGACAGCGGACCCCTTCAAGGCAGCGCTTGCCTCTGTGGACCGAGGCCTCGGCCTGTCGACACTGTCCCGCGCGACGGTCGAGACCACCGCCCTGATCGCGGCCCAGATTCAGAACCGCCTCAACGGCCGCTCGACGCGTTTCGAAATGGCCCTGACCCCCGAAGGCCTCGGCCGTGTCGATGTCAGCATCGAGATCGACTCCGACGGGCACATGGCCGCGCGGCTGGCCTTCGACAATCCGGCAGCGGCCACCGAACTGCGCGGCCGGGCCGACGAACTGCGTCGCCAGCTGGAGCAGGCTGGCCTGCACCTCGACGGTGACGCCTTGCAGTTCACCGAGCGCGATCCCTCCTCCGCCGATCGCGGCTTCTCGGGCTTTGACCGGCGTGCCTTCGCCCGGGCGTCCGACCTGAATAACCAGGCGGACCAGCCCGCCCTCGAACCCGCCCCCTGGCAAACTCTTTCCCTGACGCGAGACCGCGTCGATCTGAAGGTCTGACCCCATGGTCGATGCCATCACCACCAATGACGCCGCCGGACGGATCGGCGCGGGCACCACCAGCCTGTTCAGCAATTTCGAGACCTTCCTCAGCCTGCTGACAGCTCAGCTGAGGAACCAGGACCCCCTGTCCCCGGTCGATTCCAACGAGTTCACCGGTCAGCTGACCCAGATGGCGGGCGTCGAGCAGCAACTTCTCACCAATGACCTGCTGACCAGCCTGCTCTCGGCCCAGCAGGGCACCGGCTTGACCACCGCCGCCACCTATATCGGCAAGGACGCGACCGCAGTCTGGTCGGCCACACGGATCGAGGATGGCCAGGCGTCGTGGAGCTATGAACTGGCCGGTGAGGCCTCCGAGGTCACCCTCCAGGTGCTGGACGGCAGAGGCAATGTCGTCTGGTCCGGCGAGGGCCCCGGAAAGTCTGACGGCGTTCATGGCTTCACCTGGAACGGCCAGACCACTGGCGGAGGCCAGGTCGCGGACGGTGGCGTCTACACCCTGAAGGTCGTGGCCAAGGATGGCGCTGGCGAAGCGGTCGACAACCAGGTCCTGATCCAGGGCCGCATCTCGGGCGTCGAGCTGTATGACGGCGAACCCTATCTGACGATCGGCAATTCGATCCTGCCGCTCAGCAGCGTCATCGCCTTGCAGCAGGCCAATGACGCCGCGACCACCCCCACTGATTCCACCGACGACGAGAGCCTGCTGGCCTCAGTCGCCTCGGCATTCAACCCCTTGAAATACCTGTCCTAAGGAGAGTATCCCATGAGCATCAACAGTGCCTTGCTGGCTGGCGTGTCGGGTCTGACGGCCAACTCAGCCGCCCTCGCCGCCATCTCCCAGAACATCGCCAATGTGAACACGGTCGGCTACAAGCGGACGACCAGCGAGTTCTCGACTGTCGTCAACAGTCAGAGCCAGGGCAGCGGCTATTCTGCTGGCGGCGTCCAGGGTTCGGCGCGTCACTTCACCAGCCAGAACGGCCAGCTGCAGCGCACCACCTCAACCACCGATCTGGGCATCGCCGGTCAAGGCTTCTTCGTCGTCACGGAGAAGCCCGAGAACCTGGAGGTCACAGACGCGCGCCTGTTCACCCGGGCCGGCGCCTTCCGGGTCGATAATCTGGGCTATCTGAAGAACACCGCCGGCCTGTATCTGCAGGGATGGCCGGTCGACGCCAATGGCGACATCGCCACCGATCCATCAGACCTGTCGCGCCTGCGGACCATCAACGTCGGCTCGGTCGGCGGCACGGCGGAAGCCACGACCCGCGTGCAGATGAACGCCAACCTGAAGTCCAGCCAGGCCATCTCGACCGAGGCGACCGACGCCGCCGCCGTCCCTCCCGGACCCACGGCCTATGATCCCCTGACCAATTCCATGGCTCTGTGGAATCCGGAAACCGGCACCGGGGTGAAGCCCGATTTCGAGGTCACGATCCCCGTCTCGGACTCGAAGGGCGGCCAGCGCACCATCGCCCTGTCCTTCCTGAAGAGCACAGTGCCGAACCAGTGGTACGCTGAAATTCGCGCTATCCCTGCGGACGATGTCGTCTCGGGTGCCGGTCTGGCCAACGGCCAGCTCAAGACCGGTCTGGTCGCCTTCACCCAGGACGGACGTCTTGACGTCGCTGCCATGGAGGCCCTGGGCGCCGATGCCCTGTTTGACGATCCCGCCAATGCCAATCTGAACTTCGGCTCTTCCAGCTCAGGCGCGCCTGCGGCCGGAGAGTTTGCCTGGGCACCCGACCTGGGCATCGACGAGCAGTCGCTGGCCTTCGACCTGACGGCGGCCGCCGGTGGCCTGACCCAGTACGACAGCGCCTCGGTCGTGCAGGCGACCATTACCAACGGCACGGCCTTCGGCAATCTCAGCGAGGTCAAGATCGACGAGCGCGGCTTCGTGACCGCCATCTTCGACAACGGCGTGACCCGCCAGATTGCCCAGGTGGCGCTGGCCACCTTCCCCAGCCCCGACAGCCTGACCGAGACAGCGGGGAATGCATATCGGGTCAGCCAGGGCTCGGGCACCTACAACCTCAAGGCCGCCGGATCGGGTGGCGCCGGCTTCATCGGCGCCTCACAGCTGGAAGCCTCGACCGTCGATCTGTCCGCCGAGTTCACAGGGCTGATCACCACCCAGCGGGCCTATTCCGCCTCATCCAAGATCATCACCACGGCCGACGAAATGCTGGCCGAGCTGATCAGCATCAAGCGCTGACGGGCATCAGGCGGAGGTCGCAAATGACGCGAAAAACAGCCCTTTCAGGCACCCGGAACGCGCCGTTTCAGCGGCGGCGCGTTAGCCGTTCCTTCACCACGACGCTTAAACGGCCTTTAGCGCCAGTTGCTTATGGTCAGGGTCAGTGATGGTGGTGAAAGAGGCATAAGCCCATGTTGCAAGAGCGACGAATGAACAAGGACGGCGAAGCCTATGTGGTTGGTCCCACAGGCACGCCGTTGACCCTGCGCGATCTGCCGCCGGTCAACACGGACCGCTGGGTGATCCGCCGCAAGGCCGAGGTCGTCGCTGCTGTGCGCGGCGGACTTCTCAGCCTCGATGACGCCCTCGCGCGCTATCGTCTGACCGCCGAAGAATTCCTGGCCTGGCAAAAAGCCATCGACAAATGGGGCATGCAGGGTCTGCGCACCACGCGAATCCAGCACTACCGCAACTAGGTCTTCCCTCCCCGAAGCCTGCCGATGGCCGCCTCTGTGACCGCAGGGGCGGCCTTCTGCATTGCTGAGCCTCGAAAAAGTCGGGCGGGCCCTCTATATGGCGCCCATGACCACGGTGATCACCCGCTCGCAGGATACCGCCTGCCCCATCCCCGCCATGGCGCCTGCCGATCTGGATGCGGCGATTGCCTCCGCGCGCGCGGCGGTCGGCCTGCCGGTCGGATCGCGCGTGGTGGCCGCCATGTCCGGCGGGGTCGACTCGACCGTGGTCGCGGCCCTGCTGCACAAGGCCGGCTATGACGTCGTCGGCGTCACGCTTCAGCTCTATGACCATGGCGCAGCGCTCAAGAAGAAGGGCGCCTGTTGCGCCGGGCAGGATATTCACGACGCCCGTCTGGCTGCCGACACCCTCGGCATCCCACACTATGTGCTCGACTATGAAAGCCGCTTCCGTGAGGCGGTGATCGATCAGTTCGCCGACAGCTATCTGGAAGGGCGCACGCCTGTGCCCTGCATCCGCTGCAACCAGACGGTCAAGTTCCGCGACCTGCTGGATGTCGCGCGTGACCTCGGCGCCGAGGCCATGGCCACCGGCCACTATGTCCGTCGCTCGGTCATCGATGGCCGGGTCCAGATGCGCAAGGCCATCGATCCGTCGCGCGACCAGTCCTATTTCCTGTTCGCCACCACCCGCGACCAGCTGGACTATCTGCGCTTTCCACTGGCCGATCTGGAAAAGCCCCAGGTGCGCGGTGTCGCGGCCGAACTGGGCCTGCGGATCGCCGCCAAGCCCGACAGCCAGGACATCTGTTTCGTCCCGTCCGGAGACTACCGCACCCTGATCGACCGCCTGCGCCCGCAAGGGCGTGAAGCGGGCGAAATCGTGCACATGGACGGCCGGGTACTAGGCACCCATGCGGGTATCACCGACTACACCATCGGCCAGCGGCGCGGGCTGAACGTCGCCGTGGGCGATCCCTTGTTCGTCGTCCGGCTTGAGCCCGAGATCCGCCGCGTGATCGTCGGTCCGCGGGAAGCCCTGCTGACCGGCGCGCTGACGCTCGAGGAAACCAACTGGCTGGGCGACGAGGCCGACTTTGCGGCCGCCGCTGCCACGGGCCGTGCCGTGCTGGCCCGCGTCCGCTCGACCCGCCCGCCCCTGCCCGCCCGGCTGTTCCGCGACGGCGACGCCATCGGCGTCAGCTTTGACGCGGGCGAAGAGGGCGTATCCCCCGGCCAGGCCTGCGCCCTCTACGACCCGGCCGACCCCGATCGTCTGCTGGGCGGCGGTTTCATCGCCTCGACGCGCGCGCTCGCCTGACCGCTCGCGGCCTGCCGGAAACTGACGATCAGGCCGCATCCTCGCGCGGCATGACATCGCCGACCGTCGGCCGGTTCTCGGCCCGGGTCAGGGCGATCTCGCGCGGTTTGACGATCTCGCTGCAGTGGTTGCAGGCGATGCGCGGATCCAGCGAATGGCCGCAGGTCTGGTGCACCATGTCGATGCCCGAGTCACAGTCGCCATAGACATGCTTGTTGCCCCAGGCGTGCAGGGTGACCAGCACCCCGTACAGATCCTTGCCCTTAGCCGTCAGCACATATTCGTTGCGCGGCGGGCGCTCGGAATAGGGGCGGACTTCCAGCACGCCGTGCTGCACCAGGGATTTCAGCCGCGCCGCCAGCACATTGCGCGCCAGCCCCAGCCGGTCCTGCCACTGCTCGAACCGGCTGACCCCTTGAAAAGCGTCGCGGATGACCAGCAGGGTCCACGGGTCACCGATCACCTCCAGCGTGGCAGCGATCGAGCAACTTTGTCTGGAGTAGTCAGCGGTGCGTCCCATGTCAGAAAGGTGACGTGGCGGCAGGCTGATTGCAAGTGGGTTGTCATTCTGGACCCTCCGCTTATGTTTGTTGGTCCGTCCTTTTTCGCAATGAACCCTTCGCATGACCTTCCCCATGCCGCGTCAGACACTTGATCAGGCCCTCACCCTGACGCCCGGCGACGGGCCGGACCGGACCGCTGATCTGACGGCGGACTTCTCCAACGCTCCGTTGGCCTGGCCTGCGGATAAGGGCGCGCCGTTCGGGGGCCTGATGGCGGCGCTCGCCGTCCGCGCCATGCGGGAAGGCCTGGACATCCAGCCACCCCTGATGACCCTGACGGTCCAGTATCTGGCCGCCGCCCGCTTTGCGCCGGTCACCTTCTCTCCGACACTTGAACGGGGCGGACGCTCGGTGGCCTATGCCTCCGTGCGTGCGGGCCAGCCCGGGCGCCCCGCTCTGACCGCCCTCGGCACCTTCGGCACCCTAGGGCATGGACCTGAGGTCCGGCCGCTCACTCCTTCGCCGACCCCGTTTGAGGATCTGGACCCGACGCCGGTCGATCCGCAGCTGGCCCCCTGGTTTACCCGCTATATCGAGCACCGGTTCGACGGAGGCGCCAAGATCGGTGGCGGCTCCCCCCTTTCGGACCCGACCCTGCGGCTGTGGATGCGGACCATCGACCATCGTCCGCTGGACGAGCTCAGCCTGTGCTTTCTGCTGGACGGTATCTTCCCGTCCTACATGACGGTTCTGCCTGTTCCGCCGGTGCCCTCGGCCAGTGTCGATCTGCGCTATGACCTGATCGAACCGGTGACGCCGGACACCTCACCCGAGGGCTGGGCGATTTTCCAATTCCGCACACGCGACGTTTCCGGCGGCTGGGCGTTGGATGACGGTATGGCCTTTGCGCCGGACGGTCGGCCTCTGGCGCTGGCCCGGCAAAGGCGCAAACTTTTCGGGCCGCGCCGCCCGGCCGAGGCCTGAGCGCAGGTGCAAACGGACTTGCGTTGCAGCGCACAAAAGCCGATCTAGCCTTCACCTTATCCGTATCCGAGGGACTGTTTTCCATGACCCAATCTAATGACCCCGTCGTCATCGTCGCCTTTGCCCGTACGCCGATGGGCGGCTTCCAGGGCGCGCTGAGCGGCGTCAAGGCGACCGATCTGGGCGCCACCGCCGTCAAGGCCGCGGTCGAGCGCGCGGGTGTCAGCGCTGACAAGATCGAGCAGATCTTCATGGGCTGCGTCCTGCCCGCCGGGCTGGGCCAGGCCCCGGCCCGTCAGGCCGCCATCGGCGCGGGCCTCGGCAAACATGTCGAGGCGACCACGGTCAACAAGATGTGCGGCTCGGGCATGCAGGCCGCCATGATGGCCCATGACGCCCTGATGGCAGGAACGGCCGATATCATCGTCGCGGGCGGCATGGAGTCGATGACCGGCGCCCCCTACGTCATGAACAAGCACCGCGGCGGCGCCCGCATCGGCCACGATGTGATCGTCGACACCATGTATATGGACGGCCTGGAAGACGCCTATACGCCCGGCAAGCTGATGGGCGCATTCGCCGAGGACACCGCCGGCCAGTACCAGTTCACCCGCGAACAGCAGGACGACTACGCCATCGAGTCCCTGCGTCGCGCCAATGCCGCCATCGAAAGCGGCGCCTTTGACGCCGAAATCACCCCCGTCGAGGTGACCAGCCGCAAGGGCACGGAAACCATCAGCACCGACGAACAGCCCGGCAAGGCCCGCCCGGAAAAGATCCCGACCCTGCGCCCGGCCTTCGCCAAGGACGGCACCATCACCGCCGCCAATGCCAGCTCGATCTCGGACGGAGCCGCCGCCCTGGTCATGACCCGCGAGAGCGTGGCCAAGGCCATGAACCTGCCGATCGTGGCCCGCGTCGTCGCCCATGCCGCCCATGCGCATGAGCCGGGCCTGTTCACCACCGCCCCCGTGCCCGCCATGCAAAAGGCCCTGAAAAAGGCCGGCTGGTCGGTCGACGACGTTGACCTCTGGGAGATCAACGAAGCCTTTGCCGTTGTGCCGATGATCGCCATGAAGGAAATGGGCATGAGCCGCGACAAGGTGAACGTCAACGGCGGCGCCTGCGCCCTGGGCCACCCCATCGGTGCCTCGGGCGCGCGCATCCTGGCGACCCTGCTGGGCGCGCTGGAAGCCCACGGCAAGACCAAGGGCGTGGCTTCGCTCTGCATCGGCGGCGGCGAAGCCGTGGCCATGGCGGTCGAGCGGGTCTGACCCCCCGCGTCAGTCGGACAGACAGACCTCGCAACTCTCGGGGCTGAACCGGGCGCTGCATTCGCGCCGGACGGCCTCTCCATGCTCGGCCAGCGCCTCTCGGTATATTCCACAGACCTCGGCGGCAAGCGGCACGGCCGGGGTCTGTGAAATCACTCGGCTGCCCTGCACGGCCGTAAAGCGGGCACCGTCTCCGTCCGCGCGCATTTCGACGGCGTCGTCGCCATTCCAGAGCTTCAGGGCCACGCCCTCTTCTGGATCGGCGACGAACAGGGCGGATTGTGACCGGCGGCTGTCCAGCGTCAGCCCGACATTGCCGGAGGGGGAGAAGGTGACATACCCCCCGCGTTCCTGACCGGTGTCGTCGTACAGCATGACACCGGCGACCTTTTCGCCGCCGCGGCCAATGCGCCGCCCGTCGATGATCGCATCGGGCAGGGCACCGCCGACCCTGACCCGCACCACGCCGTTCTCATCCACGACCGCCAGTTCGGAGACGGTCAACCTCTGCGGATCGGTGTTCATGGCAAAACCCGCTGTCAGCAGGGCCCCCAATCCCAGGATCGCAAGGCCCTGCAGTCGCGTCTGCCGCCGCAGACGTTGCAACAACGCCGCCATGTCCTGCGCGTTTTCAACGTCACCGTTCATCGTAAACCTCCCAAATACATCGAGGAGAGCATCGACACGAAATGCCGGTCGAATGAACTTAAATATCGGCAATATGATTGCAGGCATGTAATCTTCCGAGGCTCGTCCTCCATGAGTCTGCTTCGTGATGTCACTGCACCGTCGTTCCCTGCTTGCCATCACGCCCGGTCTGGTGGCCGCTGTGTCTTCCGGCAGGCTGTCGCACGCGTCCTCCCGCCCTGCCCCGATGGATGATATACACCTCTGGCCCGGCGCAGCTCCCGGCGGTGAGGGCGTCACCGTTACGCCTGAGGTGGTCGAGCGCTCGACCAATCCCGCATTTCACGACCGCATCGCAAAGCACACGCGCGATCCCCTGCTGACGGTCGTGCGGCCAGTACAGCCGAATGGCGTGTCGATGCTGCTGGTCCCCGGCGGAGGGTACCGCTGGGCCGTCGTCGACAAGGAGGGCATGGACTGCGCCCGCGTGTTCGCCGCCATGGGCTACACCTGTTACGTCCTTAGATACCGCTTACCTGCAGATGGTTGGGCGGCGGGACCGGATGCACCGCTGCAGGATGCCCAGCGCGCCCTGCGTCTGGTCCGGGCCCACGCCGCCGGCGAAGGCCACGCCCCGGATCGCACGGTCGTTCTGGGCGCCTCGGCCGGAGGGCATCTGGCCGGTCTGCTGGGCGCGCGTGCGGACGCCACCTATCCAGCCCTCGATGCAGCGGATCAGCATTTCCACCGGCCCGACGCCCTGATCCTGCTCTATCCGGTCGCCACGCTTGCCGACCCTTACGCCCACGCCGGATCGCGTCGCGAGCTGCTGGGTGAAACCCCCGCGCCCGATCAGATTTCGGCCTACAGTCTGGAGCAGATGGACTGGACAGGGGCCGCTCCGACTTTCCTGCTGCACGCGATGGACGACACGGCCGTGCCGGTCGAGAATTCCCTGATGCTGTCCGCCACCCTTCGGCAGGCCGCGGTCCCGGTCGAGGTCCATTTGTTCGAGGAAGGCGGCCATGGCTTTGGCATTCGCCTGATCGAGGGCCGACCCGCCGCCGTCTGGCCCGATCTGGTCCGGAGCTGGCTCGGCCGACGCGGACTCTGAACGGTCTGTAATGTTCTGCGGCTTGCGCCCGCCCCCCTGCCCGCTAAGGTTGCCGCGTCCTTGGGCCGGTAAATTTTGTGGGGTTTTTCATGCGTATCCGAATTCTGGTCGCGGCCTTGGCCGTGTCCACCCTTACGGCGGGGTCCGCCGTCGCCCAGGTCAGCGTCGGCGCGGTCGATCAGAGCCGCGGCACCTATGAGGACAAGTTCCGCCAGTTCGAGGGCGAGAGCTGGCCCAGCCCCAACGACTACCGTACGGCCTCGGGCGCGCCCGGCCATCGCTACTGGCAGCAGCAGGTCGACTACGTCATCGACGTGCGCCTCGACGAGGACGCCAAGGCCCTGACCGCCAGCCAGCGGATCACCTATCACAACAACTCGCCTGACACCCTGACCTACCTCTGGATCCTGCTGGACCAGCAGGACATGGCCGAAGGGTCGATGGCCACCATGGCCTCGCCCAGCTCGAGCTCGGACACCTATCAGTTCTTCGAGGCCCTGGGCTTTGAGCGCGGTCAGACCTGGGCCGGCGGCTTCCAGAACATCGTCGTCAAGGGCACCGACGGGCGCCCGCTGAACATCACCCAGGTCGATGCCCTGCTGCGCGTCGATCTGCCCCGCCCGCTGGCACCCGGCGAGCGGATCAGCTTCGACATGACCTATGCCATGCCGTTCGCCCAGACCATGGTGACCGGCGCCCGCAGCGGCTACGAATGCTTCCCGGGTTCGACCCCGGCTGGCAACTGCATCTTCCAGGCCGCCCAGTGGTTCCCGCGTCTGGCCGCCTATTCCGACTATGAAGGCTGGCACACCCTGCCCTTCCTCGGTTCGGGCGAGTTCCCGCTGGAGTTCGGCAACTATCAGGTGTCGATCACAGTTCCGGCCGACCACGTGGTGGCCGCCTCGGGCGAACTTCAGAACAGCCGCGACGTGCTGACCCGCGAGCAGCAGGCCCGCATGGAGCAGGCCCGGTCGGCCACCGACGCCCCCGTCTATGTCGTCACCCCCGACGAGGCCGTGGCCCGCGAACAGGGCCGCTCGACCGAATCCCGCACCTGGCGTTTCGAGGCCGAGAACGTCCGCGATTTCGCTTGGGCTGCCTCACGCGGTTTTGTCTGGGACGCCATGGCCGTCCGTCAGGATGAGCCGGGTGCTGAATATCCGACCGTCATGGCCATGTCCTTCTACACCAAGGAGGCGCGGCCCATGTGGGATACCTATTCCACGCGCGCCGTGGCCCACGCCATCGACGTCTATGGCTCCTTCACCTTCCCCTACCCCTATCCGACAGCCCAGTCGGTCAACGGGCCGGTGGGCGGGATGGAATACCCGATGATCACCTTCAACGGGGCCCGTCCGACGCGCGATGAGAATGGCAATGTCATCAACGGGGACGCGACCAAATACGCCCTCGTCGATGTGATCATCCACGAGATCGGCCACATCTGGTTCCCAATGATCATCAACAGCGACGAGCGCCAGTGGACCTGGATGGATGAGGGCATCAACACCTTCGTCGAATATCAGGCCACCAAGCTCTGGGATCCTGGCTTCCCGTCGCGGGGCGAGCCGCGCGACATCGTCCGCTTCATGACGTCGGACAACCAGGTCCCGCTGATGACCCGCTATGACACGGCGCTCAATGCCGGCAATGTCGGCTATCTGAAGCCCGGCACGGCTCTGGTCGTGCTGCGCGAGACGGTCATGGGCCGCGAGCTGTTTGACCGCGCCTTCCGCGAATACGCCGAGCGCTGGAAGTTCAAGCGTGCCACCCCCTACGACTTCTTCCGCACCATGGAAGAAAGCTCGGGCATGGACCTCGACTGGTTCTGGCGCGGCTGGTTCTATTCGACCGACCACGTCGACATCTCGCTCGAAAACGTGGTCCAGGCCCGTCTGGCCACGGATGAGGACGAGGAACAGTCTGAAGGTCCGCCGCCTCCCGGCGAGCCCGAGGTCGAAGTCGTCGAGCCGCCGGTGCCGCTGACCATCGCCAACAATGCCGGCATGCAGACGGTCATCGAGCGCAACCCGTCGATCGACGCCTATGACGACAGCGCCGACGGCGCCTATCCCCTGACGGACGAGCAACGCCGGGCCATTGGCCGCGGCGGTCGGCAGATGATCATGCCCCTGATCCAGGAAGCCCAGTCGTTCGACTCCAACGTCTACCGCTTCAGCTTCAAGAACGTCGGCGGCGTGGTGATGCCCATCATCCTGAAGCTGACCTTCGACGACGGCACCAGCGAAGTGGTCCGCATCCCGGCCGAGATCTGGCGCTACAACAGCCAGGAGGTCAGCTGGCAGTATGTGACCGACAAGACCCTGGTGCAGACCGAGGTCGATCCCAACTGGGAAACCGCCGACGCCGACCGCGCGAACAACTACTTCCCGCGTCGCTAGTCAGCACTGCCATCAAGGCCGGGGGCGCGTTCCGCAAGGGACGCGCCCTCAGTCGTTTTCGTCCGGCCCGTTCAGATCGGCGGGGTCGGCTTCATAGTCCAGCAGGTCAGCGGGGCGGCACCCCAGCGCCGCGCACAGCCGGGCGAGGGTGGAAAAGCGGATGCCCTTGACCTTGCCCGAGCGGAACAGGGACATCTGGGTCTCGCTCAGCCCCACTTCGGCCGCCAGATCACGGGCGGTGCGGCCGCGTTCGGCCAGAACGGCATCCAGGGTCACGCGAACGGGCATTCAGATCATCTCGTCCAGCTCGGCCTGCACATCGGCCGCCTGACCCAGTACCCGGCCCAGCAGGAACAGCGCGCCGCCGATCATGCCCAGCGTCATGCCGCTGACATCAAAATGCAGCCAGCCGCCCTGCCCGCCGTGGATGATCCGCGTCAGATTGGTGACCACAAACACACTCCAGACCCCGCCAATCCCCAGAGCCAGCCCGACATTGCGAAGCGCCAGCGCGAGCGTCGGCTGGATCAGTCGCCCCTTCGACAACTGCCCCAGCGCCCGCCCGATCATCCATACCGCCGCCAGGTAACAGACGGCCGGCATGACCCAGATCACCGAGCTGACGACATCCCGGGCGTAGGGGACGGCGTCGCCCCGCAGGCGCAGCCACAGGGGCGCGATCAGATGCATCAGCGCCAGCAGGCTGCCGACGCTGATCACCATGAACCGGGCCAGCAGCTGGAACTGGCGGCAACGCGCCCGAAACCGGGCCAGATCGTCGGAACTCATCGGGCTCTCCCTGTCTGAACTTTAATCTTGACTTAAATTTCCGTCGTCGACAACTTTATATAAGAGTTAAATCACGAGACGTCGACATGCTTGCTATTGAAACCCGCGACCTGCGTCGCCGCTTCGGCCCAACCCTGGCCGTGGATGGCGTATCCCTCTCGGTCCCCCGGGGCTGCGTCTATGGCTTCATGGGCCGAAACGGGGCGGGCAAGACCACCACGCTCAAGATGCTGCTGGGACTGGTCCGTCCTGATGCCGGCACGATCTACATCGCCGGGAGGGATGCGCTAGCCGACCGGCTGGGCGCCGCCCGCTGCGTGGGAGCCCTGCTGGAGGCGCATGGCTTTTACGCCCACCTGTCCGGTCGCGAGAATCTGGACCTGACGCGGTCACTGCTGGGGCTCAGGCGGTCCGAGCTGGACCGGGTGCTCGATATCGTCGGCCTGACCCCTGACGCCGGTCGCCGGGTCGGCGGCTATTCGCTGGGCATGCGCCAGCGATTGGGGATCGCCCGGGCCCTGCTGGGCAGTCCCGAAGTGCTGATCCTCGACGAGCCGACCAATGGCCTCGATCCCGACGGTATTGCCGACATGCGCGACTTTCTGCGGACCCTCCCTGCCCGCGCCAACGCCACTGTGCTGCTCTCCAGCCACCTGCTGGGCGAGGTGGAGCAGGTCGCCGACCGCGTCGGCATTATTCATCAGGGTCGGTTGGTGCTGCAGGACGATCTGGCGACCCTGCGCGCCGGTCAGGCTCCTCAACTACGGCTCGGCTGCGACGCCCCGGACCGGGCCCGCGCGCTGATTTTGAGCATGGGCCTCACGCCCGACCCGGACAGCGACCGGATCACCCTGGCCCCGGGCGCCGATGTCCGCGAGACCGCCCGCGCGCTGAACCGCGGCCTCGTGGAGGCCGGCATCGGCGTCCACGAACTGACCCCACAGGCCCGCTCGCTCGAGACCATCTACCGCGACATCACCGCCCTGACCCCGCCAGCTCAGAAGGAAGCCGCCTGATGCTCCGTGTCTTGACCGTCGAACTGCGTAAGCTCAACCGCTCGCTGGCCGCCGCCCTGGCCATCGCCGCGCCGGGCCTGATCGCTGTCTTTACCTTCTTCAACATCCTGCGGGGCAAGACCGCCCAACCCTGGGACATGTGGATGGTCAGCGCCGCCGGAATCTGGGCCTTCTTCATGCTGCCCATGAGCGTTACGGCCCTCACGGCCCTGATTGCCCATATGGAGCACGGTCCTCGCACCTGGGACCATCTGCGGGCCCTGCCCCTGACGCGCTGGACGCTCTATGCCGCCAAGATCCTCAGCGTTTTTCTGGTGCTGGCCGCAATGAGTGTCGGCGTCTTCGCCTTCACCTGGGCGGCCGTAAAGCTGGCCGTCGTGATCAAGCCCGAGTTGGCCCCGACGGGTGTCTTCGACGCCTCAGCCTACCTGACGGCTCTGGGTCGCATGTATCTCGCCGCCACCCTCGTCGTGGTGATCCAGCTCTGGATCGCGCTCCGCTGGTCCAGCTTTGTGCCCGGGCTGGTGGTCGGAATCGGCGGGACCTTCTTTGCCGTCGTCGCCACTGCCGCAAAGGTCGGCGTCTTCCTGCCCTGGCAGATGCCCGTCAATATGCTGGCGACCGAGGGCTGGCGCCTGCAGACCGCTCTGGGACTGGGCTTTGGCGGGGGTCTGGTCCTGCTGGCCCTTATGCTGTGGCACCTGTCGCTGCGCGAGGTGCTGTAGGTCGAAGTCCAGCAACCGCGCCAGTCCGCCCGCCGGTGCCATCATCAGGATCATGGCCGCCTCCCGAGTCGTAATTGATAGTCATTCTCAGGTTTGCGGATTCGCCCCCCTCATGGCAAGTCTTGAGGCGAATTCTGCTCCAAGGCCGCCCCCTGCCCGACCCCCTTGCCCGCTCCTGCGATGACTGCGGCCTGTGCTGCAAGCTGATGGGTGTGACCGCGCTGGACAAACCGGCGGGTCGTTGGTGCACCCATTTCAAAAAAGCCCAAGGGTGCCGCATCTATGACGACCGGCCTGCGGACTGCCGAATTTTCAACTGCCTGTGGCTGCTGACCGAGGCGCTCGATGCCGACTGGAAGCCGTCCGTCTGCGGCTTTGTCCTGCACAGCGAAGCCGGAGGGGGGCGGCTGATCGTCGAATGCGACCCGGCCCGCCCGCACGACTGGCGGCGCGCGCCCTATCAGGCCACGCTGGAACGGTGGGCCGGTCAGGGGCAGGAGGTTCTGGTCATGACGGGGCGCGCGGGTCTGCGGCTGCTGCCCGATGGCCAGACCCGACCGGTACGGCGTGCGGGTTAGCGCGGCTCGACCGTCTGGCCGATCGCATCGGCAAGCGCCCGATCCTCGTCACTGACGGCTGAGACCCAGACGTGCAGTTCGACGCCGTCGCGCAGCCGATACAGATGCTCCAGCGCCAGCGTCCGACCGTTCTCGGTGACAATGATCGACCGGCGGCCGGCCCGTTCGCGTTGCTCACCGCTGTAGATCGGGAACTGCGACTGTGGACCGACATAGATCATCAACAGACCACGGCCCTCGCGCCGGACCGAGAAGATGTCGAACTCGGGACCCGACCGTCCGGGATACAGGCCCGCGCCCTCCGGCATGGCGACCCGGAACGGCAGGACGAGGCGCTCGGACACGGTCAGGGCAACGGGCTCAGGCTCAGGCGGTGCAGTGGGCTCGGCAGCCTCGGCAGGGGCCTCCGCGGGTTCTGCCTCGGCCTCGACGACGACTGCCGGCTCTGTCTCGGGCGCGGCCTCGGCCTCAGCCTCTGGCTCAGGCTCCGGTGCTGGCGGGGTCGCGATGGCGACCGGCGGGCCGCTGTTAAGGTCGCGGGTAATGTCGTCGCCGTCCGCGTCCTGAGCGAGAACCGCAGCGGGGGCGAACACCAGACCTACAGCCAGTCCAAGGCCGACAAGGGCATGAGGGCGGGTGAGGAGATCGAGCGCGTTCATGGTCCGACCATCCCCCGACGCCACGCCGGGCGCAAGTCCGCACTTCTGTCGAGATCAGGCGGCCTGGAGTTCCACCCAGAAGGTTGCGCCCTGGCCCGGCTCGGACACTACGCCGATGTCACCGCGCTGCAGTTCGACCAGCCGCTTGGCCAGGGCCAGGCCGATGCCGTGCCCCTCAATTGCGGACCGTTCGAGACCCAGACGGTTGAAGGGCTCGAACAACTGCGCCTGTTTGTCGGCCGACAGACCGGGGCCGCGGTCGATGACCTCGATGCGAACGCCACCCGGGACACGACGGGCCTTCAGGATCACAACGCCGCCCGCGGCGCCATATTTCACGGCGTTGCTGGCCAGATTGCCGATCACCTGGGTCAGACGCTGGGAGTCCGCCAGCGCCACCATGCCGTCAACTGCACATTCCAGCTCGATCCGCACGCCTGCGGCTTCGGGCCGCAGCGCCGTCACGCGGGCCACATCGTCCAGCACACCGTGTACGTCGGTCGGGCGCAGGTCGACCTTGACCGCCCCGGATTCGGCGCGGGCTACGTCCAGCAGGTCATGGGCCAGGGCCTCGACCTGACGGGCGGTCTTGACCAGCATGTCGGCCATGTCCCGCTGGGTATCGGTCACCTCGCCGATCTGGCCGGATTTCCACAGTTCGCCGATGCCGATCACGCCTCCAACCGGGCTCTTGATCTCATGGGCCACATTGGCCAGCAGCCGCGACTTGGCCGCCGAGGCGCGCTCGGCCCGAACCTGACCGGCCTTGGCGCGATCTGCCAGAAGGTCCCGCTCTTCGAGAAGGGCGGCGACGAGCAGGATCGGCATGAAGCCCAGCAGCATCATGACCTGCGCCAGCACCGCCCTGCCGGCGATATCTGACCCGTGCATGGCAAAGGGTCCATGATCCAGCATGGCGCTTCCCACAGCGGTCAGGGTGACAATCAGCAGGCTGGTGGCTATGCCCAGGATCCTCAGTCGCACCGCGATCAAGATCAGCAAGGGGAACATGGCGAAGCTCATCGGCACCGTGGCGAACCAGAACACCGCCCAGGAGGCCATCGTCAGAAGGCCCAGCAGGATCAGCGTCTCGGCCAGCTTCCACGGTCGCCGCAGCACATTCATATGGGTGCGGGTCAGGGCGAGGCCAAACGTCCCAATGACGGCCAGTCCCAGCGCATGGCCGAACCACCAGGTCTGGAAGGACGCGGCGATATCCGCGCCGCTCATCGCGTAAAGACACAGCGAGGCGAACAGGGCCGCCGGAATCGGCGCCACGACCGCGGCACTCAGCAGGAACCGGGCGCATCCCTCGACCGTGCTCAGGTTCAGCCCCGGCGCAAACCGCCGCGCCAGCGTCACCGCCAGCACGATCTCCACCATATTGGCGACGGTGAACATGACCGACAGCAGCGGTGGATTGCCGACCAGAAACTCGCCGACCAGAATGCCCAGCGCGATCAATCCGCCGTACGCCAGGTCGTAGATCGGCCCGCGTGACGTTCTCAGCCAGACAACGGTCGCAAGGCCACCGGCCCCCCAAAGGGCCGCCACGAGACCTGCTGTTCGGGCAAAGGTGATCGACAGTACAATCAGCAACGCCACCCCGACCGCTGTCAGGATCGGCACCAGAGGCTGTGAAAACACAGGTTCGTGGACACGTTCTGTGACGGCGCGCGCGGCGCTCTTGTCGGAGGCCGCCTTCACAGGCTTAGAGATATCCAGCGCGGGGCTGACGGGCATTCGACTTGTCCACATGACACAAACAGCCCGTGATGCTTAATCGCTGCCCTTTAATATCCCCTGAAGCTCAACCGCGAAGAGCCGCGTTGAGGGCACGCACGGCCTCTGCCGGTCCGCCGGGGTGTGACCACACTGCGCCGCTGACCGCCACAAAGTCCGCCCCGGCCGCGGCCATGGCACCGGCGTTTGTCGCATTGAGCCCGCCGATCGCCACGCAGGGGATCTCCATCGTCTCCTGCCAGATCGTCAGCACATCCGGGCTGGCGGTGTGTTCGACCGCCTTGGTCGCCGTCGGGTAAAAGGCGCCAAAGGCCACATAGTCCGCCCCCGCCTCGGCCGCCTCCATGGCCAGATGGCGACTGTCGTGACAGGTCACCCCGATCATCGCGTCCGGTCCCAGCAGCCGCCGCGCCTCGGCCACCGACCCGTCCTGCTGCCCCAGGTGCACGCCGTCGCAACCCGTCACCTTCGCCAGATCGGCGCGGTCATTCAGAATCACCGCCACGTCGCGCGCCTGCGCCAGCGGGGCCAGCACCTCGACCGCGCGGCGCACCTCGGCGTCCGGCACATCCTTCAGCCGGATCTGCAACGCCGCCACATCCCCGCTCTCCAGCGCCTGTGCCAACTGCCCGGCAAAGGCCGTGAGGTCAGGAACGGCGGGCGGCGTTATCAGATACAGCCGACACGGCGGACGGGCGGGGACGGTGGTCTTGCTCATTCCCGGCAAGTGCGACGCCGCACCGCATTCGTCAACGTCGCATCGTGCGTGCGAACGATTTGCAGTCGCCGCGATTGGTGCTATAGCGAGGCGTTATCAACTAATCCGGCGTGTGCGCTCCGTGTACATCTGCAACTGCAACGGCCTGAGGCAGCGCGACGTCGCCCGTGCGATCGACTCGGGCGCGACCCGTCCCCGCGACGTCTTTGCCCACCATCAGTGCAGCGCCCAGTGCGCCAAATGCGTCTGTGAAATGCGCCAGATGATTCAGGAAACGCGCGAGTCTTGGGCCATGGCCGCCGAATAGCCGCTGGGCCTCTCGAGATCGACACGCAAAGTCGTTCTCATCTTACTGAAAACGCAGATTATTTTTGAGAGCCGCCGTTCGGTGTGCTAGGCTGTGGCTCTGCTTCAACGGCGGGCGATTCCCCACGCGTGGCCCCGCCCCGAATACGAAAGGCCTCGGCCATGAAGGGCGATCCCGCGATCATCCGCACCCTCAATGGGGTCCTGACCAACGAACTGACGGCGGTGAACCAGTATTTCCTGCATGCCCGCATGTTCGAAAGCTGGGGCCTGTCGCACCTCGGAAACGTCGTTTACGAGGAATCGATCGGCGAGATGAAGCACGCCGACATGCTGATCAAACGCATCCTGTTCCTCGACGGCCTGCCGAACCTGCAGGATCTGCATAAGCTCAAGGTGGGCGAGGACCCCATCGAATGCCTGGGCGCCGACCTGCAGCTTGAGCTCGACAGCCGCAAGGCGACCTCGGCCGCCGTCACCCAGTGCGAGGAAGCCCGCGACTACGTCAGCCGCGACCTGCTGATGCGCATCCTGTCGGATACCGAGGAGCACATCGACTTCCTCGAGAACCAGCACAAGCTGATCGAGCTCATGGGTGCCCAGAACTATCTGCAGTCGGCGATGAAAGAGATCGTCACCGACGGCGGCGCCACGGGCAACTGATCGGGAACAGACGGCGGTTCGACCCATTCCTCTCGTGTGGCTGGAGGAGACTGGATGTTCGATCTCGACGACGTACACGACAAGGCGACCAATCTTATCAACGCTCGTGACCGGGACGGTAGCCATGTGCTGCTCGGTCTCGGGCTGACGCTCGGCTTTGCGGTGGCCGCGACAGCCCTTGCTCACATATCGGTCAAACCACGCCCCACAGGCGGCACGGACCAGCCGGTGACCGAGCGGCCGCGCGGCTCGCTGGGCCTGATCCTGCCCGCCATGTTTTCGGCCACCACCCTGTCGGCATTGCGCGTCTGGAATGCCCCGGCCCGCCCCGAGCGCACCCGCGCCCTCGGCTTCTGGGCGGCGGCCCAGGCCCTCAACGCTGTGTGGATCGCCTTGCGTCCGACCAGTCGCGGGCTGCAGATCGCCGCAGCCATGTCGTCCGCCGGCATGGCGGCCGCCTTCGCCCACGAGGCCCGCCAGATGGACACCCGGGCCGGCAAGATGGCCTCTCCGCTCGGGTCCGGCGTCCGGCTGGCGAACCGCATCCAGCCCGACTGACGCAACATTCCGCCCGCTTGCCCTTTGACCGTCGCCCCTGTAGGGGTCGCGTCCAAATTTCACGCCTGCGCGCGCGCAGTCCAACCCCAGCGACATTCGATGAAAATCAACGGCAACACCATCAAGCCCGGCATGGTCCTGCAAGTGAACGGCGGCCTCTGGGTCGTGACCAAGGCCAGCCACGTCAAGCCGGGCAAGGGCGGCGCCTTCGCCAACGTCGAGGCCAAGAACCTCGAGACAGGCAACAAGCTGAACGAGCGCTTCCGGTCAGAAGACAAGGTCGAGCGCGTCACCCTGGAACAGAAGGATTTCTCCTATCTGTTCGACAACGGCGACAGCCTCGTCTTCATGGACGACGCGACCTACGAACAGATCGAACTGCAGAAGGACTGGGTCGGCGATGACCGCATCCCGTATCTGCAGGAAGGCATGAAGGTCGTCATCGAGATGCACGAGGAGCGCCCGATCGGCCTCTCCCTGCCGGACCAGGTCAATCTGGAAGTCGTCGAGACCGAGCCGACCGTGAAGGGCCAGACCGCCTCCTCGTCCTACAAGCCGGCCATCGCCAACAACGGCGTCCGCATCATGATTCCGCCCTATATGGGCGTCGGCGAAAAGATCGTGGTCGACACCACCACCGGCGAATACGTCCGCCGCGCGGATTGATCCGGGCGGTCCAGCCGGACCGCTCCCTTTTTTGAACTTCTCCGCATCTCCGGGCCGGAAGCCTTTCAGGACATGCGGACCAGGAGATTCCCCATGGCCCTCGCCTCTGCCCTTCTGCAAACCATGATCGACGCGGTCCGCAAGACCGCCCGGCCGATGCTGCGCGACTTTGGCGAGGTCGCCCAGCTGCAGGTCTCGCGCAAGGGGCCCGCCGATTTCGTCACCGCCGCCGACATCAAGGCCGAACAGACCCTGTTCGAGCTGCTGACCAAGGCGCGCCCCGGCTACGGCTTCCTCGGCGAGGAACGCGGCATGATCGAGGGCACGGACAAGTCGCACACCTGGATCGTCGACCCGATCGACGGCACCACCAATTTCGTCCACGCCATGCCCCACTTTGCCATCACCGTGGCGCTGGAGCGGCGCGCGCCCGATGGCACCGCCGAGATCGTCGCGGGCGTCACCTTCAACCCCGTGATGAACGAGCTGTTCTGGGCCGAAAAGGGCAAGGGTGCCTATCTGAATGACACGCGCATCCGCGTGACCGGCCGTCGCGACCTCAGCCAATGCCTGATCGGCACCGGCCTGCCCTTCATGGGCAAGACCGGCCACGCCCAGGCGATCAAGGACATCCACGCCATGGGCCAGCGGGTGGCCGGCATCCGCCGTCTGGGATCGGCAGCGCTGGACCTCGCCTGGGTGGCCGCCGGCCGCTACGACGCCTTCTGGGAGCGCAACCTTAAGCCCTGGGACGTGGCCGCGGGCCTGCTGTTCGTGACCGAAGCGGGCGGCATGGCCACCACCATCGACGGCGCCGGCAATGTCCATGACGGCCAGCAGATCCTGGTCGCCAACTCGGACCTGCACCCCCAGATCGCCGCCATCCTGCGCGCGACCTGATCGGGCTCAGTCGGCCCGGAACTGCAGCCGGGCCAGCCGGGCGTACAGCCCCCCCCGAGCGACCAGCTCGCCGTGGGTGCCGACCTCGACCACCCGCCCCTCGTCCATCACCACGATCCGGTCTGCGCGCAGCACGGTCGCCAGTCGGTGGGCGATCACCAGGGTCGTGCGCGCCTGCATGGCCTCGTCCAGCGCCACCTGCACCAAGCGCTCGTTCTCGGCATCCAGCGCACTGGTCGCCTCATCCAGCAACAGGATCGGCGCCTGCCGGATCAGCGCCCGGGCGATGGCGAGCCGCTGGCGCTGTCCGCCGGACAGGCTGCGCGCGCGCTCGCCCAGCGGGGTGTCGAACCCTTCGGGCAGGGCCTCGACAAAGGCCAGCGCCTGGGCCCGCTCGGCCACGTCGCGGACCTCGTCGACCCCGGCATCCTCGCGGCCAAAGCGGATGTTCTCGATGGCCGAGCCCGAGAACAGCGGCGCCTCCTGTGACACCCAGGCAAAGCGCGAGCGCAGGTCCACCGGATCGACCGTCGAGGCCTCGACCCCGTCGACCCGCACCTGACCGGACTGCGGATCATAAAAGCGCAGCAGCAGGCGAAACACCGTCGACTTGCCCGCCCCCGACGGCCCGACCAGGGCCACCGTCTCGCCCGGTCTCACCGACAGCGTGAAGTCCCTGAGCGCCGGCAGGTCCGGTCGTCCCGGATAGGCGAAATTGACATCCCGCATCTCGACCTCGCCCACCGGCAGTTCGGGCAGGGCCTTCGGGGCGGCGGGCGGGCAGATACCGGGCTGAGCCCGCATCAGCTCATCGATGCGCTGCATGGCCCCGGCGGCCTTTTGCACATCGCCCCAGCTCTCGCCCAGCGCGCCCACGGCGCCGGCCACAAACACCGACAGCAGCACGAACTGCAGCAGGGCGCCCGGCGTCATCCGCCCGGCGATCACATCCTGCGCGCCCAGCCACAGCACCAGCGTCACCCCGCCGAACATCAGGGTGATGATCATGGCCGTCATCCAGGCCCGCGCCCGGATTCGCTTCAGCGACACGCCAAAGGCCGCCTCGACCGCTTGGCCGAACCGGCCGATAGCCGAGGCCTCGCGGCCAAAGGCCTGCACCGTCTCGATGGCATCGACGCTCTCACCCGCGAACCCGACCGCCTCGGCGAACCGGTCCTGCGAATCGACGGTCAGCTTGCGCACCACCCGCCCGAACAGGAACAGCGGCACGATCAGCAGCGGCAGCACCAGCAGCACCAGCCCCATCAGCTTGGGACTGACCACGAACAGCAGGATCATCCCCCCGATCATGGTCAGCAGGTTGCGCAGCGCAAAGCTGATCGAGGTCGTCATCAGGGTGTCGATCAGTTGAATGTCGGTCGTCAGGCGCGACAGAACCTCGCCCGTCCGCATCCGCACGAAAAAGGCCGGGTCCAGGGTCAGCACCCGCCCGAACAGGGCCGTGCGCAGGTCGGCGATGATCCGCTCGCCCGTCCGCGTCACGAAATAATAGCGCACCGCCGAAGCCACCCCGAGGAACAGCGCATTCAGCCCCAGCAGCAGGAACCAGAAATTCAGCTGCGCCCCACCGGCCTCAAAGCCGTTGTCGATGGCCCCGCGCGAGGTCACCGTCAGGCCCAGCGAGGCCGCCGTCGACATCAGCAGCCAGAACACCGACAGCGCCGCATGCCCGCGGTGCTGGACGGCAAAGGGCCACAGGCGCAAAAGCGGGCGCACATCCTTTTGCCGGGTGCGGCGCTCGCCTGCCTCGCTCAGCCGCTCGCTGAGCTGTGCACCGGCGCCGGGGCGGCCAGAGGCCTCGGCATCCAGGTCGGGTGCGGCGCGGGAAGGCGGGGGTGTTTCGGTCATGGCCCGCGCCTCTTGCCCCGGAACGCTACCCGGTGTAAACGCCGCCCCTCTCCCGCCGGAGCTTCTGGCGGGTTTCCCATTTTGCGCACCGACGGTCGGCATCGTCACCGCGCCTGAACAGACCGGACCAACGCGATGAAAGCGGACACCCACCCCGACTATCACTTCATCACCGTGACGATGACGGATGGCACCTCCTACCAGACGCGATCGACCTACCAGAAGGAAGGCGCGACGCTGAACCTGGACATCGATCCGCTGACCCACCCGGCCTGGACCGGCGGCAATGCGCACCTGATGGACCGCGCTGGTCGTGTCTCGCGCTTCAACTCGAAATTCGGCGGCTTCATCAAGAAGTAGCCTGCGGTCTGCCCCCTTAGGGGGTGCGTCCCGGAAGCCACAGAGCGCCGTCCCTCGGGGGCGGCGCTTTCTGTTTGTCTGGAACGCCGATAAGCTGCGGTTGATTATAGGACAGCGAGGCCATTCCGGGCCCCGCGACAAGCTGGACGGCAAACGGATCATGATCACGCGTCGACAACTGGGTCTGGGTGCAGCCACCGCCGCCATCATGGGAGCGGCCCAGGCCGCCCATGCCCAGAACGCACCACAGGATCCGATGGGCCGGCCCCAGGGCGTTCCGCCGACCCGTGACCCGACCGCCGTCGCCTTCTACAACAGCTTCAACGACCAACTGGCCCGCCTGCCGCAAACCGAACAGCCCGATGTCCGGGTCTTCTATGAGATGAACGGCTGGAACCCGGTCTGGACCGCCCCGCGCCTCGACAATCTGCGCACTGCGGCCTCCAAGGCCGAGCGCCATGGCCTCGCCCAGTACGACTTCTTCGATTTCGAGGGCCTCGCCGCCGACCGCAGCATGGCGGAAATGCGCACCACGGCCGCCGCCCTGCGCTACGCCCGAGTGCTCAGCGAAGGCCGCATCCGCCCCGAGACGGTCGAGGACCTGTGGGAGATGCGCAAGAATCGCACCGATCTGCCGCTTGGCCTCTATCGGGCCCTTGCGTCCGAAGGCGTGGTCGAATGGTACGAGGGCCTCGCCCCGACCGACATCGGCTACAGCAATCTGTCGGCGGGCTATGTCCGCTATCGTCGCATGATTCGCGAGAACGGCGGCTGGCCGACGTTCCGCGTGGGCGCCAACATTGAGCCCGGCGACGTGGATCGCCGCGTGCCGCAACTGATCCAGCGGCTGATCGCCGAGGGCGACCTCAATGAGGCCGAAGGCATGCGCCTGCTGGCCATGGCCGACAATTTCTACGGCCCTGAGCTTCAGCAGGCCGTGCGCAGCTTCCAGGGCCGCCACGGCCTCGCGGTTGATGCCCGCATCGGATCGGGCACCCAGCAGTCCCTGTCGGCGTCTGCCGAGGATCGCGCCCGCCAGATTGCCCTCAACCTTGAGCGCCGCCGCTGGCTGGCCCGTGACGTTGATCCCGAGCGGATCGAGGTCAACACCGCTGCCGCCATCATGGTCTACTGGAAGGACGGCCGCCCGGTTCACTCCAACCGCGTGGTGGTGGGCACGGCCGCCAACCAGACCCCCAGCCTCGAAAAGCCCTTCGCCTCGGTCGTGGCCAACCCGCCCTGGTACGTTCCGGCCGGCATCGCCCGCAACGAGATCCTGCCCCGCGGCCCCGGCTATCTGGCCGCCAACGACATGTATATCTCGAACGGCACCGTCATCCAGCGGGCCGGTCCCCAGTCCGCGTTGGGCTATGTCAAGTTCGAGCTGCGCGACAGCTACGCCATCTTCCTGCACGACACCCCGTCCAAGGGAGCGTTCAACCTGGCCTACCGTCACCGCAGCCACGGCTGCGTGCGCGTCGAGGGCGCGGTCGAGTTCGCCCGTCTGCTGCTGTCCCCGGATCCCGCCAAGCTGGAAGAGTTCGACACCGCCCAGGCAAACCGGCGGACCACCCGGGTCACGACGGGCCGCGAAATCGGAGTGCGCCTGCTGTACTGGACGGCCTTCGTCGACGGTCAGGGCCGCGTGGCCTTCCGCGAGGATGTCTACAATCGCGACGAAAAGCTGGCCGATGCGCTCGGCATCGCCGTCTCCCTGCCCCGTCCGGTTCAGGACGGTCGCGTCGACGCCAACGACGTCGGGCCGTAGAGCGTCAGTTCGAGTTGTTGGGGCCCCCGAAGGCCGCTGACAGTCTGTCGAACTGACTCTGAACCGGGTTCGGCGTGTCCGCCGGCGGGGTTGCATCCACATACATACGCCGGTCCAGATAATGGATTCGGTCGTACAGCTTCTCGGCCCGCACCGCATATTCCACCAGCGCGATCGGCAGGTCCGCGGGCGGCGGCGTCTCACCCTCGACCTTGCGGGCCGCCAGCCGATAACGCGCCTCGCAGGCCGCGCTGGCCGCCATGTCGCCCTCGCGCACCGCGCGCTGCACCAGCAGCCACGAAGCGATCTGCATCAGGCGGGTGGTCAGGCGCATACTCTCGCCCGCATAGGCCAGGGCGCTGGAGCGCGACAGCAGCTTGGAGTCCCGCCGTCCCTCACCGTCCAGATAGGCGGCAGTCTCCTCGACCAACTCCATCCCCTCGCGAAAGGTGCGGTCGAACAGGTCGGAGGCGGCAAAATCGGTCACCACGGCGACGCGACCGTCCACGGCGGTGCCGGACGGAGCCAGATCGGGCGGGGACGTCTCTTCAGTCATCAACACTATTTACCTGTAGGTGAACCCTGTCGCCGCAGATGGAACCGCGTCGGCCCGGTTGCCTGCAACGGTCATGCCACGCCGCCCGTGCCGTTACGAGCCGAAGTTGAAAAGCGCCTCGGCCGCCGATTTGCGCGCCGACTTCGCCTCCATGGCTGCTTTCACGCGGGCAATCTCGACTTCAAGCAGGGCGATCCGGTCCCGGCACTCCTCGACCGAATAGAGATCCAGGTCCTCGCGCGCCAGCTGGCCCAGCAAGGCCCCGCGCTGCGGCCTCGGTTCGGCGTCGTCGATGATCATGCCCGCCTCCTTGGTTCACGGTCCTGTGGCCGCTATGTGAACGCCCGGACACGGATGATTGCAAGGGCGGCCCCATGAAACGCATCTCGATCAGCGGTGGCACGGGCCCCGCGACCGCCCTTTGGCTGGTCGAGTCCCCGGACCTTGAGCCCGGCCCCGGTCAGGTTCGCATCCGGGTGCGCGCCGCGGGTATCAACCGCCCCGATCTGCTGCAGCGCGAGGGCCGATATCCCCCGCCGCCCGGCGCGCCCGACACCCTCGGTCTTGAAGTGGCTGGCGAGATTGACCGGCTTGGCGACGGCGTGACCGACCGGGCTATCGGCGACCGGGTCTGCGCCCTGCTGGGCGGGGGCGGCTATGCGGACCAGGCGGTGGTCGATGCGCGGCATCTGTTCCCCCTCCCCGACGATCTGGACTTTGTGGCCGCCGCAGCCCTGCCCGAGACCCTGTCGACCGTCTTTGCCAATGTCTTCGAGGATGGACGGCTGCAGGCGGGTGAAACCCTGCTGATCCATGGTGCCACCAGCGGTATCGGCGTCACCGCCATCCGGCTGGCCAGGGCCGCCGGCGCCCGCGTCATCGCCACCTCGCGCGGCAAGACCAAGGCGGACGCCGCACGGGCGCTTGGCGCCGACCTCAGCCTCGATGCCGCAAGCGACGACCTTGAGGCCGCCATCCAACAGGCGGGCGGCGTCGATGTGATCCTCGACATGGTCGGAGCCGACTATGCCGCGCTGAACCAGTCGGTGCTCAAGCCCGGCGGGCGCTGGTGCGTGATCGCCACCCTCAGCGGCGCCCGGGTCGAAATCGACCTGATGCGGCTGATGCTGAAGCGGATCGTGCTGACCGGCTCAACGCTCCGCTCGCGTAGCGCGGACGAGAAGGCTCGCCTGATCGCGGCGGTCCGCCAGACGGCATGGCCCTGGGTCGAGAGCGGTCAGGTCAGGCCCCCAATCGAGGCGACCTTTCCTTTGGCAGATGCCGGTCTCGCCCACCTCCGGCTGGAGGCGGGCGAGCACATCGGCAAGATCGTGCTGGTGGTCGACTGACTACCAGCGGTCTCCCCGCCCCCCGCGACCCACGGGTCGCAGCGAGGAAATCCGGTCGTTCAAACCCCACGAGCTCAGGTTGCGGACGTCGCCCGTAAACCGCTGACAGTAGCCCCGGAAATAGGCATCGGTGCAGGCTTCCCACTCACCCCGGAAGCTCATCGAGCTGATCTGGTCGTTGAAGCCCGTGCGATCCAGATTCGCGATCTCGCCTCTGAAGCTGGTCGAGGGTCCACGGAAACTGGCATCCCGGTACACCGTGATCTCGGCCCGCCCACCCTGACCGCGATCCCAGCGGTCATCCCGGCGGTCGTCCCAGTCGTCCCTGCCGCCGCCACCCCCACGGTCCTCGAAGTCGCCGCGGTGCGGGCCACAAACCAGCCGGCCGTTGTTGTTGGAGATGTCGTAGGGACCGCAGCGATTCAGCTCGATCGACGTCCCGCGGATCCGGCCGCGTTCGTCACGACAATCTGCATAGAGGCGGCCGCGGTTCACATAGTCCCCGCTGCAGCTGCGCGCATAGCTTCCACGCGGGGATACGGCCTGCGGATCCTGATAGCTGCCACCCGGTGCCCGCTGCGGGTCCTGATCGGCGACGGGGGCGGGACCGCCCAATGCCAGGGCCGACATGGCGGCCACTCCTGCCAAACTCAACATGATCTCTCCTCCACACTTTCGATCGGGGCCAAACCCCCATGAGCCCACCGTGACGCTTCGCAGATGAACCTTGGCTGTATGAGCGCGCCATATGGCGTTTTCTTTTCAGCCGAATGCGCCTATACGGACAGTCTCCGCGCCCGGCCGAAAGGTCGGGCGCCGCTGTTTCCGGGCCCCGGCTTCCGGGCCCCTTCATGAACCGGAACGACGTCATGACCGACATTCTCATGCCCAAGGCCACAGCGGTCTGGCTGGTGGACAATTCCTCCCTGACCTTCGAGCAGATCGCCGACTTCTGTGGTCTGCACCCGCTGGAAGTGCGTGGCATCGCCGACGGTGATGTCGCCCGTGACATCCGTGGCGCCGACCCGCTGATCAACGGCCAGCTGACCCGCGACGAGCTGGACAAGGCCCAGGCCGACGAGTCCTATCGCATGAAGGCCGTGGTCAGCCGCCACGCAGAACTGCTCAAGCCGGCCAAGGCCCCGCCGCGCTATACGCCGGTCTCGCGCCGTCAGGACCGCCCCGACGCCATCATGTGGTTCGTCAAGAACCACCCCGAGGTGACCGACGCCCAGATCTCGAAACTGCTGGGCACCACCAAGGCCACCATCGAGACGGTGCGCAGTCGCACCCACTGGAACACCGCCAACATCAAGCCGGTCGATCCCGTCACCCTCGGTCTGGTCGGCCAGATCGTCCTCGACGAGGTGATCAAGAAGGCGGCCGACAAGAAGGCCAAGGACGACGCCAAGAAGGGCGGCGCCACTCTTCAGACCGGCGAAGCCCAGCCGGCGGCCGAACCGGCGTTCGAGCCCGATGCCCCCGAGGCCCGCAGCCAGCACACCGCCGAGTCGGTGTTCGGTTCGCGCGACTGACCCTGCCGATCACCCGATGCAAAAACGGCCCCGGAGCATCTCCGGGGCCGTTTTCATGATCTGGACAGCCTGACTATCCGCTCTGTCGCTCAAGGCCGGCAATCTGTTCCTTCAGCCTGAGTTTTCGGAGCTTCAGCGACTTGAGGTAGAGCGGATCGGTGGCCGGTTTGGTCGTTTCCTTCTGGATCGCAGTATCCAGATTGCGGTGACGGTTTCCCAGTTCGCGAATACGCGCCTCGATGGTCATGGCTTGCGCCTCCTTGTCTAAGGGACCAGTAGATTGAGCGCCCGGATGCCGACCGTGTGGAATCACGTTTCGGTGATTCGCGTAGCATCCGGACCAAAACAGGGTCGCTGCCAAAAGGGTCAAAGTTTTGAACTCTGCCGTATCCAGGGATGATCGCCCCCTGATCGTGGGCATCAGCGGCGCATCCGGCGTCATCTATGGCGTCCGCATGCTCGATGCGCTTCGGGATCTGGGCGTATTGTCGCACCTCGTGGTGTCGCGTGCTGCCCTGCTGACCCTGTCGCAGGAAACCGACCTGTCGCCCCAGGATCTGACGGACCGCGCCGATGTGGTGCACAAGGTCGCCGATGTCGGCGCCTCCATCGCCTCGGGCTCGTTCCGCACGCGCGGCATGGTCATCGCGCCCTGCTCGATCCGCAGCGCGGGCGAGATCGCCACCGGCATCACCTCGACCCTTCTGACCCGCGCCGCCGACGTCACGCTCAAGGAACGCCGCCGTCTGGTGCTGATGGTGCGCGAGACGCCCCTGCACCTCGGCCACCTGCGCACCCTGACCGTCCTGTCGGAAATGGGCGCCATCATCGCCCCGCCCCTGCCCGCCCTCTACGCCCGTCCCGACAGTCTGGATCAGGTGATCGACCAGAGCGTCGGCCGCGTGCTGGACCTGTTCGATCTGGACTGGTCGCCCGTCACCCGCTGGAGCGGCCTGAGCGGCCCCGCCTCATGACCCCCGGCTTCTGGGACTGGGCGCTTGAGGCCTACGGCCGCGATGGCGTGGCCGACGCCTGCGTCGATCTGCAGGACCGCCACGGCCAGTGCGTCCCCCTGCTCCTCTGGGCGGCCTGGATCGCGGCCCGGGACGAGTCGGCGTCGGAGGACACGCTTGAGGCCGCCTGCGACATCGCGCGCGCGTGGGACGAGACGACCCTCGACGCCCTGCGCGCCCTTCGCCGCAAGCTCAAGTCGCCCCACCCCGACATGGAGCCCGGCGCCCGTCTGGACGTCCGCCAGAAGACCATCGAGCTGGAGCGCCGCGCCGAACACCATCTGATGCAGGCGCTGGAGCATCTGCCGCGCGAGGCCGCCCCCGGCGCCGATACGCTCAAGACGCTGGTGGCCGTGACCCGCGCCTGGTCGCCGGTTACTCCCCGCAAGGAACTGCAGACCCTGACCGCGTGTCTTTCAGCCTGACCCCGGCTCGGCTATAGACAGGGAAATCAGGGGTACCGGGCGCAATGAACGACGACGCGAGTCTGACGGAAGAGGAACTGGCGCTTCACATCCAGCTCCGGGGCCTGCGTCGTGAGCACGCCGATCTGGACGCCGCGATCGAGGCGCTGGGCGCCATAGCCGTCCCCGACCAGCTGCGCATCGCCCGCCTCAAGCGTCAGAAGCTCGCCCTGCGCGACGAGATCGTGAAGATCGAGGCCCGCATCCTCCCCGACATCATCGCCTGACGCCTCAGCTGCGCCCCGGCTTGCGCAGCCACATGGCGGCGTCGGCCTCGGCCAGCCAGGTCTCGACATCCTCCTGACCGGTCCAGGCGCGCACGCCGAACGACCCGCCCAGCGGCACCGTCCGGCCCTCGTAGCGGAAGCCCTCGGTCTTCAGCGTCTCGGCCAGCCGCGCGGCCTTGTCGCGGCCTTCCTCAATGCCGGCATTCATCATCAGCAGGCCGAACTCGTCGCCGCCCAGACGCCCCACCGCATCCGACTCCCGCAGATTGTCGCGCATCAGCTCGGCCACCCGCACCAGCGCCGCATCGCCCGCCGCATGGCCATAGGTGTCATTGACGCCCTTGAAGCCGTCCAGATCCAGGTACAGCAGCACCGCCGGCACCTGATGGCGTTTGCAATAGGCCATGGCCCGGTGAAGCGCCGTCACGAACCCCCGCCGGTTCAGCGCCGGGGTCAGCACATCGTGGTCAGCGGCTGCCTCGGCCGCCTCAGCCCGCGCACGCAGGGCCTCGACCTCGGCGCGCAGCCGGGCCAGCTCGGCCTCAAGGGCGTCGGAATCCGGCAGCGGGGCAGGGGTCTGGGACACGGAAACGGCAAGACTCCAGAGGCGGCAGGGGGGCCAGCAAGGCCCGACTCAGGCGATCGCGCCCGCCCCGATGCTAACCTGCTTGGTTGCAGGCGCAACGCGGGTGCTGTAACCGGCCCCTTCCCGCCCGCACGGGCGCGCGTTTGAGGGACACCCATGGCCCCGTCCTCCATGGAACCGACACCTCCGGCAGGGGATGCCACGGCCCCCGTGGCCATCATCATGGGCAGCCGCTCGGACTGGCCGACGATGAAGGCCGCCACCGACAGCCTCGACCGTCTGGGCGTCGCCTGGTCGGCCCGGGTCGTGTCGGCCCACCGCACGCCCGATCGCATGGTCGCCTTCGCCCGCGAGGCCCGTGACAAGGGCATTCAGGTCATCATTGCCGGGGCCGGGGGCGCGGCCCACCTGCCCGGCATGGTCGCCTCCATGACCAGCCTGCCCGTGCTGGGCGTGCCGGTGCAGTCAAAGGCCCTGAGCGGGCTCGATTCCCTGCTCTCCATCGTGCAGATGCCCGGTGGCGTCCCGGTCGGCACCCTCGCCATCGGTGAGGCCGGTGCGAAGAACGCCGGCATCCTCGCCGCCCAGATCCTGGCCCTCAACGATCCCGTGCTGGCCGGTCGGCTGGACGCCTTCCGCGAGGCCCTGACCGAATCCGTGCCCGAAACCGTCGAGGACTGATGAGCGACGCGCCGTCTCCGGTTCCCCCCGCCCTCGCCCCCGGCTCGACCGTCGGCATTCTGGGTGGTGGCCAGCTGGGGCGGATGCTGTCCCAGGCCGCCTCGCGCCTCGGCTTCGATGTCGTCATCCTCGACCCCGAGGAAAACAGCCCCGCCGGACGCGTCTCGCGCGGCCAGATCGTCGCCGCCTATGACGACCCCACGGCCCTGAACGTCTTCGGCCGCGTCTGTGACGTGGTGACCTTCGAGTTCGAGAACGTCCCCGCCCGGTCGGTCGAACTGCTGGCCGAGGCCGGCGCCCGCGTCGCCCCCGGCCCCCGCGCCCTGGCCGTCGCCCAGGACCGCATTCTGGAAAAGACCTTCCTCAACGAAGCCGGCGCCCCGACCGTCGAGTTCGCCATGGTCGACGACCTGCCCTCACTCGAAACCGCCCTTCAGGTCATCCCCCTGCCCGCCCTGCTGAAAACCCGGCGTGAAGGCTATGACGGCAAGGGCCAGGTCTGGATCAAGTCCGTGAAGCAGGCGGCGGCGGCGTGGGCTTCCATCGGCGAGCGTCCTGCCGTGCTCGAGGCCCGGGCCCTGTTCGTCCGCGAGCTGTCGATCATCTGCGCGCGCGGCTGGGACGGCAAGACCGCCGTCTATCCGCTGGGCTGGAACACCCACAAGGGCGGCGTGCTCAAGACCACGGTCGCCCCGGCCGAAGTCGACTCAAAGACCGAGCGCCGCGCCCGCGCCATCGCCCGCGCCGTGCTGGAACAGCTGGACTATGTCGGTGTGCTGGGCATCGAGCTGTTCGACCTCGGCGAGAGCCGGCTGCTGGTCAATGAGATCGCGCCCCGCGTTCACAACACCGGCCACTGGACCCAGGACGGCTGCGTCTGCGACCAGTTCGAACAGCACATCCGCGCCATCACCGGCTGGCCGCTGGGCCCCACCGCCGCCCATGCCCATGTCGAGATGACCAATCTGCTCGGCGAAGACATCGACCAGTGGGAAAAGCTGGCCGGCAACTCCGACAGGCGCCTGCACCTCTACGGCAAGGGCGAGGCCCGCCCCGGCCGCAAGATGGCCCACGTCAACCGCGTGCGCCCGCTTTAGGCCTCAGCCTTCGGCCCGTACCGCATCCGGCTCAGCACCTCGGTCACCCTGCGCAGCGGGGCCTCGAAATCCTTGCCGGCCTTCCACTTCTCGAAGGTCATGACGTTGTCGATGCGGTCGGCGACAAAGGCCTCGGCCGCCTCGCGCCCGTCGAACCAGCGCATGGTCAGGGCCGGTACCAGAATGCCCGACAGGATCGTCCGCTTGGAATAGTGGTTCCAGTCCGTGGCGGTGTCCCCCGCCCAGACCCACAGCCGGTCGGCGGTCTCCCACGCCAGCTTCAGCCCCGACTCGGCATTGTGCGGCAGGGCCAGGAAGCCCGCGCATTTGCGACAGGCCTCAAGGTCCTCGGCCCCCGCCTCCATACGGGCAGAAACGCCCCGGGCGATGCGCTCGCGAATCTTAAGCGTGGCCGGATCGACCCCGGCCAGGGTGGCAAACGCGCGGTCGTCGTGCCGGCGGGACAGCAGGGCCGCCAGATCGCGCGCCCCGTGCGGCAGCAGCAGGTCCTGATCGCCTTCCGTCAGACCGGCCGCAGCACACGCCGCCCGGGCCATGGTGGCGTTCCAGCCCAGACGCGGCGCCAGCGCCACGGCATGGTCCAGTACGGCCTGTTCGGTCTCGCGGGCCCAGCGGTCGGGATCGGTCTCGTTTGAGGGTGACATATGGGCTATACTAGGCCTGCCGCATCGGGGTGACGAGCCCCCGTAAAACCCCGCGACGATCCGCGACACCGTTCTGGACAGCGCGGGCCGCATCGTGTATCCGGCTCGCCTTCACCCGAAGACCCTCCGGTTTGCGGGACACTGTGTTTTTGTCTGCCCGTCTCCCTTCAGAAAGGACGCGGCGGGCAGTCAAAAGGAGAGATACCCCTGGTTCAGATTTTTGTCCGCGACAACAACGTCGATCAGGCGCTCAAGGCCCTGAAGAAGAAGATGCAACGCGAAGGCAGCTTCCGTGAAATGAAGCGCCACGTGCACTACGAAAAGCCGTCGGAAAAGCGCGCCCGTCAAAAGGCCGAGGCCGTCCGTCGCGCCCGCAAGCTGGCCCGCAAGCGCGCCCAGCGCGAAGGCCTGCTGCCGATGCCCAAGCCGCGTCCCCGGTAAGACCCGGCGCTTCGCTGAAAACACAAAGGCCGCCCCGGGCAACCAGGGCGGCCTTTTTGCTGGGCAGTCCCCCTCCCCGTCACCGACGGGGAGGTGACGCCGGACTTACCGCCCCCCGCCCCGGATGGCACCGGCAAAGCTCTTCCAGCTCAGCTTGACGTCCGACAGGGCACCCGCACGGAACGCTCGCCCGGCGATCCACACCATCAGCAATGCCGTGGCAAACATACCCGCCATGGTCCCCGCGATCTCGAACATCGGCGGGTCCGAGGGCGCCCTCGCCGGCATCAGGAAGGGCGTGAAGAAGGGGACCCATGACATGATCTTGACCAGCGGCGCGTCAGGCGTGCGCAGCGCCAACTGGACCACGATGATCGGGATGACCAGAACCATCATGATCGGTCCCATCAAGGTCTGGGCGTCACGCGGCGTCTCACAGAAGGCTCCGATGGCCGCGAACAGCACCGCGTACATCAGATACCCGCCCACAGCGTAGGCCACGAAGTACCAGATCATGCCACCTTCCAGAAGGATCGAGCCGATGTCGCGGGCAGTCTCCGGGAAGCTGAACAACAGACCTGCCGACCCGATGCCTGCCCAGACCAGCAGCACCGTCACCGTGAGCATGGCTACGCCCAGAACCTTGCCGGTCAGGATTTCGGTCGCCGACGCCGAGGACAGCAGAACCTCGAGGATCTTGTTCGACTTCTCCTCCATCACGCTGTTGAGCAGGATCGAGGCCCCCGTAATGATCAGTGACCAAAGCAGGAAGGCTGATCCCAAGCCGATCAGGCCAGGCAGGCGATCCTTGAACGATACCTCTCCGCCACTCGCCGACTGGGGCGAAAAGGCCTTAACGTCCGGTCGGAACCGCTCGGTCTCAACCACGACCGATCCATCAATGCCTGCAGACTCGAAAACCTGACGCCGATTGGCAGCTTGCAGGGCGTCCCGGATGAAATCCTCCACGGTGTCATCGGTGGCCCGCCGGCTCCACACCCGGGCCGCAGGCTTGCCCTCCGCGTCGCGGGACAGGAAGACTACGGAATCGATCTGCGCGTCCTTGTCGACCTCGGCAGTCAGCAGGTCCCGGACGATCTCTTCCTGGGCCTCGCCCGACGCGGCCTGGGCCAGCTCAGACGGCGTATCGACGATACGCAGCCGCTGCCGGCTCAGGGCTTCGCTCAGCCCCCCGCCGCTCTGCTTCTCGGCCTGTTCAACCGCTTCCTTGGGCAGGCCGGTCGCCTTGACGGCCGCCTCCTGCGCCTCAGCTGCGCGGGCCGCTCGCCGCTCGGCGTCGGCGCGCAGGGCTTCCTGCACCGACCCCGCCAGTCCCTGTGCGGCCGGGCCTTCCTCGACCAGCACCACGGCGCGCACCGGCTCGCTGGTGCGCATCAGGATCGGGATGGCCCCACCCAGCACGGCAAACATCGGAAACGCCAGCAGCGACAGCCAGAAGCCGACGGTCATGGCGTAGGCGGCATATTCCCGCCGGGCGATCAGAAGGGTGCGACTCATCGGGCGGCCTCCAGGCTCTCGCGGCGAACGGTCTGGTCCTGATCCGGGTCATCCCCGGTCAGGCCGATAAAGGCGTCATGCAGGGTCGGCTCGCGCAGCTCAAAGCGGCGCACGTCCAGACCGTTCAGGAAGGCCGCCTTCAACGCCTCCTGTCCCCGCCCGCCCGGGGCCAGTTCGGCCTTCAGCACGTGCACGGGGCCGTCGCTGCGGACGGTCTCGACCGAAACCACGCCCGGCAGGGCCCTGGCCGCCTCAACGGCAATTTCACCCTCCAGCTCGAGGAACCGGCGGGTGGTGGCCTTGGCCTCGTCGACTGTGCCCTCGAACGCCTTCTGGCCCCGGGCCAGCAGCACCACCTTGTCGCACAGCCGCTCGGCGTGCTGCATGACGTGGGTCGAGAACAGGACCGTGGCGCCATCGGCGGCCAGCCCGCGGATCATCTCTTCCAGACCCTGCTGGTTGACCGGGTCGAGGCCCGAAAACGGCTCGTCGAGGATGACGAATTCCGGCTTGTGCACGACCGAGGCGATCAGCTGCACCTTCTGGGCCATGCCCTTCGACAGCTCTTTCATCTTCTTGGTCTGGGCGTGTTCCAGCCCCTGTTGCTTCAGCATCACCCGGGCGCGCTTGCGGCCCTCGCCCGTCGGCAGGCCCTTCAGCGCGCCGAAGAAGGCGATTGCATCGACTGGAGTCATCTTTTTGTAGAGGCCACGCTCTTCCGGCAGGAAACCGATCCGGTCCCGCACACTGCGGCCGTCGCCGGCGCCCAGAATACTGAGACTGCCCGAGGTCTGCGGCTGCAGGCCCAGAATCATCCGCAGGGTCGAGGTCTTGCCCGCCCCGTTCGGCCCCAGAAAGCCACAGATGCTGCCCTTGGGCACGGAAAAGCTCAGATCCTTGACGGCCTGAAACGCCCCATAGCGTTTGCTGATGTCGGTCAGGCTCAGTGCGGCGTCCATATGCGCCCCCTTTGGAAACTCTTGGTCGAAACGAGTCCTAGGGTATGTAAAGGGTGTTTGACAACACCCCCGGCGCCGAAAGCCCATCGGCTTTCATGAATTCCATGTCATGATCACCGCAGGAAGCAGGCTGGGGAGGCCTCAATGATCCGTAAGATTATGGGTGTCGTGGCCGGCGTCGTCGTAGCTATGGCCGTCACCATGGGCAGTCAGGCCGGTATCCACCTGCTGTATCCGCCGCCGCCGGGCGACTATATGGACCCGGCGGTACAGGCCGCCGCCATGGCCCAGGCGCCGGCGATCTCGCTGGTGCTGGTGGCGGTCGGCTATGGCCTGGCCGCGTTGATCGGCGGCCTGGTGGCCTGCATGATCGCACGCCGCCGGGGCTGGCCCAGCTGGATCATCGGCGGATTGCTGGTGCTGGGTACGGTGATGAACATCATTATGCTGCCCCACCCGATATGGTTCGGACCTCTGGCCATCGGCCTGATCGCGCTCGGCAGCTGGCTGGGCGGCAGAGCGACCCGCGCGAACTAAGGCTGACGGTTAGGACGCCTCGATCACCACCACTTCAAAGCTGCGGTCCAGAACGCGCGCCGGATTGATCGGCGTGCCGCCCCGGCGGACCTCGAAATGCAGGTGCGGCCCGGTCGAATAGCCGGTCGACCCGACCAGACCCAGCCGGTCCTCGCCCGTCACGGCCATGCCCGAGGCCACGTCCACGCGGCTCATATGGGCATACAGGGTCGTCATGCCGTTCGGGTGGGCCACTTCGACGAAGCGGCCATAGCCCTCGGGTTGATAGCCGGTGCGGACCACCACGCCCTCGGCGGCGGCAAAGATGCTGGTCCCGGTCGGGGCGGCCATGTCGACGCCGTTATGCGGACGCGCCGCGCCCTCGCCGCCCAGACGACGCATGCCGAAGCGCGAATTGATCGGATAGCCCTTCAGCGGAGCTTCAAACCGGATTTCGCGGGTCACAGGGCCAGCCGGCTCGGCTACGGCCACGACCGGCGGGGCCACCGGCCCCTTGTCCGTCACGCCCAGCGGATCGTCACCGGCAGGCACCGAGATCGGTGCCGCGGCCATGGCCAGCACGGCAACGGCGACAAGGCCAAGGGACTGACCGGATTGGGTGGCGAGGGTACGAAGTCGGGCGTCAAGGCGTCGCATCAGGCGGCGTCTCCGTTCTGGATCATGCAGCGGGTGGAACGGCAGCCCCGAGGGCCGTGACCGGTCACTGTCGAATGAGGGGGCCTTCTACCGTTCCCCTTGGACGAGAATGAGGCACCGGGCGCGTCAGGACGTCGCACCCGGGGAACCCTTCGGCCTGACGCAAAAAAGGGCGGAGCCGACCGGCCCCGCCCCTTCATCATGCATTGAACGCGTCGCCTAGTTCAGCGGCATCCGCAGGGTGATCCCGCCGACGAAGCTGTCGGCATGCTCGCCGTAACGACCCTTCAGGCCCAGGCCGACCATGGCCGGACCCCAGTCGACTTCAAGGCCCATCTGGGCCAGCAGCTGGCCACCCATCGGGTCCTCAATCGTGCGGTACAGCACCTGCGACGGGCTGCCGGCGATGCCGGTTCCGACCGGATCCGAGCTGTCGTCCAGGCTCTCGCGCCAGCCGCCCTCGACATAGAAGGTGACCCCCTCGATGGCGCTTTCGGCACGCAGGGTGACCTCACCGGTGATGCCTTCGACAGTGCGGTCTTCATAGACGTACTGGGCGGCGACGCCGTTCTCGATATAGCCGCTGACGTCGGTTGAGGCCCAGGTCACGGCCACGCGGGGCGACAGGGCGATACCGCCCATATCGAACCAGGTCCCGCCCTGCACCCGGACACCGCGGCTGTAGCCCTCGGTCTCGCCGGTGTGGACCACCGGGCCGACGCCCGTGCTGCGCAGAATGTCGTCATAGGTGTCGCGCGCCGCGCCCGCCGTGACGTTGGCGAACAGCGGGCCCGAGCGCCAGCCGACGAAGGCGTCGAACGAGAAATTCTCGCTGTCGAACCGGGTCGGTCCGGCAACGGTCTCGGCCTGGCGATAGCTGCCGGCAAAGCCCATGCGCCAGCCGTCGGAGATGCTGTGATCGATGGCCAGGCGGATACCCTGACCCTCGACCTTGGCCGCCGGGGCAAGACCACGCGAGTCGACGTCGGTGGTATCGCCCGTCAGGCTCACATCGACCGTGGTGCGGCCGGGTTCCCAGGCCGCCCAGCCCGACAGGGCTTCCGAGCCCAGGTCCAGCGAGTCCTCGCGCTGGCGCATCGACAGCTCACCCTGATGCGTTGTGGCCGCACCCCGATCGCCGTAATACAGATAGTCATTGGCCAGGCTGGCAATCGCCCGGTGGCCGGCCGCCGTCGGGTGCACCCCGTCCAGATAGAAATAGTCGTCCGGGTTGGAGCACAGCGTCAGCGCCACCTGGTTGAAACAGGGCTGGGTGACATTGGTCACGCCAAACGCCGTCGGGTTGCCGGCGATGGTGTCACCGATCTTGAACAGGTCCATCAGGATGATGTTGGTGCCGGGCCGGTTGGCCGCCACCGTGTTCAGGCCGGTCAGCAGGGCCCCGTTGAAAGTCGTCACGGCATAGTCGGCCAGCGGGGCGGCGGTCGTCCCCCCGAACTGCGGCGTCAGGCTCAGCTTCGGCAGGTTGCTGACCAGGATGGTGCCGGCGCCGGCTGCGGCCACACTGTCGACCAGCAGGTTGATGTCGGCGGCCGCCGACAGCGACACCGGCTGGATGGCGCCGGCCGGATTGATCGAGGCCCCGGCAGCGGGCAGGCCCTGGAAGATGTTGTTGGCGCCGCCCAGAATGCTGACCAGATCATTGGAATCAAACGTCCCGCCGCCGCCCAGATAAGCATTCAGCTGGGTCCGCATACCCGGCGGAAAGCCCGACAGGTCGGTGCGGGCACCGCCAAAGGCATAGTTGATGCTGCCGGCGTTCGAATCTCCGGCCGCGAACCGACCCAGGCTGAAGCCGAGCAGCTCGACGAAAACCGGCCCGGTCGAGAACCGGCCCTGGAAGTAGAAAGGCGCAGGCGGCTGGGTGCCACCGGACAACAGGAACAGGTTGCCGTTGTCGCTCAGGCTGTCGCCGAACACGACCAGACGGTCATAGCTCTGGGCGTTGGCGGCGCCCGCGAGGGCGGCACCCGCAGCAAGGGTCAGGGCCGCAGCGGCGGCGGTGCGCATGAAACGTGACATGATGAGATCCTCCCTCAGTCGTCAGTCGCGACTGTTGGCAACAGTGTGCGCGCGACAGCGACCCCAACGCAAGATGCCGCTGCGTAAGCTTCAGTAAAGAGCGCGAAACCGAAGCGTTCCGGGCACAGTCTTCAGCACGTCCAGCGCACCCGCTTGATAGTCGCGATCCACGTCGGTGATGACATAGCCCGTGCGACCATCGGTCTTCAGATGCTGACCCAGAATGTTCAGCCCGGCTTCGGACAGGGCCAGGTTCAGGGCGGCCAACACACCCGGCTGGTTCTGGTGGATATGCAGCAACCGATGCGTACCCTGCACGTCCGAGAGTTGCGCATTCGGCAGGTTGACACAGAAGGTCGTGTCCCCCCGGTTCAGATAGCCCAGCAGGCGCGAGGCTGCGAATGCCCCGATGGCCTCCTGGGCCTCCTCGGTCGAGCCGCCGACATGCGGGGTCAGGATGACATTGGCCAGACCGCGCAAGGGGCTGTCGAACGGGTCCTGATTGGTCCGGGGCTCCTCGGGAAAGACATCAATGGCCGCGCCGCCCAGTCGTCCGGCCCGAATGACCTCGGCCAGCGCGTCGATATCGACGACATGCCCGCGTGACAGATTGATCAGCACGGCCCCCGGCTTCATCCGCGCCAGTTCGCCCGCCCCTATCAACCGGTGATTCCCCGCGCGCCCGTCAACATGCAGGCTGACCACATCAGCCTCGGCCAGCAGGTCGTCCAGCGTGATCACGGGCCGCGCATTGCCCAGCGCCAGCCGCTCGGACAGGTCATGATAGATGACCCGCATGCCCAGCGCCTCGGCCAGCACCGACAGCTGCGAGCCGATGGCGCCATAGCCGACGATGCCCAGCGTCTTGCCGCGTAGCTCGCGCGAGCCCCGCGCGCTCTTGTTCCACCGGCCCTCATGCATCGCGGCAGACCGGTCGGCCACCCCGCGCATCAGCGTGATGACCAGCCCGATGGCCAGTTCGACCACCGACCGGGTGTTGGAATAGGGGGCGTTGAACACCGCAATGCCCCGGCGGCTGGCGGCCTCCAGATCGATATGATTGGTCCCGATGCAAAAGGCCCCGACCGCCATCAGCCGGTCCGCCGCGTCGATCACCCGCTCACTGACGGCCGTCTTCGACCGCAGCCCCAGCACATGCACGCCCTTCAGCCGTTCGATCAGCGCGTCCTCGTCCAGGGCTCCGGTCTCGCACTCGACCGAATATCCCGCGTCTTCCAGTGCCGCGACCGCCGCCGGGTGCACCGACTCCAGCAACAGCACCTTGATGCGGCTGCGGGGGTAGGACCACCGCCCGATCAGGCCCTCGGCATGCAGGACCTCGTCCAGCGACACGGCGACCGCGTCGGCGGCCTCGACCACGCGCGGGCGGCGCACCACCTCGCAAAAGGCATGGAACCGATCGGCCAGCCCGGCCAGACGCACCTCGGCATCCGTCCAACCGTCACCGATCATCACCACGGTGCCCGACAGGCCCAGCGCCCGGATGGCGGTCACCTTGCCGCCATCGGCGGACAGGGGATTGGCACGGTCCACCCCGGTCACCCGGCCCGTGTCGTCATAGGTCAGGTCATTGGCCAGCACCCGCGCATCCGGCACGCCCAGATGCCTTGCTACCGGTGCGATCACCTCGCGAAAACCGCCGGACACGATCACCACCCGCTCGGCATGGGCGCGCAGCGTCTCGACGTTGCGCGCCACCGACGGCGCCAGTCGCGCCACGGCCTGCTCCGCCAGCGCCAGCACATGGTCGCGGGTCAGCGGCAGCAGGGTCAGTCGACGGGTCAGGGCCTGGTCGAAGCTAAGAACGCCCGACATGGCCTGATCGGTCAGGGCCGCGATCTCGGCGCGGACCGCCCCGGCCTCGGGTGCTCCCTCCAGCGCCAGCTCGGCCAGCGCCTCAAGCGTCTCGAAGCCGACCAGCGTCGAATCGAAGTCGAAAATCAGTGTGGGCGCATCGGACATGGCCCGACCTTGACCCACCTTCGCAGTTGCAGCAACGCCTCAGTCGTCGTTTTGCCGGGCCTTGAGCGCCACTGCGGCCAGAACCCCCAGCAGGGCGACAGTAGCCGCCACGGCCCCGCCCTCCCTGGCGTGGTCCCGGGCATAGCCGCCGGCATCCGAGGCATAGCGCCGGGCGCGACCGCCCGCGTCTTCCAGACCTCGCCGCGCCCGTCCACCATAGCGGTCCAGCTCGGCCTGCAGGGCCTCCAGCCGTTCCTCCACGCCATCGGAGCGGAACCGCGCCAGCCACGGCATGTCGGGCATCGACGGCATCGAGGGCATCGAGGGCATGCGCCAGCGACGCGGATCGGCCTGCGTCTTCCAGCGCTCAAACCGCGTCGGCCCCGACTTCTGGTTCAGCAAGACATAGCCGACGCCGACCGCAACCAGCAGCGCCACCACCGCCCCCGCGATGCCCGGATGCTTGCGCACTTCGGCCAGGGTGCTGAACCGGCGCACCACCGGATAGTGCAACTCATCGGCCAGGCCGTCATTGGTCGGGTCGTACAGGCCGTCGTCCCAGGGGTGATAATCATGGCTCTTGTCGCGCATCATGGACGGAGCAAAGCGCGCAAAGATCGGCTCGGCAAGCCCCGGCAGCGCCGAATAGAAGGACGCGATCAGCCGCCCGCCCCCGCCGACCGTGATCTCGCGGATCGGATGGCTGGCGCAATACAGCACCGTATCGGCCACCACATGGGTGCCATAGACGGGCTGCGGGTTCTGCACCGCCTGCCCCGTCAGATTGCGGGCGTGGCGGTTATAGGGGGTGTCGATCGCCGCCGGCTTGACCAGGCTCAGCGACACCGGCGCCTTCTCTCGCAGCAGCTCGATGCGCAGCGAATTGGTGAAGCCCTTCACCGCATGTTTCGACGCGGCATAGATGCCCTGAAGCGGGATCGGCGCATCCGACAGGATCGAGCCGACATTGACGATGGCCCCGCCGCCCGGCCGCCCGCGCAGATGCTCGACCGCGATCAGCGAGCCGTTGACCACGCCCCAGTAGTTGGTCTCGAACAGGCGTCGCTGGTCCTCCAGCGTGGTCTCGCGGATCGGGCCAAAGATCGACACCCCGGCATTGTTCACCCAGGTGTCGAACCCGCCGAACAGACGCTGGCACTTGTCCGCCGCCTCGGCCAGGGCGTCATAATCCGCGACGTCCGCAACCGCCCATGCCGCGCGCCCCCCCTGGGCCTGGATATCCTCGCACAGGGTCTTCAGATCCTGCTCACCCCGCGCAATCAGGAACACACAGGCCCCGGCCCGCGCCGCCCGCCGCGCCGTCGTCAGCCCGACGCCCGATGTCGCGCCCGTAATGACGATCGCCTGATCCTTGAGGGGTTTCAGCTGGGGCTTTGCAGACATCAGACGCCTTCGTTCACAGTGGGGGCCGACAGAACAACGGCACAGGCCCCTCGCGGTTTCCGGCCATATCATAAGGCAAGGCTTGCAAGGGCTTAAATTGGTCGCCGCCACCCCCTATCTGTGCGCCTTCGCCTTTTACAGGAACGCCCCTTGACCGACGCCTCCCGCCTGCCCGACGACCGGGTTGCCGCCTTCCAGATCGACGGCCAGCCCGTGCGCGGCCGCATCGTCCGCATGGGTCCGGCCATCGACGCCGTGCTGTCGGCCCATGCCTATCCGGCCCCGGTTGCGGAACTGCTGGGCGAAGCCTGCGCGCTCGCCGCCCTGATCGGCTCGGCGCTCAAATTCGACGGGCGACTGATCGTTCAGGCCCAGGGCGACGGCCCGGTGCGCTACGTCGTCTGTGACTATGGCACCGAGGGCACCCTCCGCGGCTACTGCCGCTATGACGAGGGCGAACTGGCCGCCCTCACCGCCGATGACGCCCGCCCCGGCGCCCACCGCCTGCTGGGCAAGGGGGTCTTCGTCATGACCCTCGATCAGGGTCCGGACTTCGACCGCCATCAGGGCATCACCCCGATCGAGGGCGGCAGCCTGGCCCTGTGCGCCGAACACTATTTCGAGCAATCCGAACAGATCCCGACCGAGGTGCGCCTCGCCGTCGGCCACCTGACCGACGAGACGGGCAGCGGCTGGCGCGCCGGCGGCATGATGATCCAGCGACTCGCCGCCGACGCCACCCGGGGCGAGACCGAGGAGTCCTGGACCCGCGCCCGCGCCCTGTTCAACACCATCAGCGCCGACGAACTGATCGACCCCCAGGTCCCGTCCGAGACCCTGCTCTACCGCCTGTTCCACGAGGACGGCGTGCGCCTCGAGGCCGGCCAGTCGCTCGAAGCCCTGTGCCGCTGCTCGCCCGACCGCATCGCCACCGTCCTCGACAGCTTCACCGACGCCGAACGCGCCGAGATGGTCGAGCCCGACGGCAAAATCCGCGTCACCTGCGAATACTGCGCCACCGTCTATGCGCTGGAGGCGGGCACGGAGGTGTAGGCGGAGGCACGCCGTTCCACCTCCTCAACGGCTGCCCCCTGCCGCTGCATCTCGAAGGTCCCGGACCAATTGCCCAGGATGTGCCACCGCCCCCGGATGGTCTGGCCATCGGGGGTCAGCTCGCCGACATATTCGATGGTGACCCGCCCGCCGTCCGGAATTTTGGTGAAGGCCAGCGACAGCCCCGTCCGCTGCCCCTCCAGAACGGCGTGCAGGTCGGCGCCGACCGGGCTCCAGTAATCCCGCTCCGTGGTCTGGCCCGTAAAGTGGCTGCCGTGCTCGTCCAGTATCGCCAGAAAGCTGGTCGGCACGAAGTCGTCCGGGGCGCCGTCCGGGTAGAAAAAGACGCCCGCCCAGCGCCCGCTGAGGTCGAGCCGGTCGGACGGCCCCGACACGCCCTACCCGTCCAGATCCAGCGAATAGCCCGCCGAGCGCACGGTGCGGATCGGGTTGGCGGTGCCTTCGACGCTCAGGGCCTTGCGCAGGCGGCCGACGTGGACATCGACCGTGCGGGCCTCGACATAGACGTCCGAGCCCCAGACCGCGTCGAGCAGCTGTTCGCGGCTGAACACCCGGCCCGGGTGCTGCATGAAGTGGTCCAGCAGGCGGAACTCGGTCGGGCCCAGGTGGATTTCCTTGCCCGCCCGGCGCACCCGGTGGGCGACGCGGTCGATGACGATGTCGCCGTGGTTGATCCGGTCATCCGCCAGACCCGGACGGATGCGGCGCAGGACCGCCCGGATGCGGGCGATCAGCTCGGTCATCGAGAACGGCTTGGTCAGATAGTCGTCGGCGCCGGTGTCGAGGCCGCGCACACGGTCGGTCTCCTCGCCACGTGCCGTCAGCATGATGATCGGCAGGTTGCGGGTCTCGGGCCGTCCACGAATGCGGCGGCAGACCTCGATGCCCGACACCTTGGGCAGCATCCAGTCCAGCAGCACCAGATCGGGCAGGCGCTCGTCGATCTGGACCAGCCCCTCCTCGCCGTCACCGGCCACCACAACGCGATAGCCTTCCTTTTCCAGATTGTACTGAAGCAAGGTCGCCAGCGCGTCCTCGTCTTCCATCACAAGAACATAGGGCTGCACGATTCAGGTCTCCGGTCTCAGGTCTCTTGCGGGCGCAGGGGGTCGTCGGTCGCCATGACGTCTGAGTCCGACGGGGTCGGCGTCCAGCGCGGCCGCTCACCGATCATGTCGCCGCCGGTGATTTCATAGTGGATGGTCTCGGCGATATTGGTCGCGTGGTCGCCGATCCGCTCCAGATTCTTGGCCATGAACAACAGGTGCGTACAGGCCGTGATCGTGCGCGGGTCGCCCATCATATAGGTCAGCAGTTCGCGGAACAGGCTGTTGTAGTGCTCATCGACCTCGTCGTCCGAGGTCCAGACGCCCATCGCCCGATCCACGTCCGAGGCCGTATAGGCATCCAGCACATCGCGCAGCCGGTTCGATACCAGCTTGCCCATCCGTTCGATCGACCGGGTCAGGGGCAGCATGGGCTCGCCGTCGGCCAGGATCAGCGCCCGCTTTGAGATATTGCGCGCCAGGTCGCCCGTGCGTTCCAGATCGACCGCCAGCTTCATCGCCGACAGCGTCTTGCGCAGGTCCGAGGCAACCGGCTGGCGCAGGGCGATCAGGCGGATGGCCTTCTTCTCGATGTCGCTGTGCAGGGTATCGAGGCGGGCATCGCGCTCGACCACCGCCCGGGCCAGCGCCACATCCCGACGCGCCACCGACTCGATGGCGTCGGCAACCTGGGCCTCGGCCAGTCCGCCCATGCGGGCGACGATGGCCGTTAGCTGGTTCAGCTCGTCTCCATACGATTTGACGGTGTGCTGGTTCATTCGGGGTATCCTAGCCGAAACGGCCGGTGATGTAGTCGAGGGTGCGACGTTCGCGTGGATTGGTGAAGATCTCTTCGGTGTCGCCGGTCTCGATCAGCCGCCCCATGTGGAAGAAGGCGGTGCGTTGGCTGACACGCGCAGCCTGGGCCATCGAGTGGGTGACGATCACGATGCAATAGCGTTCGCGCAGCTCGTCGATCAGCTCCTCGATCTTGGCCGTGGCGATCGGGTCCAGCGCCGAGCAGGGCTCGTCCATCAGGATCACTTCGGGATTGACCGCAATCGCGCGGGCGATGACCAGACGTTGCTGCTGACCGCCCGACAGGCCGGTGCCTGGCGAATGCAGGCGGTCGGCGACCTCTTCCCACAGACCGGCGCGGCGCAGCGATTCCTCGACCACCTCGGCCAGCTCAGCCTTGGAGCGGGTCAGGCCATGGATGCGCGGACCATAGGCGACATTCTCGAAGATCGACTTCGGAAAGGGGTTGGGCTTCTGGAACACCATCCCGACCCGGGCGCGCAGCAGCACCGGGTCCAGCGAGCGGGCATTGATGTCCTCGCCGTCCATGTCGATCCGGCCCGTCACCTTGGCCCCGGCGATGGTGTCATTCATCCGGTTCATGGTGCGCAGGAAGGTCGACTTGCCGCAGCCCGACGGCCCGATCAGCGACGTCACCGTCTTGTCCGGAATGTCCAGGCTGATGTCGAACAGCGCCTGCTTTTCCCCATAGAAGACCGACACGTCGCGCGCGGAGATCTTGGTCGGGCCGACTGGAGCCGCCCCCTTGGGATCGGTCGCGGCCTGGGCGGCGGCGGCCAGTTCGGCAGGCACCTCGGCGGCAGGCGCGGATGCGCCGCCTTCCAGTCCGTCCTGCGAGCGATAGATCATCTGTTTCATGCGTTTACCACCGGCGCTCGAAATGACGCCGCAGCAGGATGGCGGCAGCGTTCATCACGATCATGAAGGCCAGGAGAACCATGATGGCCGCGGCGGTCCGTTCGTGGAACGAGCGCTCCGAGGCATTCTCCCAGATGTAGATAAGGGACGGCAGGGCACCGGTCGGCTCGGTGATCGAGCTGGCGATACCCGGGATAAAGCTGACCATGCCGATCAGCAGCAGGGGCGCGGTCTCGCCCAGCGCATGGGCCAGCGAAATGATCGCCCCGGTCATCACCCCGGGCAGGGCCAGCGGCAGCACATGCTGGAACACCGTCTGGGTGCGGCTGGCGCCCATGGCCAGCGCCGCCTCGCGGATCGACGGCGGCACTGCTTTCAGCGACGAGCGCGTGGCGATGATGATGGTCGGCAGGGCCATAAGCGCCAGCACCAGACCGCCGACCAGCGGCGACGAGCGCGGCAGGTGCATCCAGTTGATGAACAGCGCCAGACCCAGCAGGCCGTAAACGATCGACGGCACGGCGGCCAGATTGTTGATGTTCACCTCGATCAGGGCGCTCAGCCGGTTTCGCGGCGCGAACTCCTCCAGATAGACCGCCGCCGCCACGCCGATCGGCAGGGCGAGGAAGGCCGTGACCATAAGCATCAGGGCCGAGCCGATTACCGCGCCCAGCACGCCGGCCAGCTCAGGCTCGGTCGAATCACCGCTGGTGAACAGCCGGCTGTTGAAGTGGGCGCGGACGTTGCCATCGTCTTCCAGCTGGTCCAGCCAGCCGATCTGCTGGTTCGTCAGCCGCCGCTGCTCAGGGGGGGTGTCGATCGAGATTTCGTCCTTGAAATACAGGTCCGCCTCATCCGACACCGGCACGTCAAACGTCACCGTCTGACCGATCAGCGAGGGGTCTTCCGCCACCCGCCGGGCGATCTCGAACTTCAGCTCCGACGAGAACAGGCCGCGCATTTCGGCAGCCAGCGGTCCGGCTGCATCGCCCTCCAGTCCTCGCGACGCCAGCTGCTGCTGAGCCACCATCTGCTCGAAATTGGTGCCCTGCGGATAGGCGGGGTCGATCTCCGCCGGGTTCAGATAGACCGGCACCGAGACGTCATGGGCATAGAAGGCCGTATGCCCCTGATCGATAATCCGGCCCAGCAGCAGCGCCAGAAACGCCACGGCCACGGCAATGGCCAGAATCCCATACAGGCGGAACCGGGCCTCGCGGGCATAGCGCCGCTTCAGCCCGCCCCTCAGCCGGTCCAGACGGGTCGCCGTCATCGCGTCGCGGGTCTCAGTCATACTGCTGCCGATACGTCTGCACGATGCGCTGGGCCACGATGTTCAGCGCCAGGGTGACCAGGAACAGGGTCAGGCCCAGGCCAAAGGCCGCCAGCGTCTTGGTCGAGTTGAACTCCTGGTCGCCGGTCAGCAGGGTCACGATCTGCACCGTCACCGTGGTCACCGTATCCAGAGGATTGAGCGTCAGGCGCGCGGCAAGGCCCGCCGCCATGGTCACGATCATGGTCTCGCCGATGGCCCGCGACATGGCCAGCAGCAGGGCCCCGGCCACACCCGGCAGGGCGGCGGGCATCAGCACCCGCTTGACCGTCTCGGACTTGGTGGCCCCCATGGCATAGGACCCGTCCCGCAGCGACTGCGGCACGGCGTTCAGGATGTCATCGGACAGCGACGACACGAACGGGATCAGCATGATCCCCATAACCGCGCCGGCCACCAGCGCCATCTGGTTCTGGACCAGCATCAGATACTGGCCAAGGCCATCCAGTGGTCCACCGATCAGCCAGCTTCCGATGGTGTTGAAGAACTCGCGGAAGGCCGGGCCCACCGTCAGCGCAGCAAAGAAGCCGTAGACCACGGTCGGCACACCGGCCAGAATCTCCAGCACCGGCTTGATGATCGCCCGGCTGGCCGGTCCGGCGTATTCGGACAGATAGATGGCCGCGAACAGGCCGACGGGCGCGGCCACGGCCATAGCAATCAGCATGATCAGGAAGGTGCCCGCGAACAGCGGCAGGGCTCCGAATGCACCGGTCGATCCGACCTGGTCTGCACGGATGGCGGTCTGCGGGCTCCACTGGGTGCCGAACAGGAACTCGGGCAACGGCACCGCTGAGAAGAAGCGCGTCGCATCGATCAGCAGCGAGGCGATGATGCCGATGGTCGTCAGCACCGCAATCGCCGAACAGACCAGCAGCAGGCCGACGATCCAGCCCTCCACCCGGTTACGCGCCCTGAAATCCGGCCGGATCCGCATGAAGGCGATAATGCCCCCCATCAGCGCGACCAGGATGGCACCGACCGCTCCGGCCCAGTCCAGCGTCATCTCGATCCGGTCGGAACGCGCACCCTCGCTCGCCAGATGCTGCGCCAGCTCCGGCTCCCAGATCGCCTGGGCCGGCTGTCCCTCCGCGACCCGCGCGGCATCGGCGACAAAGGCATTCTTGCGGAAGGGCTCGAGGGTGGACACCGCCTCGGGCTGGCCGGTCTGGACCAGTTGCTGGGTGATCGGCCCCGACAGCAGCGACAGGGCCACCAGAACGAATACCGCCGGCGCCGCCACCCAGATCAGGGTATAGGCGCCATGCTGCGCAGGGCGCGAATGGGGGCGCTCCCGACCGGTCAGCAGGGCAGCACGGCGCGTGGCCCGCCGCTGGCCCAGCACAAAGGCCGCCGCTGCCAGCACGATCACAATCAGAAGGACGGTCAGGGTCATCAAGGTCCGCGATACGGGGAATCAGACCGCAATCCTGCAGTCATCAAAAGTGCGCGGACCCTGCCCGTGATTGGTCAGCGGATTACGACGGGTCCATGACAGTTCGGTTACACCGTCAGGGGTTCTGTCACAGCGCGGCGTTTCGATAGCGGAAAGAAGGCGGTAAAGGCCGCCCCCTCGCCCGGCAGACTTTCGACCAGCAGGCCTCCGCGGTGCCGGTTGACGATGTGTTTGACGATCGCCAGCCCCAGTCCGGTCCCCGGACGGTCCCCCCCGCTCTTCTGGCCTTCGACGCGATAGAATCGTTCTGTCAGGCGCGGCAGATGCTCCCGCGACAGGCCCGGCCCGTGGTCGCGCACTGTCACAGCAGCATAGGTCAGACCATCATCCCGGTCCGGCGTCAGCAGCGGCAGGCGCGCCGCGCCCGGCATCCGAGCGGCCGCCGCAGCAGCCGGGGTCAGCCCGCTGCGAATCTCGACCTCGATCCGGCCGTCGCGCGGCGAATATTTGATGGCATTGTCGATCAGGTTCTGGATCACCTGGACGATCTCGTCCCGCTCCCCCTTGATCCGCACCGCCTCGTCCGGTGAATCCACGACAATCTGCACCCCGTGGTCGCGCGTCAGCACGCTCAGCGCATCGACCACATCGGCGGTGGCCCGGCTCAGGTCCAGATGCCCCGACGGCGGCACATGTTCATTCAGCTCGATGCGGCTCAGCGACAACAGGTCGGCGACCAGACGCGTCATCCGCTCGGCCTGCGCCGCCATGATGTCGAGGAACCGGTCCCGCGCCGCCGAGTCCTCGCGCGCATGCCCCTTCAGCGTCTCGATAAAGCCGGACAGCGAGGCCAGTGGCGTCCGCAGTTCGTGGCTGGCATTGGCCAGGAAATCGACGCGCATCAACTCCATCCGCCGCACATCGGTCTCGTCGCGCAGCATCACCAGCGCCAGGGTCTGCGTGTCCGACCCCGGCAGTTGACGGGTCACCGCTCGCCAATGACGGGCCTGCACGCCGCCTGAATCGAAGTCGGTCTCGCGGCTGACGCCCCCGAACAGGGCCTCATCGACCGCCTCCAGCAGGCCGGGATCACGAAGGGCCGACACCAGGATCGCCCCCTCACGCGGAATACGCAGCAGGTCCCGCGCCGCCCGGTTGGCCAGCAGGATACGTCGACCGGCCATGTCGTCTGGCTCGCCGCCGCGCACGACCATCATGGGATCGGTGACCGTCTCGAACACCTCTTCCAGCAGGGCGGCCTGCCCCTCGGCGCGGGTGTCCGGACGGCTGTCGGCCACGGGTGCCGTTTCGGGCTGCCCGGGCACAGGCCGCTGGCGTGCCACCATCCAGGTGCTGATCGCCACCAACAGCGCCCCGGCAAGGAGGGGCGGCGCGTGTTCCGGATCATAGACCGCCAGCGCCAGCAGGATCAGGACGGCCAGCCCCCCTGATGCCCCTGCCGTCCACAACCGCGACCCGGGCGAAGGGACGACAGGAGAAGGATTCGAGGCGTCGGGCATGTCCTGTGATGCGCGTGAACTGTGAAATCCGCAAGACAGGCCCGAACCCCCGCCAATCAAGGCCAGGGTACGGAATCTTCACCTGTGTCCGCTAGCGTAGGGGGCAAACATGGGGATACCGCCTTCGTGAATGCCGTCCTGCTCTGTCTGACAACCCAGCACAACTGGCTGATGGTGGCGCTGGCCGCTGCGGTCTGTTTCGGGGGTCTGGTGACCGCCCTGTCGCTGTTCGACCGCGCGCGAAACTCCGGCGGACGTCTGCGTCTCGCCCTCGGTCTGGCGGCAGCCATGACCGGGGGACTCACCGCCTGGACCACCCACTTTACCGGCATGCTTGGCTATGACCCCGGCCTCGAGCTCCGCTACGACCTGGGCCTGACGGCAGCATCTTTCGGTATCGCCCTGATCGCCAGCGTCGGCACCACCCTGATCGGACTTCTGGGCCGGACTGTTCTGGCGCGGATGGTGGCGGGTATGTTCGGTATCGCCGGTGTCACGGCCATGCACTTTGTCGGCATGTCCGCCGTCCGGCTTCAGGGCTTTGTCAGCTGGGATCCGGCCGTGGTTGTGGCTGCTGTCGTCATCGGCACCCTGTTTGCCGCCGCCGCAGGCTGGGTTCATGCCCGGGGCGGCTGGAAAGGCATCCTCGGCGCCGCCCTGCTCGCCACCCTGGCGATCGCCTCCCTGCATTTCACGGCCATGGGCGCTGTCACGATCAACGCAAGTCCTGCGATCGCCCTTGACCCCTCAGCCTTCTCAGGCACCTTCGTGCTGACCGTGATCGCTGCAGCCATGGGCGTTCTGGGTCTGGCGGCCGCCGCGTCGATCGGCCTGACCTACTGGTCGCGGACCAGCGCCATCCGCCAGCTGCGCGAGGCCATCGACGCCATGCCCGATGGCCTGGGCTTCTACGATACCGAGGACAGGCTGGTGCTGTGGAACGCGCGCTATTCCGAGGTCAATCCCGAGCTCGCCACGCGGCTTGAGCGCGGCATGACCTTCCGCCAGATTCTCGAGATCGGCATCTCCGAGAACCTGTACCAGGAGGCTGTGGGCCGGGAGCAGGAATGGATCGATGAACGGATCGAAGCGCGTCGGGCCCTGTCGGTCACCCTTGAGCAGCGCATCGCCGGCGGACGCTGGTTGCGCGTGCAGGACCGGATGACGGCCGCAGGCGGCATCGTCACCGTGGTCAACGATATCACCGATCTCAAGCGCGATGCCGAAGCCCTGGCCGAGGCCCGCGACGCCGCCGAGGCCGCCAACGCCGCCAAGAGCCAGTTCCTGGCCAATATGAGCCACGAGATTCGCACGCCCCTGAACGGCGTGATCGGCGTCGCCCAGGCCCTGTCCCATACCGACCTCAGCGAAGACCAGCGCGACATGCTCAAGCTGATCGACGCCTCCGGTCGGACCCTGCAAATCCTGCTCAGCGACATCCTCGACCTCGCCCGCGTTGAATCCGGTCGCCTGCAGCTGAACGCCGAGGCAATGGATCTGCACCAGGCCGTCGAGGAAGCGGCACAGCTTTATGCCGAGACCGCCCGCGAGAAAGGCCTGCAATATATGGTCGAGATCGCCGAGGACTGTCCGCGCTGGATCGAAGGCGACATCGTCCGTCTGAAGCAGGTGCTGACCAATCTGGTCTCCAATGCCGTCAAATTCACCACCGAAGGCATGGTCCAATTGACCGTCGGCGTGGACCGCGACGCGACCGGCCGCGAGACGCTCCGTCTGGCCGTCGCGGACAGCGGCATCGGCTTTGACGCGGCCACACGCGACCGCCTGTTCAGCCGGTTCGAGCAGGCCGATGGCGGTATCACGCGGCAGTTCGGCGGATCTGGCCTCGGTCTCGCCATCTGCCGCCAGCTGGCGGAAATGATGGACGGCACCCTGGACTGCGAAAGCGAGCCCGGCGGCGGATCGTGCTTCACCCTCATGGTTCCATTGAAACGCTCTGCCACACCAGCAGCCGCAATGCCCGAGGCACCCGCCCCGGAAGGTCGCGCCGGACTCAGCGTTCTGGTCGCCGATGACCACCCGACCAACCGCAAGGTCGTCGAACTGATCCTGTCCCAGATCGACGCCCGTATGGTGCTGGTCGAGAACGGCCAACAGGCGCTCGACGCCTGTAGCGACGATCAGTTCGACATCATCCTGATGGACATGCAGATGCCGGTCATGGACGGCCTGACCGCGACCCGCGAAATCCGCGCCCTCGAGGCCCGCGAAGGCCGCCCGCGCACGCCGGTGGTCATGCTGACCGCCAATGCCCTGGCCGAACATGTGGCAGCCGCCCGGGCCGCCGGCGCCGACCTCCATCTGGCCAAGCCCTTCGACGCCGCCGAATTGATCGAAACCGTCCTGCAACTGCCCGACCAGCTCCGCCAGGCGGCCTGACCTACCCCTCGCGCGGCTCCAGCGCCCGCCAGCCGATGTCGGACCTGTAAAACCCGCCTGGCCAGTCGATCTTGCGCACGGCAGCATAGGCCCGCTCGCGCGCCTCGGCGATGTCGGCCCCGCGCGCGCAGACGTTCAGCACCCGCCCGCCCGACGCGACCAGACTGCCGTCTTCCCGCCGCCTGGTTCCAGCGTGGAACACCTGCACATGCGGGCCAAAGTCCTGATCGGCGCCGCGGATCACCGATCCGGTCAGCGGACTGTCCGGATAGCCCTTGGCCGCCATCACCACACTGATGACCACCCCGTCGTGGAACTCGGGCTCAGCCACGCGGCTCACATCCCCCCGCGCGCAGGCCAGCAGCAGCGGCACCACATCGCCCTTCAGCCGCATCATCAGCACCTGGCATTCCGGGTCGCCGAAGCGGGCGTTGAACTCGACGACGCGCGGCCCCTCGGCAGTGGCCATCAGCCCCACATACAGCACCCCGCGATAGGGATTTCCCTCCGCCGCCATGCCCGCCATGGTCGGCTTGACGATCCGGCTTTCGACCGCCTCGACCAGTTCAGGCGTGAACACCGGCGCCGGCGAATAGGCGCCCATGCCCCCGGTGTTCGGCCCCATATCTCCGTCAAAGGCGCGCTTGTGGTCCTGGGCTCCGCCGAACAAGCGCGCGGTCCTGCCGTCGCACAGGGCGAACAGCGAACCCTCCTCGCCCTCCATGAACTCCTCGATGACCACCCGGGCCCCGGCGCTTCCGAACCGGCCGCCCAGCATGCGCTCGATCTCGGCCTCGGCATCCTTGCGGTCCGGGCTGATCGCCACGCCCTTGCCCGCCGCCAGACCGTCGGCCTTGATCACATAGGGCGGCCTGAACACCTTCAGCGCCTCGCGCGCATCCTTCAGGGTCTCATAGACCCCGTAACCCGCCGTCGGAATGTCGTGGCGCTCCAGAAACTCCTTGGCAAAGGCCTTGGATGTCTCCAGCCGCGCGGCCCTTGCGGTCGGCCCGAAACAGGGGATGCCCACCGCATCCAGCCGGTCGGCCAGCCCGGCCTCCAGCGCCATCTCCGGCCCCACGACCACCAGATCGGCCTTGATCTCGCGCGCCAGCGCCGCCAGCGACTCGGCATCATCGGCCTTCACGTCCGCGCGCATCTCGCCCAGCTTCGCCATGCCCGGATTGCCCGGCGCCACCACCAGCCGGCGGCACAGGGGAGATTTGGCGATTTTCCAGGCCAGCGCATGCTCGCGCCCACCCGATCCGACGAGGAGGATATTCATGCCCGCGACATGACCGCCCGCGCCCGCCCGGTCAAGCGGGGCGTTGCCTGCAACCGTCCCGGGGGTCTAAGCCTGAACGCCCATGACCGACGATTCCTACGCCTTCGAAGGACCCGCCGCGGTCGCCCCTCCCCCCGGCGACAACAATCCGCCTGTCTCGATCTCCGAGCTGGCCTTCGCCCTCAAGCGCACGCTCGAGGACCGGTTCGGCCATGTCCGGCTGCGCGGCGAGATTTCCAAGGTCAATCGCCACGCCTCGGGCCACGTCTATCTGACGCTCAAGGACGACAAGGCCTCACTGGACGGTGTGGTGTGGAAGGGGCAGGTGCGCGGCCTGTCGATCCAGCCCGAGACCGGGCTTGAGGTCATCGTCACCGGCAAGATCACCAGCTATCCGGCGCGCTCCAGCTATCAGATCGTCATCGATAGCATGGAGGCCGCCGGCGCCGGCGCCCTGCTGGCCCAGCTGGAACGGCTGAAGGCGAAACTCCGCGACGAGGGCCTGTTCGAGCCGGGCCGCAAGGTCGCCCTGCCCGGCTACCCCCACGTCATCGGCGTCATCACCAGCCCGACCGGGGCGGTGATCCGAGACATCCTGCACCGGATCCGCGAGCGCTGGCCCTGCCATGTTCTGGTCTGGCCCGTGGTCGTCCAGGGCGAGGTCGCCGCCCGTCAGGTGGCCGCCGCCATCCGCGGGTTCGAGGCCCTGACGCCCGGCGGCCCCGTCCCCCGCCCCGATGTGCTGGTCGTGGCGCGTGGCGGCGGCTCGGTCGAGGACCTGTGGCCCTTCAACGATGAGGACCTGGCCCGCGCCATCGCGGCCTGCTCCATCCCGCTGGTCTCGGCCGTGGGCCATGAGACCGACACCACTCTGATCGACTTCGTCTCCGACCGGCGTGCGCCGACCCCGACGGGCGCGGCCGAGATCCTCACCCCCGTTCGGGCCGAGCTGGTCGCCACGCTCGCTGACCTTGAGCGCCGCCGCCTGCAGGGCGCCGCCCGCCTGATCGAGGATCGCCGCACCCGTCTGCGCGCCACCGCCCGGGGCCTGCCGAAACGGCCCGAGGACCTGCTGGGTCTGGCCCGTCAGCGGCTGGACCATGCCTCCAGCCGGCTCGGCTCGGCGCTGGGCCGCAATGTCGCCGTCCACCAGCACCGGCTGGCCGTGCTTCAGGGGCGTCTGGGCCGGGGCCTGCTGGATCGGGGGCTGGAGCGCCGCGCGACCCGGCTGGCCACCCTGTCCGAAAAGCTGTCCGTCCCGCCCCGCGCCCTCGACCGGGGCACCCAGTCGCTGATCACCCTGTCGCGGGCGCTGAACAGCCTCAACCCGCGCACGCCCAAGCCCGGCTTTGCACGGGTCGAGGCCGGGGACGGCCAGTGGCTGACCGCCGCCGGCCAGATCGCGCCGGGACAGGCGCTCGGCCTGGTCTTCGCCGACGGGCAGGTCGATGTTCGCGCCGAAGGCGGTACGGCCCCGGAACCCGCTCCCCCTCCCCCACCGGCCCAGAAAACGCGCCGTGTTGCGCCGCCGCCACCCGATCAGGGCGACCTGTTCTGACCGCTTCCGTAATTTCCGGCGCACGCTAGACTGGCGCCATGGACGTGAGGGGCGACAGGACCGGCCAGAGCCGGGTGGATGGGCAGGAAGCGCGGCTGCGCTATGCCGACGGCGATTTCGTCATCATGACCAGCGGGTCCTTTGTGCGCTGCGCCGTCAGCGGCCGCCCCATCCCGCTTCCGGCCCTGCGCTACTGGAGCGTCGCCCGTCAGGAAGCCTATTACGGCCCCGAAGAAGCCGTCCAGAACCTGGCCCCGCCGAAATGACGCTCGATCGCCGCGCCCTCCTCTCCGGCCTGGCGGTCTCCGGCATGATGGCCTCGGGCGCCCGGGCCCAGGACGACCCGTTCAACCTTCAGGGCCGGCCCGTTCAGGGCGGGCATCTGATCGGCCGCACCTGGCCCCGCGCCCTCGTCTTTCTGGACGGCGAGGCCCTGACCACCGCCTCGGCCGACGGCTGGTTCATCGTCGGCTTTGACCGCGACGCCCCACTCAGCCACCGGATCACCGCCCGCTCGGGCAGCCGCGAGCAGAGCACCGAAGTCACGCTCGCGCAGGGCCAGTTCCCCAGCCACAGCATCAGCGGCCTGCCGCCCTCCACTGTTGCGCCCCAGGACCCGGCCCTTCTGGCCCGCATTCGTGAACAGGCCGCCGTGAAGGCCGAGGCCTATGCCAGCCGCCTCGACGCCGACTATTTCCGCGAAGGCTTTTCCGCGCCGCTTGAGACCATGCGGGTCACCAGCGCCTGGGGCAGCCAGCGGATTCTCAACGGCACCCCGGCCCAGCCCCATTACGGCGTCGACCTCGGCGCCCCGACCGGCGCCCCCATCACCGCTCCCGCCGCCGGCCTTGTCACCCTGGCCGAGAGCGACTTCCACTATGAAGGCGGCCTGATCTTTATCGACCACGGTCAGGGATTGATCACCGCCTATCTGCACCAGTCCCGGGTCGAGGTCTCGGTCGGCCAGACCGTCTATCGTGGCCAGTTGATCGGCCGGGTCGGCGCGCGTGGCCGGGCGACCGGACCCCACCTGTGCTGGCGGATGAAATGGCGGGATCGCAACCTCGATCCCTCCCTGCTGCTGCGGGTCTGACGCAGAACACCGGGTTTCTCCCCTTGGACCCGGACCGCATTCATGACTAGGATGTAACAAATCAACGCCCCCGCGCGGGCCCAGCCTTCCTGTGTCTTCATGTCGTCCCTTCAGTCGATTCACATCCTCCTCGTGGACGACAACCAGCACATGCGTGCGATCACCTCGGCCATCCTTCAGTCTGCGGGCATCCGCAAGATTCGCGAGGTCGCGGACGGCTCGGCCGCGCTCGATGCCCTGCGCACCGATGTGTTCGACCTCGCCATCGTTGACTTCAACATGTTCCCGCTGGACGGCGTCGAGTTTACGCGCCTGGTCCGCAACAGCCCCGACAGCACCAACCCCTATCTGCCCATCATCATGATGACCGGCCACTCGGAAAAGAGCCGCGTAGTCGAGGCGCGTGACGCCGGCGTCACCGAGTTTGTGGTCAAGCCGATCACCGCCAAGGCGATTCTCGAGCGGATGAATGCGGTCATCTACAAACCGCGCCCGTTCGTGAAGACCGACGGCTATTTCGGCCCCGACCGCCGCCGGTCCGCCTCCAAGATCTTCAAGGGCCCCTACCGCCGCTCGACCGATGCGGGCCGGGACTCCAGCGACGCATAGACCCGGTCGGGCCAGCGTTTGTGCACCCAGAACCAGTCGACCGGGCTCTCGCGCACCCGCTCTTCGATAAAGCTCGTGATCGCCTGTACCCCGCGCGCGATATCCGCCTGCCGGTCGCCGGTCCGTTCCAGTTCGATGGGCTCATAGACCGTCACCCTGAACCGCACGCCCGGCAGCCTGACCGTCGACATCGGCTGCAGCACGGTTCCGAAACGCAGCGCCAGCCGGCTCGGCCCCGGGGCCGCATTGACCGGCTGGCCAAAGAAGGTCACCTCCGGCCCCTCCGAAAACTTCTGGTCGTTCATCAGGGCGACCGACTCGCCGCGCGCCATACCGGCCAGCAGTTCGCGCGCGCCATCCCCCCCCTTGGGCGCGAACAGTTTCACGCCATAGCGCGCCCGCGCCGCGATGATCTGGGCATCGACATAGGGGTTGTTGGCCGCGCGATAGGTGATCTGGCACGGCACCCCCGAGCCGGTGATGGTCGCCGCAAGCGTCTCGATATTGGCGAAATGGCCGCCCGCGAAGACCACCGGCTTGCCGCTGTCCCGAATGGCATGCAGCCGCTCCAGCCCGACGACCTCAATCCGGTTTTGCCTGACAAGCAGATCCATGACCGCCGTCTCGGCAAAGGCCCGTCCGGTCTGTTCCCACTGAGCCATCGCCAGCGCCTCGCGCTCGGCCTCCGGCATATCGGGAAAGGCGATCCGCAGATTGCGCATCACCGTCTTCTGCGTGCCCGTCTTCGGTCCCAGCGTCCGGAGCAGCCAGCCACCCAGCGCCGAGGCCCGCTCGACCCCCAGCATCCGCATCAGGCCGATAAAGGCGGCAAACCCCGCCGCCTCCACCCGCCAGATCAGGTCCTGGCGAAAGCTGACAGACTTTTCAGTCTCACCAGGCAATGGTGATCCCACCGTCCACCACCAGGGTCTGGCCGGTCATATAGGTCGAGGCCGGCGCGGCCAGATAGACGGCGGCCCCGGCGATCTCGTCCGGCTGGCCGATCCGGCGCAGCGGGGCCGGGTCGGTCGCCACCTTCAGGATCTCGGGGTTCTCCCACAGATACCGGGCAAAGTCGGTCTTGATCAGGCCCGGCGCGATACAGTTGACCCGCACATTGGACGGCCCCCATTCGACCGCCAGATTGCGCGCCAGCTGCATGTCAGCGGCCTTGGACACATTATAGGCCCCGATCAGGGCATTGCCGCGCAGGCCGCCGATCGACGAGACGATGATCACCGAGCCGTCCTTGCGCTCCAGCATGCCCGGCGCGACCATCTGGACCAGCCAGTGGTTCGAGACCACATTGTTCTGCAGGATCTTGTCGAACTGCTCGTCCGAAATGCCCGCCATCGGCCCGGCATAGGGGTTGGACGCAGCATTGCAGACCAGGATGTCGATCTTGCCCCAGGTGCCGATCGTCGTATCGACCAGCCGCTGCAGGTCTTCCTTCGAGGCGATGTTGCACGGCACGGCGATCGCCCGTCCCTCGCCGAAGCGTTCATTGATCTCGGCGGCCACCTCATCGCAGGGTCCGGCCTTGCGCGACGAGATGACGACATGGGCGCCATGCTCGGCCATCCGCTCGGCGATGGCCTTGCCGATCCCCCGCGACGAGCCCGTAATCACCGCCACCTTGCCGGTCAGGTCAAACAGTTCCATGTGCGCGTCACTCCTCAGGTTATCGCTGTCCACCGATTCTTTCTGAATAACCCTAGCCGCAGCGGGCCGATAGCCCGATACTGGATCGATTCCTTCGGGAACACCGGACAGACGGCCCTGATGCGCACGCTTACTCGTACCGCCCTGATCTTCAGCTACCTCTTCCTGTCCATGACGGTCGGGGCGCTCATCTGGCGTGGTGGTCTGGGCGCGGGTGCCGGTGTCGCCGCTGCCCTCGGCGCGCTGGGCGTGCTGGGCGTCATTCACCTCTACCTCACCGGCCACGGTCGCGAGCGTGCCCTCAAGGCCGAGATCGCCCAGGTTCGCGATGCCCACCGCCTGCTGGCCGATGCGCTGGAAACCACCCAGGGCGCCCTGACCGAACTGGCCCAGGCGATTGAATCCGGCGCCCTCAACCGCACCGACGAACTGACGGGCGAGGTCCGCATGCTCGAGGGCCTGATCCAGCAGATGAGCGCCAGCATCGACGAGCGCCTGTCCACCCCCGCCCCGGCCGCCACCGACACCTTCGAGGGCCGCCGTCAGGCCCAGTCCCACGCCCTGCTGCGCACTGTCCACGATGCCCTGACCGAGGGCCGCGTCGACCTCTATCTCCAGCCGGTCGTGACCCTGCCCCAGCGCCGCACCGTCTTCTACGAAAGCTTCACCCGCCTGCGCGACTCCACCGACCGCGTCATGATGCCGGCGGAATACCTCTCGGTCGCCGAGGGCGAGGGCCTGGTCCCCGCCATCGACAATCTGCTGCTGTTCCGCTGTGCCCAGATCGTGCGCCGCCTCGCGCGTCAGGACCGCAAGGTCGGCGTCTTCTGCAATGTCGCCCTGTCCTCGCTGGGCGATGAAACCTTCTTCCCCCAGTTCCTGCATTTCCTGAATGAAAACCGCGACCTGAATCAGTCGCTGATCTTCGAACTGGGTCAGGCCACCTTCGACGCGCGTGGCGCGGTCGAGGCCCGCAACATGGCCAAGCTGGCCGACCTCGGGTTCCGCTTCTCGATCGACAAGGTCCAGACGCTCGACCTCGACTTCGCCGACCTGCAGCGCTCCGACGTCCGCTTCGTCAAGGTCGCCGCCGACCTGCTGATCGAACAACTGCTCGACCTCGACGGTGGCTCGCCGCTGCCCAGCCTGCGCGACATCCAGGCCGCCGACTTCGCCGCCCTCACCCGCCGCTACGGCATCGAGGTGATCGCCGAAAAGTGCGAAAGCGAACGCCAGATCGTCGACATCCTCGAGCTCGACGTCTCCATGGGTCAAGGCCACCTGTTCGGCGAACCCCGCGCCATCAAGGAACAGGTCCTCGCCGAAACCGACCCCCCCGCCGACTTCCTCCGCTCCACGCTGCGCAGCGCGGAGCAACGGCGTCGGGTGGGTTAATCGACCGGGTCCGGCTCGGGCGTCGAGGTCGTCTCATCGGTGAGTTCGCTCGGGGGGACACCCTCGCGCACGACCTGCTCGTCGGCGGCCGTCTCGCTGATGTCGGGCGTGTCGGGCATGGCCTCAGAGATGTCATTGGTCTCTGTCTCGGAGCCGCAGGCCGCAAGGCTGGTGGCCAGAGCGGCGGCGGTCAGTAGCGTCGTGATCTTGTTCATAGATACCTCCTGTCCGGAATTAAACCGGTCAGGCCGCACCCCGTTCCATCACCAGCGCCGGTTGTCGTCCCGCCAGTAGACCCGCTCGCGGCCATAGCGATAGTCGTCGTTGTAGCCGCCAAAGCCATAGCCGCAGGGATCCTCCTCCTCCGACAGCTCGCGACCGATCAGGGCCCCGGCGATGGCGCCGATGGCGGCTCCTTCCTCGCGATTGCCCTCGCCGGCAACCGCCGCCCCCACGGCCGCACCCAGCGCTGCGCCTGCGCCCGTCGCCAGCTCGCGGTTGCGCGCATAGTCGCGCTCGCAGGCCGAGGCATAGTCGCCATACCCCGTCGTCGCGCACCCCTTCAGCATCAGCCCGCAGGCCGCCACCGTCGTCATCGTCACTATGGACCGCATGTCGTCTCTCCCTCTGACCCCCATGCTCGAACGCCGGGGCGAGGGGGCCGTTCCGGCGTTCGTGGGCCTTCTCCCCTTGCGGGAGAAGGACAGGGGTCGCACACCCTTCCCCCACCCCGCTCCCTCGGCTAACCACGGCGCCATGACCCTGCCCTCCCCCCTGCCCCGCCTGTCCGCCGTTGCGGACGACTATGACCTGCTGCTGTGTGACGTCTGGGGGGTGATCCATAACGGCCGCGAGAGCTGGCCCGGCCCGTGCGCCGCGCTTCAGGCCTTCCGCGATCAGGGCGGCACGGTCGTGCTGATCTCCAACTCGCCGCGGCCGGCCTCGGATGTGGTGGCCCAGCTGGACAGTCTCGGCGTGCCGCGCGCCGCCTGGGACGGCTTTGTCACCTCGGGCGATGCCACCCGGATGGAGCTGGCCAAGCGCGCCCCCGGCCCGGCGCTGATCATCGGCCCGCCGCGCGACGCCCCCCTCTATGCCGGCCTCGGCCTCGAGGTCACCGAGGACGTGGCCAGGGCCGCCTTCGTCTCGGTCACGGGCCCCCGCGACGACACCACCGAGACGCCCGAGGACTACCGCGCCGAGCTGTCGACCGCCGCCGCGCGCGGCATCGACCTGATCTGCGCCAACCCCGACCGCGTGGTCCAGCGCGGCGACACCCTGATCTATTGCGGCGGCTCGCTGGCCGACCTCTATGCGCAGCTGGGCGGCCCCGTGGTCATGGCCGGCAAGCCCTTTGCCCCCATCTATGAGCTGGCCCTGACCGAGGCCGGGCGGCACCCCCCGGGGCCCGTCGACCGGTCCCGCGTGCTGTGCATCGGCGACGGCGTCATCACCGATGTACTGGGGGCTGAGCAGCAAGACCTCGACTGTCTGTTCATCGCCCAGGGCATTCATGGCGATGCCGCGCGCGGCCCGGACGGCCTGCTGGATCCCGCCCTCGCCGGGGCCCTGCTGGTCGCGGAAGGCACCTCTGCCCGCTACGCCGCCCTGGACCTCGCCTGGTAAGGCTCGCCATTCCCTGATTCCGGCGTTAACACCGCCCCATGACACAGACGGTCCAGCAGCACCCCTCCGGGGGCTATATCTTCGAAGAGCTTTACGTCGGCATGACCGCCGAAAAGGCCGTCGAGGTCACCGAAGCCCGCATCCAGCAGTTCGCCGAGGCCTCCGACGATTTCAACCCGGTCCATATGGACGAGGCCTTTGCCTCAAAGACCGCCTATCGCGGCCGCATCGCCCACGGCCTGCTCAGCGCCTCCTTCGGCTCGGCCGTGGTCGGCATGATCCTGCCCGGCGCCGGCGCCATATTCCTCAGCCAGCGCACCAGCTTCCACAAGCCGGTCAAGATCGGCGACGTTGTGGTCGCTCGCATCAGCGTGGCTTCCATGGATGCCGAGACGGCCCGTGTCGTCCTGCGCTGCGAAGGTCTGGTCGGCGAGGATCTGGTCATGGACGGCGAGGCGACCGTCCGCGTCCCCCGTCGTCGCCGCCCCGCCAAGAGCTGACGTGTCCCTGACGGTCATCCCGGACTGGCGCGACCTTGCCCCTGCCGACACGGGGGCCGCCGTCGCCATCGGCGCCTTTGACGGCGTCCACCGGGGCCATCAGGCCGTCATCGACGCCGCCCGCGCGGTCGCCACAGCGCGCAGCCTGCCGCTGGGTGTCGTCAGCTTCGAGCCCCATCCCCGCCGCTGGTTCCAGCCCGAGGCCGCCCCCTTCCGCCTGATGTCGCCCGGCCAGATGGAGCGCGCCCTGGACGGCCTCGGCGTCGACCGCCTCTACCGCCTGCCCTTCGACGCCGACATGGCCGCCCTGAGCGATCAGGCCTTTGCGCTGGATGTGCTGGGCGGAGGTCTTGGGATCAAACACGCCGCCGTCGGCTTTGACTTCACCTTCGGCAAGGGCCGCTCCGGCTCGCCCGAGGCCCTCGCCCGCTATGGCGAAACCGCCGGCTTCACCGTCAGCCCGGTCGCCCGCGTCGACGACGCCCACGGCCTGAAACTGTCCTCCAGCGCCGTGCGCGAGGCCCTGCAGGCCGGAGACATGGCCCGCGCCACCGCCATCCTCGGCCGCCCCTTCGCCATCGAGGGCGAGGTCATCCATGGCGACAAGCGCGGCCGTACCATCGGCGTGCCGACCCTCAACATCGCGCTCGGCGACTATATGCGCCCGGCCTATGGCGTGTACGCCACCCGCACCCGTCTGGCCGACGGTCGCGTCATCGACGGCGTCGCCAGCCTCGGCGTCCGCCCCATGTATCTGCTGGAGCAGCCCCTGCTCGAGGTCTGGCTGTTCGACTTCGACGACGACCTCTACGGCCAGACGGTCGAGACCGATCTGGTCGCCTTCCTCCGCCCCGAGATGACCTTCGACGGCCTCGACGCCCTGAAGGTCCAGATCGAGGCCGATGCGGCTGCCGCCCGCGCCGCGCTGGCGGTTTCGGCTGGCGCATCGCCCGCCGCCTCTGCTAGACCGGCCTGACCATGACCGTCCGCGTGATCCGTGTGATTTCGATTAGCCGCCCGGCGTAGCGCCGCAGGCCTGACGCCTCGCGCACGCCGGGATGCCCCGCTCAAGCAGCGGAATCAAACTTCACGCGAACGATCAACGACACGAGACTGACCCATGGCCGACACCGGCGATACTGCTCCCACTGGCCGCGACTATCGCGACACCGTCTTCCTGCCCGAGACGCCCTTCCCCATGCGCGGCGGCCTGCCCAAGAAGGAGCCCGAGATCCTCGAGGCCTGGGGCGACCTCTACGCCCGCCTGCGCGCCGAGCGTCAGTCGCAGAACGCCCCCCTCTATGTGCTGCACGACGGCCCGCCCTATGCCAATGGCGACATCCACATCGGCCATGCGCTGAACAAGACGCTGAAGGACTTCGTGGTCCGCAGCCGCTTCCTGCTGGGCTTTGACGTCGACTATGTCCCCGGCTGGGACTGCCACGGCCTGCCGATCGAATGGAAGATCGAGGAACAGTTCCGCGCCAAAGGCCGCCGCAAGGAAGAGGTCTCCAAGGCCGAGTTCCGCGCGGCCTGCCGCACCTATGCCGAGGGCTGGATCGACGTCCAGCGCGAGCAGTTCAAGCGCCTCGGCGTCACCGCCGACTGGGCCAACCGCTATGCCACCATGGACTATGGCACCGAGGCCGCCATCGTCGCCGAGTTCCACAGGTTCAAGAATTCGGGCCAGCTGTACCGTGGCTCCAAACCCGTCATGTGGTCGCCGGTCGAGCGCACTGCGCTTGCCGAGGCGGAGATCGAGTATCACGACCATGTCTCGCCCACGATCTGGGTGAAATTCCCGGTCACCGGCGCCACCGACGACCACGACGACGACCTGCTGGCCTTCCGCCACGCCACGCCCGCGATCGTCATCTGGACGACCACGCCCTGGACCATCCCGGCCAACCGCGCCATCAGCTACGGCCCGGAGATCGCCTATGGCGTCTATGAGGTCACCGCCATGGAAGAGGGCCTCGAGTTCGAGCCCTGGGCCAAACCGGGCGACCGGCTGATCCTCGCCGACAAGCTGGCGGAAGAGGTTTTCAAGGCTGCGAAGATCGCCAGTACGACCCGCCTCGGCGACATCAATCCCTCGGGGCTGGAGTGCGCCCACCCGCTGGCCGCGCTCGACCCCGGCTATGGCTATGCCGTGCCCCTGCTGGCCGGCGACCACGTGACCGACGACGCCGGCACCGGCTTCGTCCACACCGCCCCCGGCCACGGTGCCGACGACTATGAGGTGTGGAAGGCCCACGGCCACAAGGAAGTGCCCGAGACGGTCGACGCCGACGGCGCCTACTATCCGCACGTGCCCCTGTTCGCCGGGCTCAAGGTGCTGGAGACCGAGGGCAAGAAGGACAAGATCGGCAAGTTCGGCGCCGCCAACAAGGTCGTCACCGAAAAGCTGATCGAGGCGGGCAATCTGCTGGCCCGCGGCCGGATGGAGCACTCCTATCCGCACAGCTGGCGGTCCAAGGCGCCGATCATCTTCCGCAACACCCCCCAGTGGTTCATCCGCATGGATCAACCGCTCAAGTCGGGTGAGACCCTGCGCGAGACCGCGCTCAAGGCCATCGACGCCACCACCTTCCACCCGGCAGCGGGCAAGAATCGCATCCGCTCCATGGTCGAGGATCGCCCCGACTGGCTGATCAGCCGCCAGCGCGCCTGGGGCACGCCTCTGGCCATGTTCGTCGACAAGCACACCGGCCAGCCCCTGCACGACGACGCCGTCGATGCGCGTATCCTCGCCGCCATCCAGGCCGGGGGCGCCGATGCCTGGTTCGAGACCCCCGATGCCGACTTCCTCGGCGTCCACGATCCCGACCAGTATGAAAAGGTCACCGACATCCTCGATGTCTGGTTCGACTCGGGCTGCACCCACGCCTTCACGCTCGAGCCGCGTACGCCCGAGCACGGCTATCAGGGCGACCGCCCCTCGCACTGGCCCGCCGACCTCTATCTGGAAGGCTCCGACCAGCACCGCGGCTGGTTCCAGTCCAACCTGCTGGAAGGCTGCGGCACCCGTGGCCGCGCGCCCTACAAGGCCGTCCTCACCCACGGCTTCACCCAGGACGAGCAGGGCAAGAAGATGTCCAAGTCGCTGGGCAACACCACCGACCCGGCGACCGTCATCAAGGAATCGGGCGCCGACATCCTGCGTCTGTGGGTGGCCCTGGTCGACTATGCCGAGGACCAGCGCATCGGCAAACAGATCCTCCAGACCACGGTCGAGGCCTATCGTAAGCTGCGCAATACCGTCCGCTATCTGCTGGGCGCGCTGGCCGACTTTGACGAGGCCGAGCGCCTGCCGCTGGACCAGATGCCGCCGCTGGAACGTTTCATCCTGCACCGGCTGTGGCAGCTGGATGGCCAGGTCCGCCAGGCCTATGACACCTATGATTTCCAGGACGTCGTCCGTCCGGTGATCGAATTCTGCTCGGGCGACCTGTCGGCCCTCTATTTCGACGTCCGCAAGGACAGCCTCTATTGCGACCGCCCCGACGCGATCCGCAGGCGGGCCGCCCGCACCGTCATGCACGAGGTCTTCCTGCGCCTCACCGCCTGGCTGGCCCCCCTGACCCCCTTCACCATGGAAGAGGCCTGGACGACCCGCTACCCCCCCCAGAGCGATGATGGCGCCGGCACCAACTGTGCCCGCATCATCCCCGACACCCCCGCCGAATGGCAGAACGACGCAGAGGCTGCGCGCTGGGACAAGGTCTGGACCGTGCTGGAAACCGTCAATGAAGCCCTCGAGGCCGCCCGCCGCGACAAGATCATCGGCGGCGCCCTCGACGCCTGGCCCACGGTGACCCTGCCGGCCGAGCTGATGACGGCCTTCGAGGGGCTGGATGCCGCAGAGGTGTTCCGCACCTCCGGCGCCGAACTGTCCTCAGGCGGCGACACCGTCACCGCCCGCATCAACACCGCCGACCACCCCAAATGCGCCCGCTCCTGGCGCCGCGTGCCCGACGTCGGCTCCGACCCCGACTACCCCGACCTCAGCGCCCGCGACGCCGACGCCGTCCGCTGGCTGGACGCCCGGAAGGGGTAATCTCCCTCCCCTCTCCCGGCGGGTCCCAACGGGAGAAGGGATAATATCGGCCACACCCCCACGTCCGCTGTGATCGCTGTGCCTTCGTTGTGTCCGCTGTGATGAACCTCTTACTTCCTTGAGATGCCCTAAAACTCGAACACCTCAACCACGCCCCCGGCCCGCCCGCCGCCGACCACCTCTCCCCCGGCAATGGCGTACAGACGATCTCCCACGACGGCCGCGGCCAGGCCGTGACGCGGGGTGATCATGTCCGGGCCCCGGCTCCAGGCGTCGGTTGCGGGGTCATAGATCCATGTCTCCGGAAACACCCCGCCGCCGCCCGGCGCAAACCATTCGCCTCCGGACGCCACCAGTTTGCCGCCGACCGCCCCCATGGCCAGACCGCCACCCACCTGCTGGCCGCTGTCGGAGACCGGAATCGGCGCCAGCGTGTCCCAGCGGTCGGCCACCGGATCATAGCGGTCCAGCCGGCCGGTGCCGCCACCCTGCACCGTGCGACCGCCCGCGATCCACAGGCACCCGTCCAGCACCGCCACCGCCGCGCTGTTCCGCGCCATCGGGGCGGGCGTCAGCGTCTCCCATCGGCCCGTCACCGGGTCCAGCGCCAGATGGGTGTCGACGTCACCCTGATCCGGCCAGTTGCCGTTGGCTTCGCCAATGGGCGAGCGCCCGGTGACCAGATGCACCCGCCCGGCCAGCAGCGCTCCGACCGCCTCGGCCTGCGGGCGTGGCAGCGGATCCAGCGAGCGCCAGCTGTCGCCCTCCAGCACCCAGGTCTCCAGACTATTGACCCATTCCCCCGCCTCGCCCCGGCGATAGCCGCCGATGGCCAGCATCCGCCCGGCGCCGTCGGCCACCATCATCGGGTGATGCCGGGGCTGGGGCAGCATCGGCCCCTCGGACCAGACCCCGGTCGCAGTCTCCAGCACAGCAACCCGCCGCTCGATGTGCAGGGGCTGGCCCTGACGCGAGACCAGCCCGCCGGCCGTGACGATACGGCTGCCGGTTGTCGCCGCATAGATCTCCTGCGCGGGCCAGGGCATGGCCGCAGCCGCACTCCAGCCGCCGCTTGCGACACGGCCGTTGCCCATCACGCCCAGCGCCGCACTGGCGGTCAGAAAACTGCGTCGATCCATGCCTCAAACCCCCTCGTGTCGCAGGAACAGCACCTGGGCCGCGCCATACGTCCGCTGATCCAGTCGCGCATAGCCGGGTGTTGCGATGTCCGGCTCGTTCGCCCCTCGTTCGAGCACCACGATCGCGCCGGGCGCCAGCCAATTCCCCTCGCGCAACCGGTCCAGCGTCTGCTCGCCCAACCCCTTCCCGTAGGGGGGGTCCAGAAACGCAAGGGAAAAGGCCTCGCCCGCCGAGCCGGGACGCACGCCCAGATCTGTCGCATCGCGGCGGTGCACCCGGGTCGCTCCCATCAAGCCATAAGCGTCGGCATTCTCGCGGATCGCGCCGCGCGCCGCATCCGACGTCTCGACGAACAGGCAAAAGGCCGCCCCCCGGCTCATCGCCTCAAAGCCCAGCGCGCCCGATCCGGCATAAAGGTCCATGACCCGTGCCCCCGTCAGCGGTTCTGACCAGGCCGCATGCTCCAACACATTGAAGATGGCCTGCCGCGCCCGGTCGCTGGTCGGGCGGGTCCCCTGGCCCTCCGGCGCGACGATGGCCCGGCCCTTGAGCCGTCCGGCGACGATCCTCATGCGTCCTCACTCCACTTTTGCGGCGGCGCCGCCTCGGCCAGGGCGTCCAGCCGCGTCTTCAGCTCGGCCATGAAGCCATGCTTGTCGCCTGTCCAGCGCACGGGCTCGCCGACCATGGCGGTGCAGTTCATCGGCACCGGCGTGATCGCCCCCTTGGGCAGGACCCGGCCCGCGCCCTGGATCCACACGGGTACGACCGGCACCTCGGGAAAGGCCTCGGCCAGCCGCGCCACCCCGGCCTTCAGCGGCGCCATCCGCCCGTCGCGGCTGCGCGTGCCCTCGGGGAAGACCAGAATGATCTCACCGCGCGCCAGCGCCTCGCGCGCCGGGGCCAGCACATCCTCGCCGCGCTTCACCGTGCGCGAGATCGGCGTGATCCCCACGACCCGCCGCGACATCCAGCTGACCACCGGATTGGCGAGGAAATAGTCGGCCGCCGCCACGGGCCTGACCTGATGCAGCGCCCCGATCGGGAACAGGCCCAGCAGGATGAAGGCGTCCATATGGCTGTTGTGATTGGCCGCCACGATCGCCGGACCGCGCCGGGGCAGGTGCTCGCGTCCCACCACATCCATGCCCGTCATGAACCGCACCAGCGGCCGCGCCACCAGCGTCAGGAACAGCGTCCGCCCCCAGCCGAACGGGCGCGCAGGCTCGGTGGGGGCAGGCTCAGTACCGGTCGAGCGCATAATAGGCCATCAGGTGGAAATAGAGCGGCGCGGTAAAGGTCAGGCTGTCGATCCGGTCCAGCACCCCGCCATGCCCGGGGATCAGGCGGCTGGTGTCCTTGACGCCCAGATCTCGCTTGACCGCGCTCATGGTCACGTCCCCGGCAAAGCCTGCGACCGGCAGCACCAGCGCCACGATCAATGCCTCGATCCGGTCAAGGCCGGTGAACACCGGGGCGAGGAACCAGAACAGTCCCGCGCTCAGGATCCAGCCGCCCAGGAACCCCTCCCACGTCTTGTTCGGGCTGACCTTCGGCACGATCTTGTGCCGCCCGAAGGCCTTGCCACAGATGTACTGCAGTACATCGTTGGCCTCTGTCACGAACAGCAGCAGGAACACCAGACCCGCCGCCCCCGCCGGAGCCTCGCTGTCGGGCAACCGCATCAGCAGGGGGATGGTGCCCAGCGTATAGACGCACACGATCACCGCCCAGGTCAGGGTTGCGACCGTCGCCAGATAGGCCCGCGTCTGCCCGGCCAGCGCCATCAGGAAGGGCACGGTCAGGAAGAACCACACCGGGATCGACACGACATAGATGCCGTACATATCCAGAACTACGAGTCCGAACGCCAGCGGCACCGTCAGATAGGCGAACAGGACGATCAACCGGTCCTCGCGGCGCAAGGGGGCCAGCGACAGGAACTCCCGCAGCGCGATGAACGCCACCAGCGCAAACAGCACCGTCACGGCGGGCCAGCCCAGCGCCAGCGCCGCCCCCGTCAGGGCCACCATCCCCCACCACGACCAGACCCGAAGCCGCAGCTCGGTCGCGTCGAACCCCGGCTTCAGGCGCGGCAGGGCCAGTACCAGCACCGAGGCCAGCGTCAGCACGGCCAGCACCGCCGCCAGCCCCATAGCCACGTGCGGATGCAGGCTGAAAGGCCCGGCTGTCAGCGGCGCCATCATGTGTCTAGTCTCATGCTGGAATCACACATCGGCCCGACCATGCCCCAGAACCGGCCCGCGCGGCAGACCTTCTCGACATCCCTGTTCCGGTCGACCGCCGTGCATTTGGCACTGGGCGGTCTGGCCATGGGCAGCTGGGCGGCCTTTGCCAATCGCGACCACCCCCTGCCGGACCTGCTGTTGGCCGCCCTCGTGCAGGGGGCGCTGTCGGCCCTGATCACCCTGATCATGAAGCGCGGGCTCGAGGCCGGCTTTCGCCGCCTGGACGGTCTGGCCGCCCGGCTGGTGCCGCCGCTGGTCAGCTGCCTGACCATCGCCGGGGTGCTGTTTTGCGCCCACACCCTCGCTGGCACGCCCGAGGTCTGGGCCACGCTGGCTGTGCCGTGGACCGTCTCGACCACCTATGCCTTCGTCTATGTGGCCAGCCTGCGGAGAGCGCCATGACCGACAACCGCCGCCCCCTGAAGTCGCGTGGCACGGGCTGGGCCACCGGCCTCGCCCGGCTTTGCGCCCGCATGGGTCTGTCGCCCGACACCATCTCGGCCCTCAGTGTGGTGTTCGCAGGCGTCGGGTTCTGGGCCTTCTGGATGTCGGCCACGGCAGAAGGCGCCGAGCGTGCTGGCTGGCTGTTTGCCGCCGGGGTGGCGATCCAGCTGCGCCTTTTGGCCAACCTTCTGGACGGCATGGTAGCGGTCGAACACGGACGCGGAGGCCCGCTCGGCCCGGTCTGGAACGAACTGCCGGACCGCATCGCCGACGCCCTGTTCCTCGTAGGCGCAGGCATGGCGCTCAGGGTCTATGACCCCGCCTTCGGCCCGATGCTGGGCTGGACCGCCGCCCTGCTGGCCGTGCTGACCGCCTATATCCGCGAGTTGGGCCGAGCCCTGGGTCAGGCTGCAGACTTCACCGGCCCGGGCGCCAAGCCGCACCGGATGGCCGCCCTGACGCTGGGCTGTCTGGTCGCCGCCGGACTGGCCCTGACGCTTTCGGACTACAGCTTCGCCGCCCTGTGGCTGGCGCTGGCCGTCATCGTGCTGCTGACCGCCGTGACCGTGGTGCGACGCACCCTGCGCCTTGCCGCCTGGCTGAAAGCTCGCGACGGATCAGCTTGAGCGTCTCGGACTGCCGCGCCCGCCGGCGGGCCCACCCGGGCGTCCACCGGGTTTGCCGCCTGAGCCACCGGGCTTGCCGGGCCCCCCGCGTCCAGGCGGGCCCGAGCGGGGACGTTCGCCGCCGGGACGGGCGCCTGCAGGCTTGCCGGACCGAGGCTTGTCATCGCGCGATTTGAAATCCCGGGCCGGGCGGTCGCCCGACTCCGACCGGGGCTTGTAGTCCCGCTTGGGGCCATCGCCGGTCGGGCGGGCACCATAGGCGCGCTTGGGCCGATCAGCATTCTCTGCGCCCGGAGCCCCGGCGCGCGGCTTGAAGTCTCGTTTGGGATGGCTGGTGCGGGGCGCGGCCTTGGCCCAGCCCTCCTTCTTCGGCGCCCGGCGTCCGGTCTCGGCCCGCTCGGCGGCCTCGGTCGTGGCGACGCCTGCGGCCCGCACCCGGCTGGGCTTGCGCGAGGGGTCCGACAGGGCCGAGCCCGACTTGCCGACCACCACAGGGCCGCGCGGGCGCCGTCCGGGGATGGGGGCGGGGGTCGACACCGTATTGCCCTGCGGCAGGTTCTCGGGGCGGATATGGTCGGCCAGCATTTCGCGGATCACCCGGGGGCCGATCTCCTCGACCGAGCCGACCGGCAGCGTGCCCAGCTGGAACGGTCCGTACGCCAGACGGATCAGCCGGTTGACCGTCAGTCCGACCGACTCCAGCACCTTGCGGACCTCGCGGTTCTTGCCCTCGGTGATTGACACGCTCAGCCACAGATTGGCCGGGGCGTGGCCGTCGTCGCCAGCCTTCTCCTTGGCCTTGTCGATGGTCGCCTCGATGGGCCCATAGTGGATGCCGTCGACGGTCGTACCGGTCTTCAGCGTATCCAGCTTCTCCTGGGTGATGCGCCCCCGGGCCCGCGCCCGGTACTGACGCACCAGCGCCGAAGTCGGCAGTTCCAGCGCCCGGCTCAGCTCGCCGTCATTGGTCAGCAGCAGCAGGCCCTCGGTGTTCAGGTCCAGACGTCCGACCGAGATCACCCGCGGCAGACCACTGGGCAGGGCGTCAAACACCGTCGGTCGTCCCGCCGGGTCCATATGCGAGGTCACCAGCCCGGCCGGCTTGTGATAGCGCCAGACGCGCGTCGCCTCGGCGGCGCCCACCGGCTTGCCGTTTACCGTGATCACGTCGTCGCGGGTCACCAGCGTCGCGGGCGTATCCAGAATCTTGCCGTTGACCGCCACCTGGCCCAGACCGATCAGCCGTTCGACCTCACGCCGGGACGCGATTCCGGCCCGGGCCAGCGCCTTGGCGATGCGCTCGGTGCGTTTGGGCGCGGGCTTGCCGCCGGCCTTGTCGTCGCGACCCCTGTCGCCCCCCGGCTTGTCGCCGCGCGGTCTGTCCCCCCGAGGCTTGTCACTCCGGGGCTTGTCGCGGTCGTACTTGCCCCCGGGTTTGCGGTCGGCGAAAGCGCCTCCCTCTTGACGCGGGCGGGGCTTCTTGTCGTTGTCTTTTGAATGGCGGTCCATGATGAGCGGTTCATGCGCATGGCATTGGCCCTGGCGCAAGCGGCGGCGGACGTGGACGAGGTCCCCGTCGGCGCAATTCTGGTTGATGAGACGACCGGAACCGTGCTCGCCGAGGGGTCGAACCGGCCCATTTCGACCTGTGATCCCACCGCCCATGCCGAGATCATCGCCCTGCGCGCGGGGGCCGAAAACCTCGGCAATTATCGCCTGACCGGCTTGACCCTCTACGTCACGCTCGAGCCCTGCCCCATGTGCGCCGGCGCGATCAGCCTTGCCCGCATCGGACGCGTCGTCTGGGCCGCCGATGACCCCAAGGGCGGTGGCGTGGTTCACGGCCCGCGCATCTTCGACCAGCCGACCTGTCACTGGCGCCCCGCGGTCGAGGGCGGGCTGCTGGCCGACGAGGCCGCCGGTCTGCTGAAACGATTCTTCCGGGCGCGGAGGGGAACGGCCAGGCCTCACAGCCGTTCCGACGCACAGTCGCCTGTGGAGGGGCAAAGCGAATGATACGAGCCCTGTTGATCTCTGCCGGACTGCTGGCGGCCCTCTCGGCCTGCGAGGAACCCACACCGGTGACCTCGGACGGAGATGCCGTCCAGCAACGCGCCGTCGAGGCCCAGACGGCTCGTCGCCGCACCGGTGCCGAGATTCAGGAGCGCATGCTGCATCGGGAAGTGCAGGCCTCCTACGTCTGCGTCGGCGGGGACCGACTCACGGTCGACTTCGACAATGCACGCGAGATGGCCACCGTTCGCAACTCAATGGGCCAGGCCTTCGACCTGCACCTCGAACGGGCCGAGACAGGCATCTGGTATCGCGCCAGCGGCAATGAGTTGCGCGGCGAAGGCACGACCGCCGTCTGGACCGTCGGGGACCGCGACCCCGTCGAATGCCGGGCGGTCGACTAGGACGCCCCCGCCTCGTTCAAAAAGGCGCGTACCCGACCCGCATCGACATCCCGGGCGACGAAGGCTTCACCGATACCTCGCGCCAGAACCAGCGTCAGACGTCCGCCCTCGGCCTTCTTGTCCTCGGTCATGCGGGCCAGCACCCCCTCGGCCTTGAACCCGGCCACGCTCGCCAGATCCGTCGGCAGGCCGGACCTCGCCACCACGTCAGCCACGCGCTCCACATCTGAAGGCGGGCACAGCCCCTCCCGCGCCGAGAAGCCAAACGCCAGCACACAGCCCAGCGCGACCGCCTCGCCATGGGTCAGCACATCCTCGTCAAAGCCCAGCTCGGCCTCCAGCGCATGGCCGAAGGTGTGACCGAGGTTCAGCAGGGCCCGGGCCCCCGCCTCCTTCTCGTCGGCCCCGACCACGGCGGCCTTGATCCGCACCGAGCGCTCGATGGCATCGGCCAGCGCATCGTCAGCCATCCCGACAGGGTCGCCGACCGCCGCCAGCTGGTCGAAATAGGCCGCGTCGCCCAGCAGGCCATGCTTCAGCATCTCCGCCCAGCCCGAGCGCAGCTGACGCAGCGGCAGGGTCTTGAGCACATCGGTGTCCGCCAGCACCCGGCGCGGCTGGTGAAACGCTCCGACCAGATTCTTGCCGCGCGGCGTGTCGATCGCCGTCTTGCCGCCCACCGAGGAATCCACCTGGGCCAGCAGGGTCGTGGGCACCTGAACAAAGTCTATGCCGCGCATGAACAGGGCGGCGGCCAAGCCCGCCAGATCCCCGATCACCCCCCCGCCCAGCGCGATCACCAGACTTGACCGGTCCAGCCCGTGCGCCATGAGGCCATCCAGCACATGCTCCAGCTGACCAAAGGACTTGCTGGCCTCGCCCGCCGGCACGACAACCGACCCGGCCCGGGCCCCCACCGCATCCAGCGCCTCGACCACGCCCGCGCCATACAAGCCAAAAACAGTCTCGTCCGACACGACGGCGACCGAGCGTCCGGGGCGCACCTCGGAGATCCCGGCGATTCCAGCCAGAAGCCCCGGTCCGATAACCACCTCATACGGCCGAAAGCCCTCGCCTGAGACCCCGACGATTCGGCTCATGACGCCTGTCCCTGATGGTAGGCGGCAAGCGCCTCGACGATGGTGTCGACCGACTGGGAATGGGCCCCCGTCCCCACATCGACTGTCACATCGGCAAAGGCGTAGATGGGATAGCGGACCTCGGCCATGCGCTTCAGTGTCTCCAGCGGGTCACGGCCGCGCAGCAGGGGCCGGGTATCGCGCCGCCGGACCCGCTCGGCCACCACCTGCAGGTCAGCGCGCATCCACACCGTCAGGGCCTTGTCCTTCAGCAGCGCCCGGGTCTCGGGGTTCATCACCGCCCCGCCGCCGGTCGCCAACACCATAGGCGGGCCCTCGACCAGCCGCTTCATGACCCGCGCCTCCCCGGCCCGGAACTCCTCCTCGCCATACAGGGAGAAGATGTCCGACACCGTCATCCCCGCCGCTTCCTCGATCTCGGTATCGCCATCGGCGAATGGCAGACCCAGCCGTCGGGCCAGCCGCCGTCCGACGGTCGACTTGCCCACCCCCATCAGCCCGATCAGGGCGATGGTGCGGTCGACGGTCACGGTCGAGGCAGGCTTGGCGTCAGAAGCGGCTGGGGTCATGATCCGTTCGACCTCTACACCATGGCGCGCAACGCGCCACAGCCAAGGCCGGATGTGACCCCCCAGATCGAAGCCTTTCTGGAGATGATGGCGGTCGAACGCGATGCCGCGCCCAATACCTTGGCCGCCTACGGGCGCGACCTCGCCGATGCCGAGGCAACCCTCGGCAAGACTGGTGGCCTGATGGGAGCCGATTCGCAGGCGGTAGAGGGGTGGTTCGCGGGCCTGTCGCAGTCTGGCCTGTCGGCAGCGACCGCGGCCCGGCGACGCTCGGCCGTGCGCCAATTCTACCGCTTTGCCCTGTCCGAGGGCTGGCGCAAGGACGACCCCTCCCGCCGTCTGGAGGCCCCGACGCGCGGCCGCCCCCTGCCGAAAGTGCTCAGCCGCGAGGAAATCGAACGCCTGTTCGAACGGCTGATGGAGCGCGACGGCGCCCCGGCCCTGCGCCTGCTGACCCTGGTCGAGCTGGCCTATGCCTCGGGCCTCAGGGTCTCTGAACTGCTGGCGCTCCGGGTCGAGCCCTTCCGCCGCGATCCCGACCATCTGATCGTCAGGGGCAAGGGCGGCAAGGAGCGGCTGGCCCCCATCGGCCCCGCCGCGCGCCGCGCGGTCCAGGCCTGGCTGGCCGTGCGCGATGCGGCCCGTAAGCCGAAGGCCCCCGACAGCGTCTGGCTGTTCCCCTCGACCGGCGCCTCGGGCCACCTGACCCCGCGCCGTTTCGCCCAGTTGCTGGAGCAGGCGGCCCTCGATGCCGGACTGGAGCGCGGCCGCGTGACCCCGCACGTGCTGCGCCATGCCTTTGCCACCCATCTGCTGGAAGGCGGCGCCGATCTGCGCGTCGTCCAGACCCTGCTGGGCCACGCCGACATCTCGACCACCCAGATCTACACTCACGTCGCCCGCGACCACCTGTCCCGCGTCGTCCGCGACAAGCATCCCTTGGCGCGCAAGCCATGACAGGGCATAGTCCTGTCCATGGCGCACTCATTCTATGTCAAGGCCAACTGGGACGCCGAGGCAGGCGTCTGGTACAGCGAGTCCGACATTCCGGGCCTCGTCCTGCAGACCGAAACCTTGGCCGAGTTTGAAGATCTGATCCGGCATTTCGCGCCGGACTTGCTCGCCTCGAACATGGACATTCACGAGCCGGTGACGATCCGTTTCGAGGCCGCGCGGCAGTTGGATCTGGCTGCGGCCTGAGCGGCGTTGCGCCGTTCCATCCACATCTATGATCGACCCAAGACCGGTGGAACACGTCCGCCCGGATTGAGGAACGGCTGATGGTTCAGGATTACTATCGCGATCTAACCCGGAAACTGCGTGACGCGGGCTACATCAGGGTTCCCGGGGGCAAGGGCAGCCACGAAAAATGGCGAAACGGCGAGGGACGTCAGGTCACTGTCCCTGGCAAACCGCTCAGACACATCGCCAACGCCATCCTGAAACAGGCCGGTCTGCCCAAGGCCTTCTGAACCCCGCTTGCTCCCCGGCGTTTGGGCCACTAGGTTCCGCCGCCTTCCCGGGACGAAATCTCCGCCCGCCGCAGGATGCCTTCATGGCCACCCACTATCTCGAGTTCGAAAAGCCGATTGCCGACCTCGAAGCCAAGATCGAGGAGCTGTCGCTGCTGTCCGAAACGGCGGGCTCGTTCGAGACCGAAGTCGCCGGTTTGACTCGCAAGGCCGAGGAACTGCGCCGCAAGATTTATGGCAAGCTGGACCCCTGGATGAAGACCCAGGTGGCCCGCCACCCCCAGCGTCCGCATCTGGTCGACTATATCGACGGTCTGTTCACCGACTTTGTCGAGCTGCACGGCGACCGTCAGTTCGGCGACGATCAGGCCATCATTGGCGGTCTCGCCCGCTTCCGCGACCGTCCCGTCCTGGTCATGGGCCAGGAGAAGGGCCACGACACCCAGACCCGCCTGACCCACAATTTCGGCATGGCCCGGCCCGAGGGCTATCGCAAGGCCGTGCGCCTGATGGATCTGGCCGAACAGTACAGCCTGCCCGTCCTGACCTTTGTCGACACCGCCGGGGCCTATCCGGGGCTGGGCGCCGAAGAGCGCGGTCAGGCCGAGGCCATCGCGCGCTCGACCGAGCGCTGCCTCACGTTGGGCGTCCCCTCCATTGCCACCGTCACCGGCGAGGGCGGCTCCGGCGGCGCCATCGCCATCGCCGCCGCCAGCCGCGTGCTGATGCTGGAGCATTCCATCTATTCGGTGATCTCGCCCGAAGGCGCCGCCGGAATCCTGTGGCGCGACGGCGCCCGGGCCCGTGACGCCGCCATGGCCATGAAGATCACCGGTCCCGACCTGATGGCGCTCAAGATCGTGGATCGCCTGATCCCCGAACCGGTCGGCGGGGCCCACAGCGACCGCGCCACCGCCATTGCCAACGTCGGCGACGTCCTGGCCGAAGAGCTGGAGGCGATGAAGGGCCTCTCGCCCGAAGACCTGCGCCGCAAACGCGCCGAACGCTTCTACGCCATCGGCCGCATGAGCTAGGCCTTCAGGGCCGAGCCCCGGGTCTGCTTGCGCCACAGGGTCGCGTACTCACCCCCCTGACGCGCCACCAGTTCAGTGTGCGTGCCGCGTTCGACCACGCGCCCGTCCTTCAGGACCAGGATCAGATCGGCGTCGGCCACGGTCGAAAGCCGGTGGGCGACGACGAGCGTTGACCGCCCGGCCCGGGCCTTCCTCAGCGTCTTCTGAATGGCCTGTTCCGTGCGGCTGTCCAGCGCGCTGGTCGCTTCGTCGAGGATCAGGATGCGCGGATCGGCCAGCAGGGCGCGGGCGATGCCGACGCGCTGGCGCTCCCCGCCCGACAGCTTCAGCCCCCGCTCGCCGACCTTGGTGTCCAGCCCGTTCGGGAGGGTGCGGATGAAGGTCGCCAGTTCCGCCGCCTCGGCCGCCTGCCAGATGTCTTCCTCGCTCGCCTCGGGCCGGGCGAAGGCGATGTTGGACCGGAGCGTATCGTTGAACAGGGCCACATCCTGCGGCACCAGCGACATGGCGCTGCGCAGCGAGGCCTGGGTCACGGCCGTCGCATCCTCGCCATCGATGGTCACCCTCCCGGTCTGGGGGTCCAGCAGCCTCAGGGCCAGCTTGACCACCGTCGACTTGCCCGCCCCCGACGGCCCGACGAGGGCCACGGTCTGACCGGGCTCCAGCGTGAAGCGCACATCCTCCAGCCCTGCGGCGCGGGCATCATGGCGGAAGCTGACATCCTCGAACGCCAGACAGCCGCCGCGCGCGTCCAGTGGCCGCACCAGATCATGAGCGTTCGGCGCGTCGGCCACCTGCGGCCGCTGGCGCGTGACCTTCAGCAGCTCTTCCATGTCGATGAAGCCCTGGCGGATCTCCCGATAGGCAAAACCCAGAATGTTCAGCGGGGCATAGAGGGAGATCAGGATCAGCACCGCCGCCATCACATCGCCCGGTCCCAGCCGCCCGGCGGCGGCCTCGAACCCTGCCATGACGGCCATGATGGCCAGACCCAGGTTCATGATCAGGGCCTGGATGCCATTCAGCATGGCCAGCGAGTTATTGGCCTTCAGCGCCGCCTGCACATAGGTGGTCAGGGCCTGATCATAGCGACTGGATGTCCGGGTCTCGGCCCCGAACGACTTGACCGTCTCATAGTTCAACAGGGCATCGACTGACAGGCCCGCCGCCTCGGAGTCGGCCGCATTCATCGCCCGGCGATGCTCGAGCCGCCAGCCGGCCATGCCAAAGGTCACGGCCGCATAGATGACTACCACCGCCACGGCCACGGCCGCGAACCGCCAGTCATAGCGCGCGCCCAGCACCCCGGCGGCCAGGATCAGCTCGATTCCCGTCGGTGCCAGGTTGAAGACGATGATGCGCAGCAGGAAATCAACGGCACGCGACCCCCGCTCCATGATCCGCGACAGGGCGCCCGACCGCTTGGTCTGGTGAAAATCCAGCGACAGCGACAGGGCGTGGGAAAAGGTGTCAGCGGCCATCTTGCGCTGGGCTGCGGCCCGCACCGGCGCGAACACCACATCCGACAGCTGCGGCGTCACCGAGGACAGGAACCGCACCCCGGCCCAGCCCAACGCAAAGGCGGCAAAGCCCCAGCCGACCGCGACGGCCGCGCCCTGCCCCGCCGCCAGTTCATTGACGGCAATGCCCAGCAGGACCGGTGCCGCCACGCCCAGCGCCTTGCCCAGCAGGGTCAGGGTCAGGGCCGCCGTGATCCTCAGCCGCAGCTGTGGCGCGCCCGACCGGCCGACCACGCCGAACAGATCGGCCAGCGCCTTCCATGTCGAGGGCGTATCCGCAGGCGTGTCCGCAACCGCGCCGTCCAGAGTCTTTGCCGCGGGGTCGACATTGCGCCCCCGCCCTCGTTCACCGCGCATCGCCATGGGCCCTATATGGCGCGCGCTGCGGGTTTGACAAAGCCGTCAGCCAATCCCGGCGATCGTCTCGACCAGTTCCTCGACGGCCTCGACCGTCGTCGCCCAGGAACAGACGAACCGCACCGACCCGTCATCGAACCGGTAGCAGGCCCAGCCCGCCTCATTCAGACGCTGGTGCGCCGCCGCCGGCATACGGACGAACACGGCATTGGCCTCGACCGGATGGGCCAGAACATGCGGCGAGCGCGTCACAATCCCCTCGGCCAGTTTCAGCGCCATGGCATTGGCGTGGGCGGCGTGGCTTTCCCAGGCGCCCGTCTCCAACAGGCCCAGCAGGGGTGCCGCCAGGAAACGGCCCTTGGACGCCATCTGCCCGGCCTGTTTCAGCCGGTTGTCGATCCGCCGGGCCAGCGAGGTGTCGAACATCACCAGCGCCTCACAGCACAGGGCTCCCGCCTTGGCCCCGCCCAGCACCAGAACATCGACACCCAGCCCGGCGATGGATTTCAGATCAAAGCCTGCCGCCACAGCATTGGCCAGCCGCGCCCCGTCCATGTGCACGCCATGCCCGCGCGCCTTGACCGGATCGATCAGGGCCTTCAGCTCGTCATGCGTATAGACGGTGCCGTATTCCGTGGCCTGGGTCAGCGACAGGGCCGCAGGCGGCTGGCGGTGGCCGACCTCGGTCTCGGCCAGATGCGCCGTCAGCGCACCGACGTCGATCTTGCCCGAAAACCCCGGCAGACCGATCAGGCCGACGCCCTGCCCGAAAAAGCCCGGCGCTCCGGTCTCATCCGTACAGACATGCGCCGCATGGTGCGCCAGCACGGCCTCGAACGGCCAGGCCAGCATCGACAGGGCCAGCGAATTGGCCGCCGTGCCCGAAAACACGAACCGCACCTCGGCCTCGGCATCCAGCCTTTGCCGGATCAGGTCCGCCGCGCGCGTGCTGACGACATCGGTGCCATAGGCACGCGCAAAGCCGTCATTGGCCTGCGTCAGGGCCGCCAGGGCCTCCGGCGCCATGCCCGCCGTGTTGTCGGAGCCGAAATCATAGCGCATCAGGAGTCGCTTTCCCGGTCGTCGCCCTTATCTGCGGTGACCATCACCAGACGTGCCAGGTCGGCGCCCTTGTGCGGCACCTCGACCTGATGCGGGAACGGAATCTCGATACCGGCCTCATCCAGCGCTTCCTTGCCAGCCTGCATCAGATCCGCCTGGGTCTGCCACCAGTCGCCGGAAAACACCCACGCGTGCAGGGTGATCTGGACCGCGCTGTCCAGCAGACCCGTCACGCCCGACCAGACGGGCGGGTCCTCCATCACGCTGTCATGCTGCCTCGCGACGGCCTCGAGGACCTCGCGGGCGGCCTTCAGGTCCTCGCCATAGCCCACGGTGAAATCGATCTCGACGCGGCGCCGGGTCTGACCCGAGAAATTCAGGATGCGGTCGCCCAGAACCAGCGAGTTCGGCACGACGATCTTGTGATTGCTGGCATTGCTGAGCTGCGTGGTGAACAGGTCCAGCTTCTGCACCGACGCCGTGACACCACCGATGTCGACCACATCCCCCACCCGATACGGCCGCAGGATCAGCAGCATGACCCCCGCCGCCACATTGGAAAGCGTGCCCTGCAACGCCAGACCAACGGCCAGCGAGGCGGCACCCAGAACGGCAATGATCGAGGTGGTCTGTACGCCCAGACGCTGCAGCACGGCGATCAGGCCCAGGATCAGCACCGACACGCGGACGATCTGCACCGCAAAGCTGAGAACCGTTGAGTCGTGGCGGAAGGCGCTGACCCGACCCAGCCCCTTGCGCGCCGCCGAGGCGGCCCAGCGCGAGGCGATCACCGTTGCGATCAGGATCAGGATCGCCAGCGTCAGATTGACGGCAAAATCGCCGACCAGTTGGGTCGCCTTGGCGACCAGGGCGGCATCAAGGGTCACGGCATCCCGGCTCGAGGCCAGGGTCGAGGCAAGAAGGCTGGTGTCAGTCATGCCCCGGGTCTAGCGCCCCGGAAAGGCTTGTGAACCCCCTGACCGGCAATTCTTTACGCAGTCAGCGGGTCAGGCGGCGGCCTGGACCGGAGCCTCTGTGCCCATCGTCGCCCGCAACGCCTCACGGCCCTCACCGACGAGAGCCATCATCTGGGCCAGGGCCGCAAAGTCGATGGGCTTGTTCAGATAGGCATCGGCCCCGGCCTCAAGCCCTGCGGCGTGATCCTCGCTGCGGGCCGAGGCCGACAGCACCACGATCGGCGTTCCGGCATTAATGCCGGCTCCGTCGCGGATGTGCCGGGTCGCCGTCAGGCCGTCCATGACCGGCATGTTGACGTCCATGATGATCAGATCGAACGGCTGTTCCGCACAGGCATCCAGCGCCAGCTGTCCGTTCTCGGCAGCGGTCGAGACATGTCCGGCTGAGCTCATCCAGGCTTCCAGGATCATGCGGTTGACCGGGTGATCCTCGACGATCAGCACCGACATCTGACGGCCGTCCTCGACCTCTGCAGTGATTTCCTCGACCGCTTTCGGGGCGGCCCACTCCACGACCTCGGCCTCAACCGCAAAGATGAAGGTCGACCCCTTGCCCAGCTCCGAGGTCACTGTGATGTCACCGCCCATGATATTGGCCATGCGCCGCGAAATCGTCAGGCCCAGGCCCGTCCCGCCGAACCGGCGCGTCGACGAGGCATCGACCTGGGTAAAGGGCTGGAACAGACGCTCGAGATCCGCGGCAGAAATCCCGGTGCCACTGTCGGTGACGGCGAACTCGAACGCCACCCGCCGGTCGGCCAGTCGCTTGCCCCTGACCGTATAGGCCACCGTGCCCGTGTCGGTGAACTTGACAGCATTCGACAGCAGATTGTGGATCACCTGACAGACACGCAGCGGGTCGCCCTTCACGGTCGCCGGGATGTCGCCTTCGTAGGTCGCCTCGAACATCAGGCCCTTGGCCTCGGCCTGGGCCTGGAACGGGCCGGTCACGCGACGATGCAGGTCCTCGACCGACACATCGACGATCTCGAAGGTCATTTTCCCGGCCTCGATCTTGGTCATGTCGAGGATGTCGTTCAGCAGGCTGAGCAGATTGTCGCCGGAGTTGCGGATGATCGACAGATATTCCCGCTGGGTATTCTCCAGGCGCGTCGCGCTCAGCAGCTGGGCCGCGCCGAGGACGCCGTTCATCGGCGTGCGCAGCTCGTGCGAGATGATTCCCAGGAAGTTGGACTTGGCGTCATTGGCGGCGTTGGCCTTGTCGCGGGCCGCTTCCAGCTCTTCGATCAGATGGGCCTGGTGGGCCTGAAACGCGCGAATTCGCTCCTCGCGCATCATGGTCATGGTCACCAGCACGAACAGGCCGGCCGCCGTGAAGGGCAGCACGGCAAGGAACGGCCAGAACAGCGGCGTGCCCCACTGGCTCACCGCAATAATCACAGCCACAGCGCCATAGGGCGAGGAAATCACAAGGGCCTGCCGGGGCGAACTGCGCAGCTGCGCGAACACCAGCACATAGCCGGAGACCAGCAGCGTCAGGGCCAGAGGCTGTCCGAACGGCGCGCCCGAGAACCAGGCCAGCAGCGGTGCGGCGGCCCAGGCGGCGGTCGTCACGGTCGCCACGGCGGGAAAAATCAGACCCCACCCGGTTCCGACCCGTTCGCTGATGCGCTTTTCAACCGCGCCGCGCGCGGCACCGGCGGCCAGCGTTCCGACGAACCACAGACCGGCCGTCATGGAGCCCAGGGTCGCGAGCAGTCCCAGCGCCCAGCTGGTGATGATCAGATAGCGCAGATACTGGGTCTGCAGGATGGCCCGCAGGGCTGCCGCAGCTTCCCCGGGCGCTGAATCCTGCCCTAATCCGTCTGTTTCGACCAAGGCGGGCCCCCTCCGCACCGTTCACTTCAGGGTGGACGCTACTGTGAAGTTTCTAAGACGAGGTGAATCTTTGTCCTGGTCGCGGATTACGACATGTTGGGACTCTTCTGCACCTCGTCCGGCGTCAGCGCCTTGACCGACAGGGCGTGCACCGGCCCGGCCATTTCCTCGCGCAGCAGGTCCAGCACCCGCCGCTGCCGCGCCACCCGGGTCAGGCCCTCAAAGGCTTCCGATACGATCATCAGGTTGAAATGGCTTTCGCCGCCGGGCCGGGCATCCATGCCGCCTTCATGGTGGTGGCCGGCGTGGCGCGCGCTGTCGTCGACCAGCTCAATCGCGTCCGGGGACAGCCCTGCCCCCAGCTTTTCGAGGATTCTTTGCGCAATCGGGCCGTGCGACATGCCATCTTCCTTGATGAGGACCAAATCAGCCCTACACTTCACAGGATGCCTTCCTCGTTTCAATACAAGCCGCGCTTCACGGACATCCGGGTCAAGCCCCCTCGCACCGACGAGGAGCGGGCGGCCGAGGCCGATGTCCTGCGCCTCAAGCCCGGCGAAAAGCCCTGCCAGTGGCCCGACTGCACGCGCGCGGCCACGGCCCGGGCGCCCAAGTCGCGGGAGCGCATCAACGACTTCTACGACTTCTGTCAGTCGCACGCCGCCGAATATAACAAGGGCTGGAACTTCTATGCCGGGATGAGCGAGGAGGACATCCGCGCCGCCCGCGAGAATGAGGCCATGACCGGGGGGCGTCCGACCTGGGAGATGAAGGCCGGCCGCCTGAACCGGGAATCTGCGGCCGCGTCAAAGGCCGGCACCACCGGCGGCACCTGGCGCGACAGCTTCGGCCTGTTCGGTCGCCGGGGCGAGACCGTGCCCGAGCAGCCGGGCGAGGACCGCCGCATCGGCCGGCTGGAGCGCGCCGCCCTGGCCGACCTCGATCTGGAGCCCGGCGTCGAGAAAAAGGCGATCAAGGCCCGCTACCACGAGCTGCTGAAGCGCTTTCACCCCGACCACAACAAGGGCGACCGCGGCGCCGAGGCCAAGCTGCAGCGCGTCATCAAGGCCTGGAAGACCCTGCAAAAGGCCGGTCTGGCCTGACGGGCTTCAACTCCCCCTCCGCATCCGCTAAGCGCACCCCATGACCTCTCCGCTCGACTCCTCGCCCGATCCTCTGCTGACGCTCGAACCGCACCGCAAGGCGACGGTCCGGGAGTTGTTCGGCATCGACGCCGACATGACCGTGCCGGTCTTCACCGAGCGTGACAGCCATGTCCCGGACATCGACGACGCCTATCGCTTCGACCCCCAGACGACGCTCGCGATCTGCGCGGGCTTTGCCTTTGACCGCCGTGTCATGGTTCAGGGCTATCACGGCACCGGCAAATCGACCCATATCGAACAGGTCGCCGCCCGCCTCAACTGGCCGCTGGTGCGCGTCAACCTCGACAGCCACGTCAGCCGGATCGATCTGGTCGGCAAGGACGCCATCGTCCTGAAGGACGGCAAACAGGTCACCGAATTCCGCGAGGGCATGCTGCCCTGGGCCATCCAGCGCCCGATCGCCCTGGTGTTCGACGAATACGACGCCGGCCGCCCCGATGTGATGTTCGTCATCCAGCGCGTGCTGGAGGCCCAGGGCCGCCTGACCCTGCTGGACCAGAACCGCGTCATCCGCCCCAACAAACATTTCCGCCTGTTCGCCACGACCAACACCATCGGCCTCGGCGACACCTCGGGCCTCTATCACGGCACCCAGCAGATCAATCAGGGCCAGATGGACCGCTGGAACATCGTCACCACGCTCAACTACCTCGACCACGACGTCGAGGCCGAGATCGTCGCCGCCAAGGTGCCCGAGTGGAACGACGCCGAGGCCAAACGCACCATCGCCGCCATGGTCCGCGTCGCCGACATGACCCGCAACGCCTTCATGAACGGCGATATCTCGACGGTCATGAGCCCCCGCACCGTCATCACCTGGGCCCAGAACGCCACCATCTTCGGCGGCGACATCGGCCTCGCCTTCCGCCTCACCTTTCTAAACAAATGCGACGAACTGGAACGGCCGACGATCGCCGAGTTCTACCAGCGCGCCTTCGGCGAAGACCTGCCTGAAGCCGCGACGCGGGTGAAGGTGGGGTAGGGCCTACCCCCCGTAATACGTCGGTGATCCCGGCCCCACCGGCAGGCCCAGGCCGAACACCCACAGGAAGAACAGCACCGTCCAGGCGATCGTGAAGAAGATCGAATACGGCAGCATCATCGCGATCATCGTGCCGATGCCGATGTCCTTGTTGTAGCGGGTCGCCCACGCCAGGATCAGGCCGAAATAGCTCATCATCGGGGTGATGATATTGGTCGTGGAATCCCCGATCCGGTAGGCGGTCTGGATCACCTCGGGCGAATAGCCGATCAGCATCAGCATGGGCACGAAGATCGGCGCCGTCATCGCCCACTGGGCCGAGGCCGAGCCGATCATCAGGTTCACGAAACAGCAGATCAGGATGAAGCCGATGAACACCGCCGGCCCGGTCAGCCCGCTCTCCTTGAGGAAGGTGGCGCCATTGACCGCCGTTATGGCCCCGAGGTTCGACCAGCCGAAGAAGGCCACGAACTGGGCGGCAAAGAAGACGATCACGACATACAGGCCCAACGTCGACACGGCCGAGGCCATGCCGTCGATCACATCGCGGTCGTTCTTCACCGTCCCGACCGTCCGCCCATAGGCAAAGCCGACCACGAGGAAGAACAGCAGGATCCAGGTGACAAAGCCGCTGAAGAAGGGCGAGCGGATGCGGTCCCCCGTCTCCGGGTCGCGCAACAGGCCCCAGTCGGGCACCAGGGTCAGCGCCATCACCGCCAGAACCCCCAGCACCGCCAGACCGGCGACCTTCAGCCCCTTCTTCTCCAGCGGCGTCAGGGCGTCCATCGACCCGCCCTTCAGGATCTCGGGATCGGCCTTGCTCGTGTCATAGGCGCCCAGCTTGGGCTCGACGATATAGATGCTGACCAGACCGCCGATGATCGTCACCAGAAACACGCTGATGAACATGAAGAAATAGCTGGCCGTCGCCGTCACCGCATAGGTCGGGTCGATCAGGCGCGCGGCCTCCTCGGTGATCCCGGCCAGCAGCGGATCGACCGTGCCGATCAGCAGATTGGCCGAATAGCCGCCGGACACCCCGGCAAAGGCCGCCGCCATACCCGCCAGCGGATGTCGCCCCAGCGAGTAATAGACCGCCCCGGCCAACGGGATCAGCACGACATAGCCCATCTCGGACGCCGTATTGGACAGCACCCCGGCAAAGACGATGGCGAACGTCACCACCTTGGGCGAAGCGCCCAGCACAATGCCGCGCACCGCCGCCGACAACAGGCCAGACCGCTCGGCCACGCCCACGCCCAGCATGGCCACCAGCACCACACCCAGTGGCGCAAAGCTGGTGAAATTGCCGACCAGTCCGGTGAAGATGCGCCGCAGACCGTCGGCGGTCATCAGGCTGACCGCGCGGATCATGCCGTCATCGGCACGGCCCGAAGCCCCCTCCGGCCTCGGATCCTCGACCGCCAGCCCCATCGCCCCGAACACGCCCGACAGCAGCACAATCCCCACCGCCAGCAGGAAGAACAGCGTCACCGGGTGCGGCAGGCAGTTGCCCAGCCACTCCACCCCGTCCAGAAACCGGGTGAACAGGTTGCGTTTGCCTGTGGGCGGGGCGCCGTTCGGCGTGGCCGGCGGGGTGTCGGTCATCGTTACCTCTCGGTCTTGAAGGAATGCGGCCTAGCGGGCGACCGGCTTCGTCAGGTCGAAGCTCACCCGCAGCAGGCGGTTCTCGCGGGCCAGCTCATAGACATAGGTCTCGCCCGGATTGACCTCGACCGCCCAGACATTGGTGGTCGAAACCGCTGCATTATTGGCGTTGAACAGGGCGATGGAGAAGCCATCCACCGGGAACTCCTGACGCGTCGCCGTGCCCGCATTCTCCGTATCCCCGCCGTACCAGTGCAGGGTGTGGGTCGTGCCATCCGGGTCGCGGTGATCGTGCTTCAGCGTCAGGCCACCGGGCGTGCGGGTGATCACCCAGGTGCGGCTGTGGTCGTCGCCGACATGGAAGGGAATGCGGATCTCGGTCGCGGAACAGTCGCGCACATGCATGACCAGCCGCTGGCTGCGGAAATCGGCATCGACCGGATCATCCGTGACAACCTTGCCCTCGAACGTCTGGCCACACAGCTCGGTCAGATTGGCAAAGAAGGCGTCCTGCGCGTCACCACCGCTCGCATACGGGCCGGAAGCACAGCCGGCCAACAGCATCAGGGACAGGGCGGCGGCGGGGGCGCTCAGGGCCATGGGCAGGGTTTTCATGGCCGATACCGTAGCCGCTCGGCCCCCGGGCACAAGAAAAACCGGCTGTGGCAATGTCGGCGTTGACTTGGGCGCGCGCCTGAGTATGTTCCGCGCCTCTCATTCCACGGCTTTCGCCGTCGCAAAGGTAATTGTCCGATGGCCAAACCGGCATCCATCAAGATCCGCCTCAACTCCACGGCGGACACCGGCTTCTTCTACGTCACCAAGAAGAACGCCCGCACCATGACCGAAAAAATGGTCGTCAAGAAGTACGACCCGGTCGTGAAGAAGCACGTCGAATTCAAGGAAGGCAAGATCAAGTAAGATCCTGCTTTAGACCCTCGTCATGCTCGGACAACGAGCGAAGCGAGGCCGATCCGAGTATTGGAACGCCCGGTCCGCAATGGCCGGGCGTTTTGCTGTGCTGGACGTCTCGCGAAGCGGCTTCTCCACAAAGAGCACCACGAACGCACAAAGGACACAACGGGACCGGTGTCCGCCCTCACCCTCGTTGTGCTCTTTGTGAAAGCCTTTGTGTTCGTTGTGATGAACCCCTTACGTGGCTTCACACAGCCCCGTCCTACGCTGCCCGCGCAATCACCCGGTTGCGACCCGCCGACTTGGCCTCATAGACCCCCTCGTCGGCGCGTTTCAGCAGGGCGTCGGGCGTGTCCTCACGGCCGGTGGTCGCGGCCACGCCGATCGAGATGGTGATCTGCAGGTGGGCGTCGCCGCCCATGACGGGGAACGGCGCCCCGGCCATGTCGGCGCGGATACGGTCGGCGATGCGGACGGCGTCTTCCAGCCGGGTGCCCGGCATGACCACGACAAACTCCTCGCCGCCCATCCGGCAGGGCAGGTCAACCGCCCGCACCTTGGTCGCCAGACGTACGGCGAACTCGCGCAGCACCTCGTCGCCCGCGTCGTGGCCAAAACCGTCGTTGACCGCCTTGAAGTGGTCGATGTCCATCATCAGCACGGCCACAGGCTCGCTGCCCTGATTGGTACGCCCCACCAGCGCCTGCAGCTGGCCGGCCATGTAGCGGCGGTTATGCAGGCCGGTCAGGGCATCGGTGACCGCCATCTCAAGGCTGTAGTCCAGCTTCTGGCGCAGGAAGTCGGCATAGCGTTTGCGCCGCACCTGGGTGCGGGCGCGGGCGGCCAGTTCCTCGACATCGATGGGCGTGGCCAGAATGTCGTTGGCGCCCAGCTCCAGCGCCTTGATCATGCGGGCGCGCTCATGCGGATCGACCACGGCCAGCACCGGCAGCGGGCGGGTGGACTCCAGCGAGCGGCTCTGGGCCACCAGCCTCAGTCCGTCGAACCCGCGCGAGGCCGTATTGGCGATCACCAAGTCAAACGGACCGCGCAGGGCGGCCAGCCCCTTCTCGATATCCGTCTCAACGGTCAGCCGGTGTTCGCCATCCAGCTGGCTGCGAATTCGCTCGACCTGACGCGGGTCGTCATCGATCAGCAGGATGCGTCCGCCCGTGGCCCGCAGCCGCCCCGCGGCATCGGTGTCGACACCCAGCCGACGACCGCTTTCCTCGCGCGAGCGCAGCTCGTCCATGATCGACTTCAGACGCGTCAGCGAGCGCATCCGCGCCAGCAGAACCACATCGTCGATCGGCTTGGTGACAAAGTCGTCGGCCCCGGCTTCCAGCCCCTTGATCCGCTCCTCGCGCCCGTCCAGTGCGGTGACCAGCACCACCGGAATATGCCGGGTCGCCGGATCGGCCTTCAGCCGACGGCAGGTCTCGAACCCGTCCATGTCGGGCATCATCACATCCAGCAGGATGATGTCGGGATGATGCTCGGCGGCCAGTTCCAGCGCCGCCTGACCACTGTTGCAGGTCAGGACGTCGTAATACTCCATCGTCAGCTTGGCTTCGAGAAGCCGGACGTTGGTTTCGATGTCGTCGACAACAAGGATGCGGGCGGGCATCGGTTCAGCCCATATGCTTCCGGACAACGTCCAGGAAATGCATCACCGAGATCGGCTTGGAGATATAAGCCTCGCAGCCGCCTTGGCGGATCCGTTCCTCGTCGCCCTTCATGGCAAAGGCCGTCACGGCCACCACCGGAATGTGCGACAGCTCCTCATCGTCCTTTAGCCATTTGGTCACTTCCAGGCCACTGATCTCGGGCAGCTGGATATCCATCAGGATCAGGTCGGGACGATGCTGGCGCGCCATGGCCATCGCCGTCAGCCCCTCGCGGGTCTGATAGGTCTGATAGCCCTGGGAATCGAGCAGGTCATGAAACAGCTTCATGTTCAGCTCGTTATCCTCCACGATGAGGACTTTCTTCGACATCATCACCGGTTCCTGCCGCCCCTTGCCACCGGCGGGGCTGTTGGTCGTCTTCTCCCTATCCACTCTGCCCGCCCAGTCTTAAGTTGACGTGAAGGGCCACCCCCGGCTCCGGTGCTTCCGATGACGTCCCTCTGCCGAGACTGTCTGTCGCGTTTCGACCGCCCGGAAACCCGCTGCCCGGCCTGCGGCTCGCCGCGCATGGTCACCCATGCCGAGCTGGACCGTCTGGTCATCGCCCACCTCGACTGCGACGCCTTCTATGCCTCGGTGGAAAAGCGTGACCGGCCCGAGCTGCGCGATGTGCCGGTGATCGTCGGCGGCGGCCATCGCGGGGTGGTCGCGACCGCCTGCTACGTCGCCCGCCAGTATGGCGTGGGCTCGGCCATGCCGATGTTCAAGGCGCTCAAGGCCTGCCCCGATGCCGTGGTGATCAAGCCGGACTTTGCGAAGTACAAGCATGAGAGCCGCCGGATCCTGGGGGCCCTCGCCAACCTCACCCCCCTGATCCAGACCCTGTCGCTGGACGAGGCCTGGGCCGATCTGTCCGGGACCGAGCGGCTGAACGGCGGCTCGCCCGCCTGGCAACTGGCCCGGCTGCAGAAATGGATCGAGGACGAGGTCGGCCTGACCGTCTCGATCGGGCTTGCCCCCAACCGCTTCCTCGCCAAGGTCGCCTCGGAAATGGACAAGCCGCGCGGCTTTTCCGTCATCGGGTCCGAGGCGCAGCAGCTGCTGGCCCCCCGCCCCGTCTCGATCCTGCCGGGCGTCGGGCCGATCTTCGGGCGCACCCTGCGGGCCGACAGCTTCGACACCATCGGACGGCTGGCCGAGGCCGATGTCCGCGATCTGGTCCAACGCTATGGCGACTGGGGCCTCAGGCTATCCGACCTGGCCCACGGTCGCGACAGCCGCCCGGTCGACCCCGAGCACGACCGCAAGGGCATGAGCGCCGAGACCACCTTTAACGTCGACCTGTCGAAGGCGACGGACCTCGAGGCCGAGCTCTGGCCCCTGTGCGAAAAGCTGGCGTCCAAGGCCCGGCGTGACGGCATCGCCGGGCGGGTGGTCACGCTCAAGCTGCGGCGCTCCGACTTCCGCATCCTGACCCGCAGGCGGACCCTGCCCGATCCGGTCCAGACCGCCCGCACCCTGTTTGCCGAGGGCCGGGCCCTGCTCACGCCCGAACTGGGCACGCCCTATCGCCTGATCGGCATCGGCATGGCCGATCTGGTCGATGCCGCCGACGTCGCCCCCGGCCTGTTCGCCGCCGACCGCACGCGTGAGCTCACCACCGAGACCACCATCGACCGGCTGCGCGACCGCTTTGGCCCGGGCGCGGTCATCTCGGGCCGGTCGCTGAAAAGCTGAGCGCGACATCGCGGACGGGGTGACGCCTCGCCCGCGCCGGGCTAAATGCCGCCAAAGACATCAGGAGACGACCATGACCTACGCCGCCCGCATCGCCGAACTGGGCCTCGACCTGCCCGAGCCCGCCAAGGCCGTCGCCAACTATGTGCCGTGGGTGCGCACCGGCAATCTGGTCCACATCTCGGGCCAGCTGTCGAATGATGCCTCGGGCGGCATCAAGGGCACGGTCGGCGTCGACGTTTCGCCCGAAGAGGCTGCCCGTGCCGCCCGCATGTGCGGCGTCAACCTGCTGGCCCAGATCAAGGACGCCCTCGGCGGCGACCTCGAGCGCGTCGTCCGCGTGGTCAAGCTGGGCGGCTTCGTCCAGGCCGGGCCCGACTTCATCGCCATTCCCGCCGTCATCAACGGCTGCTCGGACCTGATGGTCGAGGTGTTCGGCGACGCCGGTCGTCACGCCCGCTCGGCCGTCGGCGTCTATCGCCTGCCGCTGGGCTTCGCCGTCGAGGTGGACGCCATCGTCGAGGTGAAGTGACGGACGAAGGCTTTACCCTCCGCGTCCACGGCGCGGTCGCCGATGTCGGCCGGGACGCGTGGGAGCCCCTGGCCGCCCCCACAGGCGATCCTTTCATCGGCTATGACTTCCTCGACGCCTGCGAGGCCTCGGGCAGCGCCGCGCCCGATCAGGGCTGGGCCGGGCGGCATCTGGCGCTCGAGGACGGCCAGGGCCGCGTCCTCGGCCTGATGCCGCTCTGGCTGAAGGGGCACAGCAGCGGCGAATACGTCTTTGACCACGCCTGGGCCGAGGCGTGGGAGCGCGCGGGCGGGCGCTACTACCCCAAGCTGCTGGGCGCCGTGCCCTTCACCCCCGTCACCGGGCCGCGCTTCCTGATCCATCCCGAGGCCGATGCCGGCACCGTCCGTCAGGCCCTGATCCAGGGCGCCGAGGCCCTGTGTGCGCGCCTCGACCTGTCGTCGATCCACGTCAACTTCCCGACCGAAGTCGAGGGGGCCGAAATGGCCGCCGCCGGCTGGCTACCCCGCCTCGACCTGCAGTACGTCTTCACCGATCAGGGCTATGGTGATTTCGAGGGCTTCCTCGCCGCCCTGTCCTCCAATCGCCGCAAGACCATCCGGCGCGAGCGGCGCGAGGCGCAGGCCGGGCTCGACATCCGAATCCTGACCGGCCCCGACCTGACCGAGACCGTCTGGGACGCCTTCTTCGCCTTCTACCTCGACACCGGCAGTCGCAAATGGGGCCGCCCCTATCTGACCCGCGACTTCTTTGCGCGCATCGGCCGAACCATGGCCGACCGCATCGCCCTGATCATGGCCTACCGGGGCGAGACCCCCATCGCCGGCGCCCTCAACCTGATCGGCCGCGACGCCCTGTACGGCCGCCAGTGGGGCACGCTGGAGGACATCCCCTTCCTGCATTTCGAGCTCTGCTATTATCAGGCCATCGAATTCGCCCTGTCGCGCGGCCTCAAGCGCGTCGAGGCGGGGGCCCAGGGCCATCACAAGCTGGCGCGCGGCTATCTGCCCACCCCGGTCCGCTCGGCCCACCACATCCCCGACCCGGGCTTTCGCGACGCCATCGCCCGCTATCTGGACCACGAGCGCCCCGCCATCCTGGCCGAGATCAAGGCCCAGACCGAGGCCGAGTCCCCCTTCCGCAAGACCTGACCTCGCCCGGGCTGGCTAGTTCAGCATCCCTCCCCCTCAGGGGGAGGAATACTTGCCACCTCCGCCCACCCTCCTTAAGGCTCGGCGCTTCAAGGAGGCCCTCATGCAAGACATTCTCGACCAGCTGGAACAACGCCGCGCCGGGGCCAAGCTCGGCGGGGGCGAAGCCCGCATCGCCGCCCAGCACAAAAAGGGCAAGCTGACCGCGCGCGAACGCATCGAGGTTCTGCTGGACGAGGGCTCTTTCGAGGAAACCGACATGTTCGTCGAGCACCGCTCGCACGACTTCGGCATGCAGGATCAGCGCATCCCCGGCGACGGCGTGGTCACCGGCCGCGGCACCATCGGCGGTCGTCTGGTCTATGTCTTCTCCAAGGATTTCACCGTCTTCGGCGGCAGCCTGTCCGGCGCCCATGCGGCCAAGATCGTCAAGCTGCAGACCATGGCCCTGACCAATGGCGCGCCCATCATCGGCATCTTTGACGCCGGCGGTGCCCGCATCCAGGAAGGCGTCGAGAGCCTCGCCGGCTATGCCGACATCTTCCTGCAGAACACCCTGGCCAGCGGCGTCATCCCCCAGATCAGCGTCATCATGGGCCCCTGCGCCGGCGGCGACGTCTATTCCCCGGCCCTGACCGACTTCATCTTCATGGTGAAGGACACCTCCTACATGTACGTCACCGGCCCCGACGTCGTGAAGACCGTGACGAACGAGGTGGTCACCCACGAGGAGCTGGGCGGCGCCCGCGTCCATGCGGGCAAGTCGGGCGTCGCCGACGGCGCCTTCGAGAACGATCTGGAGGCCCTGGCCGAAGTCCGCCGCCTGATCGGCTTCCTGCCCCTGTCGAACCGCGAAAAGCCGCCGGTCCGCGACAGCTACGACGACCCCGACCGCGACGAGGCCAGCCTCGACACCCTGGTCCCGGCCAATCCGAACCAGCCCTATGACATCAAGGAGCTGATCCTGAAGACGGTCGACGAGGCCGAATTCTTCGAGATCGCCCCCGACTATGCCAAGAACATCGTCACCGGCTTTGGCCGCCTCGACGGCCAGACCATCGGCATCGTCGCCAACCAGCCCCAGGTGCTGGCCGGGGTTCTGGACATCGACTCCAGCCGCAAGGCCGCCCGCTTCGTCCGCTTCTGCGACGCCTTCGACATCCCCATCGTCACCTTCGTCGACGTGCCCGGCTTCATGCCCGGCACCCGTCAGGAATACGGCGGCCTGATCAAACACGGCGCCAAACTGCTGTTCGCCTACGCCGAGGCCACCGTGCCCAAACTGACTGTCATCACCCGCAAGGCCTACGGCGGCGCCTATGACGTGATGAGCTCCAAACACCTGCGCGGCGACGTCAACTACGCCTGGCCCAGCGCCGAGATCGCCGTCATGGGGGCGAAAGGGGCTGTCGAGATCATCTTCCGCAAGGAAGCCGGCGACCCCGAGGCCCTCGCCGCCCGCGAGGCCGAATACAAGGAACGCTTCGCCAACCCCTTCGTCGCCGCCAGCCGCGGCTACATCGACGACGTCATCATGCCCCACGGGACGCGGCGGAGACTGATCCGCGCCCTACGCACGCTGAAGAACAAGCAGCAGACGAACCCGTGGAAGAAGCACGATAATATTCCGTTGTAGGACTTGTCAGTTGACCCTACGGGACAAATACCGTGAAAAGATCGAGCAAGGCATCCTGTCGGTCGTCGAGCGACGGCAGATCGACTGCGTCCTTCACTTCACTCCACTCGAATTATTGCCCCTGATCCTCGCCTTTGGGATAAGGACACGTAGGGAATTGATGCACGCGGGTGCCGTGATCGGTTCCCGGTTGGACGGCGAAGATGACGCCGTCTCGGTATCGGTCACCTGCTACCGACCGGAGCTTTTCGATGCGAAGCGGCATAAGTCCGGGAACAAGGCGTGGCTGATCCTTGGCCTCAGCCCGGACGTTCTATGGCGCTATCGCTGTCGCTTCTACGGCCAGGGTGTGCCGACATCCTCCACGAAATACGAGAACCATAATCGTTACGGTGATTGGGCGCTGGAAAAGCTGTTTGACGACTATCCGGTCGGATTCCGCGCAAAGCATGGGCTGCCGCCGAGCTTTCCTACGCGCGCGGATGCCGAAGTTCAGGTGTTGAGTGCGATTAGCCCCGATTACATTACCGGCGCTTGGGTCGAGACAAGCGAGCATGAGCGGGCCGTCCGATATGTATTCGACGCGGCCGGCCGCCGAGAGTGTGAAGTGTTCGTCCGCCCATTCAAACCAAGAATCGCCAGCGGATTTTACGCTTGGGGCTGAACTTGCTTCATTAGCGTCAATACGAAGGGTGGAACGAACGATAGGGATCGGGCGCGTTGTCGTAGACGGTGATTGACGTGGGGCTGCACCCTTCAACGAATGCCACACTCCGCATCACAGAGCGGTAGTCGAACTCGTAGTTAAAACAGGGGTAAAATTCCCTCACTTCTTCGTCCATCGCACCCCCTCGGGAGACAATGTATTCCTCAACAAGTTTGTATGGGATGTCTGTGACATCGACGTTATTTTGCTGATTACGCTGTTTCGTTGCGGCTATCAGATAGAGCAAGATATTCTTGTCCGTCAGATTCTTTTCGTTGAACAAATCGACATTTAGCGCCGAGAGAGCAAAATCCGGCAGAAGTGCAATCTGCTCGACTTGCTTAAAGCCCGCCCGCTCAGCATGGGCCATGAATGTCAGTAAGTCTTCCCATGTCTCGTCTCCATCGAGCCATAAAGCGACCGCCACCGGACTGAAGCCGGATTTGGACACGAGCGGTCTGACTATATCCTTCACGCGAGCGGTCATCGCTTTGTCTTTCCAGTCCCACCAGCTTGGCTTGGAATACTTGCCTGCAAAGCGTTCGACGAAGGCATTGTTGTGAGCTTGCAGATACTTCATTTTGGCGGACTTGGCCGCGCCTTTTGACCAGATCACGAACGCGACCACGGCGATGATGATTATGATAACGATAGCCATACGAATCAGGACCGCTGTTAGCCAAGCTGGCGATTGTTCGACCTAACAAGGGGTGGGGTAAAAGTCAGATTGATTTTGAAAGCGGGACACATACCCATTTGAATCCTCTGACCCACCTCCTCTTCCTCTGTTCCCGCAACCGCCTGCGCTCGCCCACGGCGGAGCGGGTGTTTGCTTACTGGCCGGGCATTGAGACCGCCTCCGCCGGCCTTGCCCCCGATGCGGACGAGCCCCTGACGCGCTATTGTCATCCCCGAATTCGCGAA
>NZ_DDOD01000011.1:25265-25521 GCF_002341485.1 Brevundimonas sp. UBA2503 | reverse complement strand
TCGCCCCGGATCGTCGCAAGCGCCGTCCGGGGCCGGCCCGTGCATGGTCCGCCCCGTCCCCGATAACGCCTTCGGCGTTTCGGGGATGACAATAGTGCCCAGGCATTTGGCGAGATGACGACAAGGCGGACAACGCTTCGAAGACCTTTGACGCTGCAGTGATGGCAAGGGCACGGATCTCCAGCGTTTACCAAGGGCGCTTTTGTCATTCTCAAGGTCAGCCAGAGGGCACCGTTGTCATCCCCGAATTCGCGAA
>NZ_DDOD01000011.1:0-25164 GCF_002341485.1 Brevundimonas sp. UBA2503 | reverse complement strand
TCGCCCCGGATCGTCGCAAGCGTCGTCCGGGGCTGGCCCGTGCATGGTCCGCCCCGTCCCCGATAACGCCTTCGGCGTTTCGGGGATGACAACAGTGCCCCCATCACGAGCAGAGGGATGGGGGAACGCCAAAAGAGTTCTTGCTTTGTTCTACCCCTCGCGCATAATCCCGCATCGGAGGCAGGGGCGATGCGCGAGCACAGCTACTGGGTCTATATTGTCGCCAGCGGGCGGTGTGGCTGGCTGTATGTCGGCATGACCAACGACCTGATCCGTCGCATCGGCGAGCACCGGCACGGCCAGGTCGATGGCTATAGCCGCGACCATGGCACCGATCGTCTGGTCTGGTACGAACCCCACCGCTACGTCGATCAAGCCATCCTCCGCGAGAAGCGCATCAAGCGGTGGCGCCGCCCGTGGAAGTTCGCCCTGATCGAGGCCGCCAATCCCGACTGGGCCGACCTCTACCCCGCGCTTGCCCTCGGCTCCGGCGTCGCTGCGGGATCGCGATAGTGCCGACCCTCATCCGGCGCTCACGCGCCCCCTTCTCAGGAGGCTCCTTCTCCCGCAAGGGGAGAAGGAGTGCTGAGCCGACGCCCTCAGATAGGATAGCTGCCGCCGAATTTCCCAACCCTTTCAACACCCCCACCGTTTCTCGCACCGTTCTTCCCGACCAGGTGCAGCGGTGTGCCACCCTCTGCCCGTCTCCGTCGCAGGAGAGGCGCCTCGGGACCCAGGCACTGATGCGGCGGCGGGGGCCGGTCGAGCGGGATTGCCCGGGGCGAAACCCCGGGGTCCGGGGCGTTTCTGGACGCCTCGCCCGTCGCGGGCCGAGAGACTGGGACCTGCTGTCGAACCGGGACAGGCGAAGTCGGGCGCACAAGCATCCGGGTGCCCGACCCCCGGCGGAAGAGACAGTCCCCCCAGGCGCTCGCGTGAACCGACCGGGGCGGCGCCAGGCTGGGTGCCGAAAATTACACAGCGCCCGTAACGCGAAAGCAGGGCGCATACGGTTCCGGGCCCCCGGCCCATGCGCCGCCCACCTCTCCATATCCTCTGCCCCACGGGCGAGAGGGGCTTTGGCGTGGCCGGTCTTTGAAAATCTGAGACGGGGTGTCCCTTACGCCCGGGCCGCCCCGGTGCGCCCCTCAACCCCCAGCGCCGACAGCGCGGTGGCGGCGATCTGGTCGGCGTTCAGGCCGGCGGCGGCGTATTGCACCTCGGGCTTGTCGTGGTCCTGGAAGACGTCGGGCAGGTGCAGGGTGCGGATCTTGAGCCCGCCGTCCAGCGCCCCCTTCTCGGCCAGCATCTGCAGCACAAAGCCGCCGAAGCCGCCCATGGCGCCCTCCTCGACCGTGATCAGCACCTCGTGCTCGCGGGCCAGACGCAGGATCATCTCCTGATCCAGCGGCTTGGCGAACCGGGCATCGGCCACGGTCGTGGACACGCCACGCGCGGCCAGGGTCTCGGCGGCCTTGAGCGATTCCTGCAGGCGCGTGCCGAGGCTCAGGATGGCGACCGTCGTCCCCTCGCGCACGATCCGGCCCTTGCCGATCTCCAGCGGCGCGGCCAGTTCGGGGATCTCGACCCCCACGCCGTCCCCGCGCGGATAGCGGAAGGCGCTCGGCCGGTCGTCGATCTCGAGGCTGGTGGCGATCATGGCGGCCAGTTCGGCCTCATCGGCCGCCGCCATCAGCACCATGCCCGGCAAGGCGCCCATATAGCCGATGTCGAAGGAGCCCGCGTGGGTCGAGCCGTCAGCGCCCACCAGTCCCGCCCGGTCCATGGCAAAGCGCACCGGCAGCGACTGGATGGCCACATCGTGCACCACCTGGTCATAGCCGCGCTGCAGGAAGGTCGAATAGATGGCGCAGACCGGCTTCATCCCGTCCGCCGCCAGCCCGGCGCAGAAGGTCACGGCGTGCTGCTCGGCAATGCCGACGTCGAACGTCCGCTCGGGGAAGGCCTGACCGAACAGGTCCAGCCCGGTGCCCGACGGCATGGCCGCCGTCACCGCCACGATCGAGGGATCGCGCTCGGCCCGCTTGATCAGCTCGGTGCCGAACACCTTGGTATAGCTGGGCGCATTCGAGACCGGCTTGGACTGCTTGCCCGAGATGACGTCGAACTTGGCCACGCCGTGATACTTGTCGGCGCTGCTCTCGGCCGGGGCATAGCCCTTGCCCTTTTGCGTCACCACATGGACCAGCACCGGCCGGTCGGTAATGGCCGCCGCATTTTTCAGCACCGGCAGCAGCGCCTCCATGTCGTGCCCGTCGATCGGCCCGACGTAATAGAAGCCCAACTCCTCGAAAAAGGTCCCGCCCGTGACCATGCCCCGGGTGTATTCCTCGGCCTTGCGCGCCGCGTCACGGAACGGGCGCGGCAGGTGCTCGGCCATCTTCTTTCCGAAGCGCCGCATGTTCTGATAGGCGCCGCCGGACACCAGCTTGGCCAGATAGGCGCTCATCCCGCCCACGGGCGGCGCGATCGACATGTCGTTGTCGTTCAGGATGACCGTCAGCTGGCCGGTCGTCTCGGCCGCATTGTTCATCGCCTCATAGGCCATGCCCGCCGACATCGAGCCGTCGCCGATCACGGCCACGACCTTGTTGGTCTCGCCCTTGCGGTCGCGCGCGGCAGCAAAGCCGAGCGCCGCCGAGATCGAGGTCGAGGCATGGGCCGCGCCGAACGGATCGTAGTCGCTCTCCGAGCGCTTGGTGAAGCCCGACAGGCCCCCACCCTGACGCAGGGTGCGGATGCGGTCGCGCCGTCCGGTCAGGATCTTGTGCGGATAGCACTGATGCCCGACGTCCCAGATCAGGATGTCCCGGGGCGTCTCGAACACATGGTGCAGCGCCACCGTCAGCTCGACCACGCCCAGCGCCGAGCCCAGGTGCCCGCCCGTCACCGACACGGCATCGATCACCTCGGCCCGCAGCTCATCGGCCAGCTGCTTCAGCTGGGGCGTGGTCAGGCCCCGCGAGTCGGCGGGAACCTTAACAGTGTCGAGCAGGGGGGTATCAGGCATGAAACGGGCTCAGTGTCGGACGCGAAGATCGCCCTCGATCTTCTCTACATGATTGAGGGGGGCGCGGAACACCAGTGAGGGATTCATGAGCAATGGCTGATTGCCGCAGAGGATCCGTTCAGGACCGCCGCTGCAGCACCACATCGACGCAGGCCTTCAGCAGTTCGGCGTCCTCGCCGAACACATCCAGATGCCCGCGCGCCTGATCGCGCAAGTGGCTGACCCGCTCACGGGCGGCCTCCAGACCCAGCAGGGTGACGAAGTTCGTCTTGCCCAGCCGGGCATCCTTGCCGCCCGCCGCCTTGCCCAGCAGGGCCTCGTCGCCCTCGGCATCCAGCACGTCATCAACGATCTGGTATGCGAGGCCCAGATCGTGGGCGAAGGCGATCAGGGCTGCGCGCCGCTCGTCGCGAATGTCGCCGATGATCAGCGGGATCTCGAAGGCATGGGTGATCAGCGCCCCGGTCTTCAGCCGCTGCATCCGCGCCACCCCGCCCAGGTCGTCGCGCACTCCCATCAGGTCGATCATCTGACCGCCGGCCATGCCCCGGGCCCCCGAGGCATAGGACAGACGTCGGGCCAGCTCGCACCGGATCGCCGGGTCGTCGTGGGTATCGGGGTCCAGCAGGATGTCGAACGCCGCCGTCTGCAGCGCATCCCCCGCCAGAACCGCCGTCGCCTCGTCATAGGCGCGGTGCAGGGTCGGCCGCCCCCGGCGCATGTCGTCGTCGTCCATACAGGGCAGGTCATCGTGGATCAGCGAATAGGCGTGCACGCATTCCAGCGCACAGGCCGCCCGCAGCACCGGCCCCTCGTCAAGGTCAAACAGACGCGAGGCCTCAATGGCGAAGAAGGGTCTCAGCCGCTTGCCCGGCCCCAGCGCGGCATAGCGCATGGCCTCGGTCAGGCGGGACTCGGGGCCGTCCGCCCGGGGCAGAAGTTCGTCCAGCGCAACGGTGATCAGGTCGGCAACCTCGGCGATCCGGTCGATCACCGCCTGTTCCGGAGAATTGGCGGCCAGCGGGATCAAAACAACCGCCCACCGACCGGGACCTCGCGGTCCACGCCGACCAGAACGACCTCGCCGTCGGCATCAGGAAATCCCAGGGTCAGGACCTCGGACATCACCGGCCCGATCTGGCGCGGCGGGAAATTGACGACGGCGGCGACCTTGCGTCCCACCAACTGGTCGAGGGTGTAATGCCGGGTGATCTGGGCCGAGGACTTCCTGACCCCGATGTCGGGGCCGAAATCTATGGTCAGTTTGAAGGCGGGCTTGCGCGCCTCGGGGAAGGGCTCGGCGGTGACGATCCGGCCCACGCGAACGTCAACCTTCAGGAAGTCGTCAAAGGTGATCTGCTCGGCGACGGGCCCGGTCATCAGTCGAAACCGGCGGGCTCGGCCCGGGCTGCCTTGCCGTCGGGTCCGACGACGATCTGCTCGACGCGCAGCTGGGCGGCCTTCAGCCGCTCCTCGCACAGGGCCTTCAGCCGCGCCCCCTCCTCGTACAGGGTGATCGACTCTTCCAGCGGCGCCTGGCCGGACTCCAGCCGCGAGACGATGCTCTCCAGTCGCGAGAGCGCCTCCTCGAAGGACAGGTCCGGATCGGTTTTGGGAACGTCGGCGGTCATGGCTGCGGTTCTGACAGGCCCGGTCAGGACAGGCAAGACAGGGGGCGGCTCAGCGCTTCACAAAGCGCCGCTGCGACCAGTACTTGAAGCCCTGATTGTGCGCCAGCCGCCAGCCATGCGCCTTCAGGCAGCGACCGACCATGTGGTTGAAATAGCCGTGGGCCAGCACCAGAACATCGCCCCCCATGGCCGCTTTCTCGATCAGCAGGCGCGCAGCGCGATCGGCCCGGGCCTCGGCCTCGCGGCGGGTCTCCTGCCCTTGATGGTGATCGAATGCATGCCACCAGAAGCGCGACACCACCCCCCACCAGCGAGGCGACAGCTTGAACCACTCCGGAAAGGGCGGCGGCGGCAGGGGCGCTTCGATGAACAGGGCATCGCTGAGGACCTCACGATCCCCCGAAATGGCGGCGGCCGTCTCGATGGCCCGCTGGCGGGTCGACGACAGGATCAGGGCCGCGCCCTCTGCCGTCAGCAGAAGTTCGGCCGGCGGCGTCTGGCCTTCCAGCAGTCCGCCCAGCTCATACTTGCCCCACCAGTCGCGGTACTGGCGAGCGGTGATCAGGCATTTGCGCGACAGGGCCGGCTCGCCGTGGCGGGCCAGCACGATGTCGCCGCTGGTGCCCGGCAGGGGCGCGGCCGATTCGGCATCCTTGCGCGTGCTGTCCGCGGCCAGATCGTTGAGGCGGTCAGGGTCAAGCATGGCAACGGGGCGGCTGGCGACAGCAAGACTGTCGGTCGACGTGTCCCTCATTCCTCCCCCAGTGCCTGAACATGGGCCACAGCAGATCGCCCCAGACCTTCGAGGTCGTAGCCCCCCTCCAGCGAACTGACAACCTTGCCCGAACAGACCCGCCTCGCTACCTCGACCACCGCACGCGTGGCCCAGGCGAAATCCTCGGCCTCAAGGCTCTGGTGGGCCAATGGGTCACGGCGGTGCGCATCGAAACCGGCCGAGATCAGGATCAGGTCGGGCGAGAAGGCTTCGAGCGACGGCATCAGTCTGTCGGCAAAGGTCCGCCGCCAGGCCTCGCGGGCTGCATGAGGTTCAACCGCCGCATTGACGATGTTGCCGACCCCTGTCTCGGACGGCGCGCCGGTGCCGGGATACAGGGGCATCTGATGGATCGAGGCCAGGAACAGGCTGGAGTCAGTCTCGAACGCCGCCTGGGTGCCATTGCCATGGTGGACATCGAAATCGACCACCGCGACGCGTTTCGCGCCCTCGGCCTGCGCCACCCGGGCGGCAACGGCGACGTTCGAGAACAGGCAGAACCCCATCGACTGGTTGGGCTCGGCATGGTGACCGGGCGGCCGGATCGCGCAAAAGGCCCGGTCCATTTCCCCGGCCATGACCGCGCGAACAGCATCGACCACCGCTCCGGCCGCCAGACGTGCAGCGCGCACACTGCCGGGCGACAGATGGGTATCGGCGTCCAGCGACACCCGGCCGGCCGTCGGCGAGGCCTTCAGGATATTGGCGACATAGGCCGCCGGGTGCAGCCGCTCCAGGTCCTCGACCGAGGCCTCGGTCGCCGCCCGGCGGTTCCGGTCCAGCCCGGCATCCTTCAGCGCAGCCAGTACCGCGGCCAGCCGCTCGGGCCGCTCGGGATGGCCGACACCGGGCTGGTGTCCGGTCATGTCGGGGTGGGTAAGGATCGGCAGGCTCATTGTCGCCAGACTAGGCCCCGAATCCCCGCTTGTCGCCTGCCTCGCCAGAGCGTGATAAGCGCGCCGCATGAGCGACATCCTGATCCGCCCGGCCCGCCTGACCGATGCCCCTGCCCTGTCCGACGCCGGCAGCCGGACCTTCGTCGAAACCTTCATGGACGGCTTCGGCATCCCCTATCCCAAGGACGACCTGGCGGTGTTCATGGAGGCGGTCTTCAGCGTCGAGGCCACACAGGTCCGGCTGGCCGATCCGACCATGGGCTGGTGGGTGGCCGAGCGCGACGGCCATCTGCTGGGCTTTGCCAACACCGGCCCCAACGCCCTGCCCCATCCCGACGCCCGCCCCGGCGAGACCGAGCTGAAGCGCCTGTACATCCTCAAGGAAGCGCAAGGGCTGGGCCTCGGCACCCGCCTGCTCAAGGTGGCCATGGGCTGGATGACCGAACACGGCACCGGGGCCCAGTGGATCGGTGTCTGGAGCGGCAATCTGAAGGCGCAAAAATTGTATGCCGCCTACGGCTTCGAAAAGGCCGGCGAGTACCAATTCCCCGTTGGCCGCTGGATGGACGACGAGTACATCCTGAGAAAACCCGCCTGACCCCGGCATGGACGCCGGGGCGTCCACGTGGTCATCTGCCTGCCTGTTCCACCGAGGGTTCTACCATGTTCCGTCATCTGTCCGCGGCTGTGATCGGCCTGTCTCTGCTGGCCCTGCCCAGCCTCGCTGCGGCGCAGGACGTCACCGCACCTGAAGCTCAGAACGCCCAAAACTACGCTGAAAGCGTGATCGAAAGGAGTGGAGCATCCGCTTACTTCATAGCGTCCTCGCTTGAAGGAAAGCCGCTTGCGACCCATGGTCCCAGCGGGATGAAATGCGTATTCTCAACGGATGAATATGACAGGATCGCTCTTTTCGAGGAAACGCAAAACAATAGGGCTGCAGCTAGCTGCATGTATTTGCATGGGAGAATATCATTCACAGTTACCGCCCAAGAATTTGACGAATTCACATCCGCCGCTACAGTACTTGAGAGCATTGCGTCAAACTTTGAGGCATCGAATCCAAAGGCAACTAGGGCACATTTGGATTATGTTATCATCGACAAATGGAACGGCAGCGATGTATACACCGGCGTATGGAACATCGATAACGATGGAGTGGCGACCACGAAGATTACTTTCACTTCAGTGAAAGATGGTTGGGTTTATATTGGGTCAGCTGTATTTCCGACACCCTCTGAAGCAATTAGCGACGTATTCGTATATGCGGCTCTGGTTTATATAGGGTCTATTCCAGATCCGAGATTGGCCACCTAGCGTTTAGGCAATGCTCCTCCCCTTCTTCACTGCCCTGCGGGACGCCCGCGTGCCGGTCTCGCTCAAGGAATGGCTGTTCCTGATGGAGGCCATGGACAAGCGCGTCCTGACCGCGGGCACCCGTGTCGAGGACTTCTACCACCTGTCGCGGGCCGTCCTGATCAAGGACGAGAAACACTACGACCGGTTCGATCAGGTGTTCGGCAAGGTGTTCAAGGGGCTGGAGACCGTCGGCGCGGGCGAGGAGCCGGATATCGGTGGCGTGCCCGAGGACTGGCTGAAGCTGCTGAACGAAAAATACCTGACCGACGAGCAGAAGGCCGAGATCGAGGCCCTCGGCGGCTTCGAAAAGCTGATGGAGACGCTGAAGCAGCGGCTGGAGGAACAGCACGACCGGCATCAGGGCGGATCGAAATGGATCGGCACCGGCGGCACCAGCCCCTTCGGCAACGGCGGCTATAACCCCGAGGGCGTCCGCATCGGCGGCAAGTCGCAGCACGGACGGGCGGTCAAGGTCTGGGAGAAGCGCGAGTACAAGAACCTCGACGACTCGGTCGAACTGGGCACCCGCAACATCAAGGTGGCCCTGCGCCGCCTGCGCCGGTTCGCCCGCCAGGGCACGCCCGACGAGCTGGACATGGACGCCACCATCGACGGCACGGCGCGGCAGGGCTGGCTGGACATCCATATGCGGCCAGAGCGGCGCAATACGATCAAGGTCCTGCTGTTCCTCGACATCGGCGGATCGATGGATGGCCACGTCAAGCTGTGCGAGGAGCTGTTCTCGGCCGCCAAATCCGAGTTCCGCCACCTCGAATTCTTCTACTTCCACAACTGCCTCTACGAGGGCGTCTGGAAGGACAATCGCCGGCGGCATGAGGCCCGGACCCCCACGTGGGAGGTGCTGAATCGCTATCCGGGCGACTGGCGCGCCGTCGTGGTCGGCGACGCGACCATGAGCCCCTATGAGGTCACCATGCCCGGCGGCTCGGTCGAGCACTGGAACGAGGAGGCCGGCGCGGTCTGGCTGAAACGCCTGCGTCAGCAGTGGTCAAATTCGGCGTGGCTGAACCCGGTGCCCGAACGTTATTGGTCCTACACGCCCTCGGTCGGCCTGATCCGCGAGGTCATGGAGGACCAGATGTTCCCCTTGACTCTGGACGGGCTGGAGCGCGCCATGCGCTCCTTGGCGCGATAGGCCGACGACCACCCACAGGAGGCGCCAGTGTTCGGTGCACTCATCCTCGGACTGCTGATTCAGGACCCGGCCCTGCCCCAGTGGGCCCGCGACGACCCCTTTGCCTGGGAACGTGCCCGCTGCCACCCCCAGATCCGTGGCGACACGCCGCTGGAGTCCTGCCAGTTCAGCGTCCGGCAACAGCTGGTGGCCGAGCTGGGCGACAGTCTGCCCGAGGCGCTGCGCCCCACGACTGCGCTCGAAGCCTGCGCCCGTGCGCAGGCTGATGCCAACTTCGCCGTCCAGTGCGATCAGCCCCGCGAGGTTCGAGGTCCTTCGACGCCCCAACTGCGCGAACAGGCCCGGTGCAGCACCCGCCCGCGTGCGCGTCCCGATGGCGGCGTGGTCTGGGAAGAGGTCTGCGACCCCTCCGGCACCCGCGATGACGACAGCGGCCTGCGGCTCAACCTGTCCGGCCGCGACTGAAAAAGGCCACCGTCCTGCGACGGTGGCCTCTTCAATCCGGCAGATTGATCCGGACTAGTTCTTCACGTCTTCCTTGACGTCGCCAAAGGTCTTCTGGACCTTGCCTTCGACCTGATCGGCCTTGCCTTCGGCCTGCAGTTTGTGGTTGCCGGTCGCGTCGCCTGCAGCGTCCTTGACGTTGCCCACGGCTTCCTTGGCACGGCCTTCAACTTGATCCTTGTTCATTGTCGTCTCCTGGGAGGAAGGCGAACCCGTCGTTCGCCCTATGACAATTCAACAGGTTCAGGCGCAGGTCGTTCCCCGGATCACGCGGATGTGCGAGACCTCAGCCAGACCGCCACCGCCCAGGCATGGGCCTCGTGACGCAGACTGGCCAGGGCCTCCACCAGGTCCAGCCAGACCAGTTCGTGGTCGTCCTCGATCTTACCGGACGGCGTGGGGTCCAGTAAACGCAGCGTCCAGAAACCGCCCGTGTTGTTGACCGTGCGTCCGTCGCTCTTGTCCACGAACTGGGCGGCTTCGGTCAGGCACACGTCCGCCGCCACCCGAAGGCCGGTTTCCTCGCGGAACTCCCGCACAACCGCTTCGGGCTCGGACTCATCGCCATCGCGCGCGCCACCGGGCAGGTCGAGATAGCTGCCCTCGCCCCGGTCAATCCGCACACAGGCCAGCCGCCCCTCGTGCACCAGAATGCCGAAAGCCGTGGGGCGCGGCGCATAGGTATGGTCGGGTCTGGGAATTCCGAACTGCAGCATGGTCCGGCCTAGAGGTCGAAAGCCAACTGGGCGCGCACGCCCTTGTGCGCGTCATCGAAGCTGACGCGGGAGCGTAACCCCCCCGCCATGGCCGCCACGATCTTGGAGCCGAGCCCCGTGCCTTTCGGTCCCGCGGACTGATCCCCCAGCCCTGGCCCGTCGTCCTCAACCGTCAGCAGGGCGCGCCCGTCTCCATCTGCCTTGAGGTGGATGCGGATTTCGCCACCCAGACCGGGTTCGTAGGCATATTTGACGGCGTTGGTGACCAGTTCGGTCACGATCACGCCAAGCGAGACCGCCTGATCCGTGCCGACGTTCATGGGGTCGGCATCCAGCGTCAGATTGGGCGCATTGTCCTCGCGTCCCAGCGACACACTCAGCTCCTCGATCAGGCTTCTCAGATACTCATCCATAGCCACCTGGGCCATATCGCCCGAGGTGTAGAGGCGGCGGTGCACGTGGGCGACCGCCTCGATGCGCGCCTGCGCCTCGCGCAGCGCATCCCGGGCCGAGCCGTCGGCCAGCTGGCGCATCTGCAGCGAGATGAAGCTGGACACCAGTTGCAGCGAGTTGCCCACCCGGTGATTGACCTCGCGCAGCATGGCCTCGGCCCGGTCGCGGGCCATGCGGATCTCGTCCTGGGCGGTCTCGTTTTCACGCTGAAGGCGACGCCGGTTGTGGGCGTCCTCGATGGCCGACCGCAGCAGGGAGGTGAAGTCCTCCGACACGTCCTTGATCACATAGTCCGCCGCCCCGGCCCGCAGGGCGGCAACCGCAATGCGGCCCTCCTGAGCGCCGGTGACGTAGACGACGGGGGGCGGATCAGGCAGGGCGAGAATGTCGGGCAGCACATCCAGCCCGTCGCGCTCGGGCATGTAGTGGTCCAGCGCACAGACGTCGAATACCTGACCGCCTTTCAGGCACTCCAGACCGGCCTCGCCGTCGGCCGCGCAGGTGACTGCAAAGCCCTGACGGCCAAGCTCCTTTTCGACCAGCCGCGACAGGCTGCGGTCGTCGTCAATGTAGAGCAGTCTGAGGGGCGTGGTCAGCGGTTCCAAACAGCGCTCACTCAATCGATTTCGGGGGCCTGAATGACCGAAAGGAAAAGGCCCAGTTGCCGGATGGCTTCGGAGAAGGACTCATACTCCACCGGCTTGGTGATGTAGACATTACAGCCCAGATCATAGCACCGTTGGATCTCGGCCTTGTCGTCGGTGGTGGTCAGGATCACCACAGGCGCACGCCGCAGCCGGGCGTCCGACTTGATCTTCTCCAGGATATCGGTGCCCGACATATCCGGCAGGTTCAGGTCCAGAAGGATCAGCAGCGGACCGTTGGTCAGAACTTCCTCACTGAACAGATGCTCCAGCGCCGATGTGCCGTCGGCGAAATGCTCGATCTCGTTGGAGATATTGGCCCGGCGGATGTTCTTCTCGATCAGCCGTGCATGGCCGTGATCGTCTTCGATCATCACGATTTTGACAGGTGTGGTCATGACGGGATTCCATTGTCCGAGACGTAGAGGCGTTTGGGAAATTTGAGGATGAATGTCGAGCCTTCGCCCAGTTTCGACTCCACAGCGATATCCCCGCCCATCCGGCGAATGCTGTTCCGGACAAAGGCCAGGCCCAGACCCTCGCCCGGCTGGTCCTGTTTGCCCGAGCGGCGGAACAGCTCAAAGATCCGCTCATGGTCCCGGTCCGAGATGCCACGACCGTTGTCGATGATCCGGTACTCTACCATGCCGTCGATCAGATCCTGACCCTCCACCCGGATTCGCCCCGGGCGCTTCGGGTCCAGATATTTGACGGCATTGTCGATCATATTGCTGAACACCTGCTCCAGCGACAGGCGATCACCCGTCAGACCCGGCAACTCGGCCACCTCGACCTCGGCCCCGGCGGCCTCCGTTTGATGGTTCACACTGTCGGCAATCTTGCCAACCATGGCCGTCATATTGATTGGCTCTGAAAACAGCACGCGTCGCCCGTCCCGGGACAGTTTCAGGATGGCATTGATCAACCGGTCCATCTTCTCGGTCGAGGCGCGGATGAAGCCGATCGCCTCGGGCACATCCTCGCGCACGGCGACCAGGGCGTCGTTCTCCATCAAATCAGGAGCCTCGGTCTCAACCTTGGACATCTGACGGTCGATGACCCTGCCGGCCTGTTCCAGTTCGGAGGTGTAGCCCATGACGTTGACCAGTGGCGCGCGCAGGTCATGGCTGACGATATAGGCGAAGCGTTGAACCTCCTCGTTGGCCCGGATCAGGTCGCCGGTGCGGTCCCGCACCTCATTTTCCAGATTGGCATTGATGCGGTCCAGCTCGTAGTGGGCGGCCTGCATCTCACGCAGGTAACGCAGCACGATCCAGGCCATGATGCCCGCCAGCATCAGGATCAGCACCCCCGCCATGGCGTTGACGCCGATCGTCGCGCGCGCGGACCATTCCGACTGTTGCCGACGGGACGCGAACCGCTCGCTCTCGATCGTATCGATCGCGTCGATCTCGAGCCGCATGGCGTCCATCAGTTCCTTGCCCCGCCCGTCGCGGACGATCTGCACGGCATCGCCGGCGCGACCGCTGCGGGCCAGGGTGATGCTTGCATCCATCACACCCAGACGTTCGCGCGCCAGGTTTCTCAGACGATCGACCCGCTCGCGCACCTCGGGGTCGCTGGCGGTCAGGTCATCGAGTTCCTGCATCACCATCGGAAGTTCGCGAACAGCTTCGTCGTGAATGGTCAGGAACTGTTGACGCCCGGTCAGCAGATATCCCCGCTGGCCGGTTTCAGCATCGACCAGCCGGGTCAGCACATCGCGTGCCGCAACCTGTACGCGAACATTGCGATCGATGGTTTCATTGAACTCGGCCGTACGACCGATCATGACAAAGGTGGCCAGATTGACGGCCAGTAGCAGCACAAGTGCCAGAGACAGCAGCCCAAGCAGGGATCGGCCCAGGCTGGCCGTTCGCAGGAAGCGGCTGAATGCCGTCAGATTTTCGCGGATTTCCCAGCTCATCACCGGCCACGTTTAACCGCCGGTCGGCCCAAGTCCAGTCGCGTCTCGGGTGAAACCTTCGACGTTCCCGCGATTTACGGTTAGCATAGGGTTGATACGCAACGCGTAAGGGGGCGACATGGTCTGGTGGTGGTGGATTATTCCGGCAATCGTTGGGTTGGCGGGTGTCATCTTTCTGCTAAGCGGTCTGGGGGCTTTTTTCCGCGGCAAATTCCTGAGCGGCGGTCTGGGGGCCATCGGTGGTGGCGGTCTGGCTGCAGCGGCGGCGATTGCCGCGCTGCTCGGGATGAACGTCCAGACCTATGCCCGCCTCACCTATGAGCGACCGGTGGCCACGATCCAGGTCAAGCAGCTTGGCCCCCAGTATTACGAGACGACCGTCATCCAGCCCGCCGCCAACGGCACTGATGCGCCGACCACAGCGGTCTACCCCCTGCATGGTGACCAATGGCGGATCGAGGCGCAGGTCCTGCGCTGGAAGCCCTGGGCCACGGTTCTGGGCCTCGACACCCAGTACCGCCTCGATCGTCTGTCGGGCCGATACCAGTCGATTCAGCAGGAACGCGAGGGCATCCGCAGCGTCCACGACCTCAGCGGCGGCGACCAGCCCGATGCCCTGCCCTGGCGGATCAATGCGTGGGACATGGCGCGCAAATATCGCCGCTATGTCGATGCGGTCGACACCCTTTACGGTGGCGGCGCCTATATGCCGATGGCCGATGGCGCGGAATATGAGGTCTGGATCACCCAGTCCGGTCTTGTCGCCCGCCCGACCAACGAAGCCGCCCGCCAGGCGTCCTCCGAAGGCTGGACCGAGGTCAACTGATCCCGCGTCAGACCTGCCCCAGCGTACGCAGCCGCGCGCGAGGGTGGATCTCATTCTGGCTCATCACCACGGTCTGACCGCGAAAGCGTTCGATGATCGAGCGCACATAGGGCCGGACTTGCGGGCCGGTCAGCAGCACAGCCGTCTCGCCCGACATGGCGGCTCGCTCGAACACATCGCGCACCGCGCGGATAAAGTCCTGCAGCCGTGACGGCGCCATGGCCAGCTGCTTGTCCTCGCCCTGACCGACCAGACTCTCGGCAAAGGCCTGCTCCCACTCGGGTGACAGGGTCACGATCGGCAGGGCCCCGTCGTCGGCCTTGTGCTGCCAGCACAGCTGACGCGCCAGACGGGTCCGCACATGCTCGACCAGGGTAGTCACCGAGCTGGTATGCGGCGCGGCTTCCGCCAGACCTTCCAGAATGGCGGCCAGATCGCGGATCGAGACCTTTTCCTTGAGCAGGGTCTGCAGCACCCGCTGCAGGGTGGTGACGGTCACCGAGCCGGGGATCAGATCCTCGACCAGCTTCTTCTCCTCGCCCTCCAGACCGTTCAGCAGCTTCTGCACCTCGGCATAGGACAGCAGCTCGGCCATATTCTCCTTGAGGATTTCCGTCAGGTGGGTGGTCAGCACGGTCGAGGGATCCACCACCGTATAGCCGCGGAAGGTCGCCTCCTCGCGCAGGGACTCGTCGATCCAGGTCGCCGGCAGGCCAAAGGCGGGTTCCTTGGTGTGCTCGCCCGGCAGTTCGACCTGACGGCCCGCCGGATCCATGGCCAGCAGTTGCCCCAGACGCACCTCGCCCTTGCCGGCCTCCATCTCCTTGATGCGGATGGCATAGCCCTGGGTGCCGAGGCGCATATTGTCGAGGATGCGCACCGAGGGCATGACGAAGCCGTACTCCTGCGCCAGCGACCGGCGCAGGGCGCGGACCTGATCGGTCAGGCGACGCCCTTCCAGATCATTGATCAGGGCGAGCAGGGAATAGCCCAGCTCGATCTTGACCTCATCGATATTGAGCGCGGTCGAGATCGGCTCCTCAACGTCCTCACGGGGCTTGGATGACTCGGCAGTTTCCACCGGCGCCGGTTTCAGACGTGCCCGGCCCAGCCGCCAGGCCATGAAGCCCGAACCTGCCGCCAGCGCGAAGAACGGCAGCAGAGGCATGCCCGGGATTAGACCGATCAGGGCCGAGGCTGCCGCCACCATGCCGAGGCTGATGGGGTTGGTGGCCAGCTGGCTGACCAGGGCCTTGTCAGCCGACCCCTCGACCCCGGCCTTGGACACCAGAAAGCCTGCGGCGATCGAGATGATGATGGCTGGCACCTGGGTGACCAGACCATCGCCGATGGTCAGTTGGACGTAGGCCGTGGCCGCTTCGCCCATCGGCATGCCGTGCTGCAACGTCCCGATCAGGATCCCACCCAGCACATTGATGAAGACGATGATCAGGCCGGCGACCGCGTCGCCACGCACGAATTTCGAGGCACCGTCCATGGCGCCGAAGAAGGTCGATTCCTGCTCCAGTTCCTTGCGGCGGATCTTGGCCTGATCCTCGGTGATCAGGCCCGACGACAGATCGGCATCGATGGCCATCTGCTTGCCCGGCATGGAGTCGAGGGTGAAGCGGGCCGAGACCTCGGCGATGCGGGTCGAGCCCTTGGTGATGACGACAAAGTTCACCACCAGAATGATGGCAAAGACGATGATACCGATGATGAAGCTGCCGCCCATCATCAGGGCGCCGAACGCCTCGATCACATGGCCGGCGGCGTCCCCGCCCTCGTGACCGCTGGTCAGAACCAGCCGGGTCGAGGCCAGGTTCAGCCCGAGGCGGAACAGGGTCGAGACCAGCAGCACCGTCGGGAAGATGGCGAAGTCCAGTGGCTTCTTCATCATCAGGGCGGTCATCAGGATCAGCACACTGGAGATCAGCGAGATCGCCAGCAGCATATCCATCAGGAAGGCCGGGATCGGCAGGATCAGCAGCAGGATGACGCCGATGACGCCGACCGCCATGCCGACCTCGCCCCGCGCGACCCAACCCAGCATGTCCTTGCCCGAAGGCCGCGCCATGCCGTCCTTCATCATGATGGGGGCGTCGGTCATGTACGCCCCAGAGCAGCAAGAGCCAGGCGGGTGGCCTCAGCGACGACGGCGTCGTTCTGCTCGGCCGAACTCTCGCGCGTGGCATGATAATAGATGGCGAGGACCACCGGCTCGCCAGTCGGCGGGTACAGCACGCCGATGTCATTGGTCGGGCCATAGCCGCCGGTGCCGGTCTTGTGCGCCGTGCGCCAACCTGCAGGAAGGCCCGCCTTGATGCGCCCCTCGCCCGTGGGTGAGGCGAACATCCAGCCCAGCAGCTTGTCCCTGTGCGGGACCATCAGCGGTGTGTCGTCATCGATGAACAGACGCTTGATGTTGGCTATCGATTGCAGCGGGATGATGGTGTCTTTGTCGCCGTCGAGACGGTTCATCTCGGGCTCGAAACGGTCGACGCGAGTGCTGGTGTCGCCGAGACGGCGATAGAAGTCCTGCATGGTCTCCAGCCCGCCATTGGCCTTCAGCAGCAGGTTCGCCGCCGGGTTGTCGCTGACCTCGACCGTACCCTTGCAGAGCTGTTCAACCGTCAGGCTCTGGCCGATGGCCGGTTCAGTGACCGGGGCATGGGAGACCATGTCGGCGCGGGTTATCGGGATCGGCCGCGCAAGATCTTCCTCGCCCGCCTGAACACGCAGGAAGGTCGCGGCGGCCAGGTACATCTTGAAGGTCGAACAGTAGACGAACCGTTCCTCGCCACGAGAAGCGAGGCGGTGGCCTGAGGCCAGGTCGTGCGCCGCGAGGCCGATGCGGCCCCCGTTGGCGGCTTCCAACGCGGACAGATCCAGCGCGCCAGGAGATGCCGCGGGAGTCGACGGTGCAACGAATGGATTATCGCAGGCTGCGAGGGCGAGGGCCCCGAACCCCATCAGAACGCTTCTGCGATCCACGCTCTCGCTCCTCAGCCGACGGCGGCGGAAATGCCCGACTGGGGCGCGGGGATGGGCGTGCCTTCGTCGGCGTATTCGTTCAGCTTGTTGCGCAGGGTGCGGATCGAGATGCCCAGGATGTTGGCCGCATGGGTGCGGTTGCCAAGGCAGTGGCCCAGGGTGTCGAGGATCAGGGTCTTTTCCATCTGGGCCACGGTCTGGCCGACATAGGCGCGGGTGACGGCGTCGGCGGTCTGGGCCGCGCGGCTGGCCGGGCCCGCGTCATATGTTGCCCCCGTCAACGGTTGACCGTCAGGCAGGCGGATGGCGTCGACATCGATCTCGGGCCCCTGGGCCAGCAGCACCGCGCGGTGCATGGCGTTTTCCAGCTCGCGCACATTGCCGTTCCAGCGATGCGCGGTCAGGGCCCGACGCGCGTCGGCCGACACGGGGCGCACCGGCACACCGTTCGCGGCCGCATATTTCCGCACGAAGAAGTCGGCCAGCGCGGGGATGTCACCCGGACGCTCGCGCAGCGACGGCAGGCGCAGATTGACGACGTTCAGCCGGTACAGCAGGTCCTCGCGGAAGCTGCCTTCCGACACCGCACGGGCCAGATCCCGGTTCGAGGTGGCGATGATGCGGATGTCGACCTTGACGGGTGTCGTGCCGCCGACGCGGTCAATGACGCGTTCCTGTAGCGCCCGCAGCAGCTTGGCCTGCAGCCGCACATCCATCTCGCTGATTTCGTCCAGCAGCAGGGTGCCGCCATCGGCCTCCTCGAACTTGCCGACCCGGCGGGCCACGGCCCCGGTGAAGGCGCCCTTCTCGTGGCCGAACAGTTCCGATTCCAGCAGATTGTCCGGAATGGCCGCGCAGTTGACGCTGATGAACGGCTTGTCCGCCCGACGCGAATTCTGGTGCAGATAGCGGGCCATGACCTCCTTGCCGACGCCGCTTTCGCCGGTGATCAGGATGGACGCTTCCGAGCGCGCGACCTGGTCGGCCAGACCAATCACCGCCTTCATCGACGGATCGGCCGAGATCAGCGGGCGGTCGTCATCGGCCACCGCCGACAGCACCGCGGCGATCAGATCGGCCTCGGGCGGCAGGGGGATGAACTCCTTGGCCCCGGCGCGGATGGTGGCGGCCGCATCATCCGGCCCCGCATCGACGCCACAGGCCACGACCGGCACATGGATGCGCTCGGCCTCATTGGCGGCAATCAGGGCGGCGATGTCGATGCGGTAGTCGACCATCAGCAGATCCGCGCCCTGCCCACGTCGCAGCTGCTCGGTGGCCTGATCGCCCCGCTCGACGTGGTGCACCTTGGCGCCGTGGGCCATGGCCATTTTCACGGCCGAGGCCAGCTGCCCGCTCAGTCTGCCAACTACCAGAAGCCGCATGGGTCTTCTCCTCTAAATCTCACTGCCGGTCGCAATGCTTAGGCGCCCGTATCCTCGGTCTTGATGATTTCCGTCATGGTCACGCCCAGCCGGTCCTCGACCACCACCACCTCGCCGCGCGCGACCAGCCGGTTGTTGACGAAAATGTCGATGGCCTCGCCGACCTTGCGGTCCAGCTCCAGCACCGAGCCACTGGTCAGTTTCAGCAGTTGCGCGACCGACATGTGCGACTTGCCCAGCACGGCCGAGATGTTGACCGGCACGTCGAACACCGGGGCCAGGTCGCTGGCGGACTTGTCCAGTCCGTCCTCGTTCGACACGGGCATGACCCCGTGATCGAACTCTTCAAGCGGCAGATTGTCAGCAGTCATGGGTTCATCCCTTCGGACGATTCGGCGGTGTCGGGGGCTTGGTCAGCGGCCAGCGCGCGGGCGACCGCGGCAGCCAGTCGGCTGAAGGTTTCTTCGGGATCAAAGGCGGCGCGGCCATCGGCCCATTCCAGCTCAAAGGCAGCCTGTGCCAGACCCGGTTCGTCGCGGAACCGGACCGCCCCGGCATAGCCGACATTGGCGCAAAGCCCCTCAATCTCGGCACGACCGGCCTCGTCCAGACCGGCCATGGCGATCACCAGACGCGGCGAGGCATCGATCTCGCGGCCCAGTTCCTCAAGCGCGGCCTGCACGGCGGCGCGAGGCAGGCGTTCCAGCGCGGCGAAAGCCAGCGCCCGACCGGTCGCCATGGCGAGATCGGCGGTCTGTTCGCGATAGGTCTCCACCACCCCGGTCAGACGCGGCAGGCTGTTGTTCAGGGCGGCGCTCAGATCGGCGATAGCCTGAGACCGGCGGCTGTCGACCTCGGCCAGCGCCTGCGCGTGCGCTTCATGGCGAGCCTGGGCGACCAGCGCCTCGACCTCGGCTGGCGAATAGGCGCGCTTGACCGGCTGCCAGTCCGTGGACCGCACGACCGCGCCCGACGAGTCAAACTCGGTGTCGAAGGCGAAGGGACGGGAGGGGGCGGAGGCGTGGGTCATGTCAGTAGATCAGCTCGTCGTCGCCGCCCTGGCCCACCAGCATGATCTCGCCCTTGGCGGCGAGATCCTTGGCGACCTGAACCATGGCCATCTGGGCCGAGTCGACGTCCTTGAGGCGCACCGGCCCCATCGACTCCATGTCCTCGCGCATGATCTTGGACGCGCGTTCGGACATATTGCCGAAGAACAGTTCGCGCAGGGACTCCGACGCCCCCTTCAGCGCCAGGGCCAGCTGGTCTTTTTCGACCGCGCGCAGCAGGGTCTGGATGCCGCCGGGGTCCAGCTTGGCCAGATCCTCGAACACGAACATCAGGGCGCGGATGCGTTCGGCCGCCTCGCGGTTCCGTTCTTCCAGCGCGCCGATGAAGCGGGCCTCGGTCTGGCGGTCAAAGCTGTTGAAGATGTCGGCCATCATCTCGTGGCTGTCGCGCTTGGACGTGCGCGCCAGGTTCGACATAAACTCGGTGCGCAGGGTCTGCTCGATCTTGTCGAGTATTTCGCGCTGAACCGGCTCCATGCGCAGCATCCGCTGGACGCACTCCATGGCGAAGTCTTCGGGCAGGGCCGTCAGCACCCGCGAGGCATGATCCGGCTTGATCTTGGACAGGACCACGGCGACGGTCTGGGGGTATTCATTCTTCAGATAGTTGGCGAGCACCGCCTCGTTCACATTGCCCAGCTTGTCCCACATAGTGCGACCGGCGGGACCCCGGATTTCTTCCATCAGGCCTTCGACCCGCTCCGCGGGCATGAAGGAGGCCAGCAGCTTCTGGGTCTGCTCGAAACTGCCCATCACCGCGCCCGAGCCGCTCATGCCCGAGACGAACTCGAGCAGCAGCTCCTCGACCACCTGCGAACTGACGGTGCCCAGCGCCGCCATGGCCTGGGAGATTTCCTTGATTTCGTCCTCGTCCAGCCCCTGCCACAGGCGCGTGTGATCCTCGCCCAGCGACAGCAGGATGACGGCCGCCTTTTCAGGACCGGTCAGCTTGCGGGCATCCTCGACCGCAGGCTTGCGGGTGATCATCCGCGCCGCCATCAGCCTTCATGCACCCAGCTGCGGAGAATCGAGGTCGACTCTTCCGGATGTTTCTCGACGAACTCGGACACCTTCTTGACCGAGGAGGCCTTCACCTGACCCTCAATGCGGGCGATATCCAGCCGCTGCTCCATGTCGCTCGGACCGGTCAGCTGACCGGCGGCGGCCTGACCCGAGGCCCCGACCGGCGTGGTCTGAAGCGGGGTCACGCCATTGCCGCCGGCCAGTGCGGGCACACCACCACCGCCACCGGCTGTCGCCTTCAGCAGCGGACGCAGCACAAACAGGATCAGCAGAATGCCGGTGATCAGCAACACCAGCAGCTCAATGCCGCGCATCATGTCGTTCTTGGTAAAGTCGAACAGCCCGCCACCCGCCTCGGTGCCGCCGTTCGGGGCGACTTCGCGATTGAACGCGACATTGCTGACCCGGACGATGTCGCCCCGCTCGGCACTGAAGCCTACAGCGGCCTTCACCAGTTCCTCGATCTCGGTGATCTGCTCGGGCGTGCGTGCCGCATAGGTCGGCTCGGCCCCGTCGGCGCCCGGCGTCCAGATGCCATCAACGGCCACGGCTACAGCCAGCTTTTTGACCTCTCCCGGCTCACGCACCGTGGTCGTGGTGGTGTTCGAGATTTCGTAATTGGTGGTCTCGGTCTCGTCCGTGCGGGTCGAGCCCTGGGCCGCAATACCCGGCGCCTCTCCGCCCGGGATGTTCTGGTCGGCGCCCACGCCGCCCACAGGTTGGCCGGTCGTGTCCTGCGAATTCGAACCATTGATGGCCATGGAGCGCACCACCTGACCGTCCGGGTCAAAGCGCTGTTCCTGGGTAGTCGAACGGCTGTGATCGATCTCGGCGGTCACCTGCACCCGCGCGGCACCCGGCCCGACGATGCCCTGGACGACATCCATGACCCGCGCCTGAAGCTGGGCCTCGGTCGTCGCCTTCATCCGGTCAGCGCTGGCGCCGGAAAAGCCATCCTCGTCGCCCCCCGCCGCCAGGGTGCGGTTGGTGTCATCCATGACGGTGACGCGCGTGGGCTTGAGGTTCGGCACACTGGAGGCCACCAGCGAGCGGATGCCGCGGATCTGGTCGGCGGTCAGGTCCCGCCCCCCCAGCCCGACGACAACCGATGCCGTCGGCTCTGCGGCCTCAGCCTGGAAGAGGGCCCGCTCCGGCAGGGCGATCAGCACGCGCGCCATGGTGACCCCGCGCAGGGTCATGATGTTGCGGGACAGCTCGCCTTCCAGCGCGCGCTTGGCGTTCAGGTTCTGCTGGAACTCCGTCTGGCCCAGTACCGATTGGGTGTCGAAAATCTCATAGCCAACCGAGCCACTGGTCACGATCCCCTTGCCGGCGACCAGCATCCGGGCCGTGCCGACCTCGTCCCGGCTGACAAAGATCGTCGAGCCATCGCCACGCGACGAATATTTGATGCCCGCCGTGTCGAGGGCAGCCGTGATCTCGGACGCCTCGCGCAGGTCCAGATTGGAATAGAGCAAGGCATCAGGCGCCTGGCCGATGCGCAGCATCAGCACCACAAGCACCGCCGCTACCCCGGCAGCAACACCCGCCAGGGTAGCCAGTCGCCCGACCCCAAATCTCTGCAAAGCCCCGGAAAAGCCGCCCACGCGCGCCCCAACACCCCTACTCACAGGCGACACGCCCGCTAGGCAGAAAGTGCCGCCCGCATGGTAAACGGCGCGTTAAGAGAAGGTAGCGATTGCCGAATTAGCGGTGGTCGGACCGGGAGATACCGGCTTCAGGCCGCGCGGGCCCGCGCCTTTTCATCGGCCGCTGCCTGAATGCGGGCTTCGGCGATGGCGTCGGCGACCTCGTGCGTGGGGCGCTTTTCGCTGTCGGAGCGCTCGAGGATTTCCTCCAGCGTCTCCATCAGCCGGGCCAGCTTACCCTCGACCCAAGCCGGGTCATAGGCGCCACCACTGTTCCGGGCCGCCATTTCCGAGGCCACATTGATGATGCCGCCGCCATTGACGACATAGTCGGGCGCATACAGCACACCTCGCTCGAACAGGATGCGGCCGATCTCTGGCGTGGCCAGCTGGTTGTTCGCGGCCCCGACGATTGCCCTGGCCGACAGGCGGTCCAGCGTTTCGGGGTTCAGCGTCGCCCCCAGCGCACAGGGGGCATAGATGTCGGCCTTGACGTCATAGATGGCGTCGGGGGCCACGATCTCGGCATTGTTGCGGGCGGCGACTTCTTCCAGCAGGGCGGTGTTGACGTCCGTCATCACCAGCCTGGCCCCGGCCTTGTGCAGCTTGTCCGCCAGATAGCCGCCGACGTGGCCGATGCCTTGGACGGCGACCGTCAGACCGTTCAGATCGTCCTGCTTCCACAGGCGGCGCGCGACCGTCAGCGTCGAACGGAACACGCCCTCGGCGGTCACAGGGCTGGGATCGCCCGAGCCCTCCTTGCCGCCGGACAGACCGACGACGAACTCGGTCTCCTTGCGGGCCTCGGCGATGTCCTCGACCGAAACGCCGACGTCCTCGGCCGCGTAATAGATGCCGCCCAGCGAATTGATCGCACGACCAAAGGCCTGGAACAGCTCGGGGGTCTTCTGGGTCCGGCTGTCGCCGATGATGACCGACTTGCCGCCGCCCATCTCCAGATCCGCCACGGCGTTCTTGTAGCTCATGCCTCGCGACAGGCGCAGCACATCCTCGAGCGCCTCTGCTGCCGTGGCATAGTTCCACATGCGGGTGCCGCCCACTGCCGGACCGCGCGCAGTAGAGTGCACTGCAGCAATTGCCTTGAGACCAGTCTTTTCGTCATAGAAGGCGTGCACGCCCTCATGGTTCGAGAACGACGGCGAATCGAACAGTGTCATGCCCTTTACGAGCCTTTCCTGGGTATTTTTGTTGCGGGGGCTGATACGCGGGTTACCGACCCGGAGCAAGCTTGACCTTACGCAAGGTCACCCGGTCTATCGCACCGGGATTGGCCCGGCCCCGGAGGGCAGGGCGGCGCCCTCATTTCTCAGCCAGGCCTCGACATCGGCAAACACCCGCGCAGCCTGAAGATCGCGGTTCAGCAGGTGGTAGCCGTCCTCGTAGTAAGCGGTGCGCAACCCCGGCATGGACCCGGCGCGCTGCAGCGCCTGACGCACCGCCCGAGCCGGCACCAGGTCGTCCCGGGCCCCGTAAAGGAACAGGGTCGGTACGTCGACATCGCCTAACCCTTCTCCGGCCCCCTCCATCAGGTCGACAAGGCCATACAGAACGTCGAACCGGGTCGAGAGCGTCTGATCCGGGTCGCGACCGCTGCGGATCAACTCCATCAGATGGTCCGAGGGCAGCACCTGGTCGGCCGCCCAGGCCGGGGGTTCCAGCGCCACATCGCCAAACGTCCACGCCGCCGCAGAAAGGCTCAGCCGATACAACAGGGGCTGGCTGGACCAGCCCCAGACCGCAGGGGCCAGCAGGATCAGCCGGTCGGCAGCGGGCGGAGTTTCAGAGGCAAAGGCCGTGATCGCCACGGCGCCCCCCATGCTTTCTCCGGCCACCGCGATCACCGCACCCGGATGCCGCGCCCGAACCAGCGCCACGATCTGATCCAGATCATCCGCCATCAGGTCCCCGGGCCACAGGCCGCGCCCCGGCGCATCGCCAAAGCCCCGCTGGTCATAGGCATAGGTCGCGATCCCGCGCTCCGCCCACCAGGGCCCCGCCAGGCGGAAGGCGGCGCGGCTGTCATTGATGCCGTGCAGGGCCACGATCACCGCCCAGGGCTCGGCGTCACCGGGGCTCCAGTGGAGATAAGGCAGCACCGCACCGTCGCGCATGACAAAGCCGGTGTCGTCCATGCGGGCAGTCATCTGGCGCTCGGGCGGCAACAGGGGCGCCTGAACATAGGGCGCGGCGCACCCTGACAGCACCAGTATGCCGATCAATGCCGCGCAGACCCGCATCATGGTCTCGAACGGTCCGGGGCCTTGGGCGACGCTGCTGCGAGCGAGGGCTCAGTAGACATCATCCGACGTGGCTGTCCGGGCCTGGATCAACTGCTCCGACTCCCCGGCGGTCGGCAGGCGCAGACGGATGACGCCCTTGAAGCTGGACGGATCGACCGGCTTGCCCTTCTTGGTGATCATCAGCCGCCCCTGTCGCATCAGGCCCAGGGCCGTGGTGCGCACACGCGGCAGCATCCGCTGCCACTGCTCGGGCTGCACGGCCTTGGCCACGTCCGCCGGCTCAATGCTCTTGCCCGGCCCGAGAGCCGCGAGTTTTTCGTAGATAGTGTCTTCGATGGGGTCGCTCATTCGCCCTATATGCTGCATTGCGAGGCGAAGAAGAAGGCTGAGGATCATCATGGTCGCCAAGATCACCGTCACCGAGGGCGAATTCTCGGGCTGGCAGACCTACGATCTGCACGGGACCTTCGATCAGGTCGTCGGCCCGTTCTACTTCCGGCCCGACCCGGACGGTCGGATGCGCTGTGCCTTCCGCGCCGAGCCCAAACACATGAATGCCGGGGGCCGCATGCATGGTGGCTGCCTGATGACCTTCGCCGATATCGCCATGTTCCAGACCGCCTATCAGGAGATGGAGGGCGCATCGGGCGTCACCGTCCAGCTGGATTCTACCTTTATCGACGGGGCCTGGGTCGGAGAACTGGTGGAGGCCACCGGCGAAGTGATCCGCGCGGGCAAGAGCCTGATCTTTGTCCGGGGGCAGATCAATGCGGGCGAGCGGGTGCTGATGACCTTCTCGGGAGTCATCCGCAAGTTCCGCAAGCGCGATCCGGCGGCCTAGATGTCGTTTCCAAGAAGGTTGTT
>NZ_DDOD01000001.1:31499-42733 GCF_002341485.1 Brevundimonas sp. UBA2503 | reverse complement strand
GTTCAAACTTTTCCTTGGCCATTCTCTTCTCTCCGTCCCCTGAACAGGGGGCTCGTCCTTGGGGTTTCAGGGCCCCCGGCGGACCGGGGTCCGCCGAAAGCAGGGGTTGGGGTTTAGGCGTACTTCTTGATCACTTCGTCGGCGACGTGTTGCGGCACCGGCTCATAGTGGTCGTACTGCATGGTGAACTGGGCGCGGCCCTGTGACATGCCCCGCAGGGTGTTCACATAGCCGAACATGTTGGCCAGCGGCACGAAGGCGTTCACGACGGTGGCGTTGCCGCGCATGTCCTGACCCTGGATCATGCCGCGACGACCGTTCAGGTCGCCGATGACCGAGCCCAGGTATTCCTCGGGGGTCACCACCTCGACGGCCATGATCGGCTCCAGCAGCTTGGGTCCGCCCTTCTCGCGCAGTTCCTTGAAGGCGGCACGGGCCGCGATTTCAAAGGCCAGCACCGAGGAGTCAACGTCGTGGTAGGCGCCGTCGACCAGGGTCGCCTTGACGTCGATGACCGGGAAGCCGGCCAGCAGACCATTATCCTTGGCGGACTTCAGGCCCTTCTCGACGCCCGGGATGTATTCCTTGGGCACGGCACCGCCGACGATGGTCGACTCGAAGACGAAGTCCGAGCCGGGCTCGCCGGGTTCGAACACCAGCTTGATGCGGGCGAACTGGCCCGTACCGCCGGTCTGCTTCTTGTGGGTGTAGTCGATCTCGGCCTTGCGGCTGATGGATTCACGATAGGCCACCTGCGGCGCGCCGATGTTGGCCTCGACCTTATAAGTGCGCTTCAGGATGTCGATCTTGATGTCCAGGTGCAGCTCGCCCATGCCCTTCAGGATGGTCTGGCCCGACTCGTGGTCGGTCGAGACGGTGAAGGACGGATCTTCCGAAGCCAGCTTGGCCAGGGCGACGCCCAGCTTCTCCTGGTCGGCCTTGGACTTGGGTTCGACGGCGATCTCGATCACCGGCGCCGGGAACTCCATCTTCTCGAGGATCACCGGGGACTTCATCGGGTCGCACAGGGTGTCGCCCGTGCGGGTGTCCTTGAGGCCGGCCAGGGCGACGATGTCGCCGGCATAGGCTTCCTTGATGTCCTCGCGGTTGTTCGAGTGCATCAGCAGCATGCGGCCGACGCGCTCCTTCTTGTCGCGGGTCGAGTTCAGCAGACCCATGCCCGTTTCCATCTTGCCGGAATAGATGCGGCAGAAGGTCAGCGAGCCGACGAACGGGTCGTCCATGATCTTGAACGCCAGAACCGACAGGGGCTCATCGTCCGAGGCGCGACGCGTGATCGGCTCTTCGGTCTTGAAGTCGATGCCGGGGGTCGGCGGGATGTCGACCGGCGACGGCAGATAGTCGACGACGGCGTCCAGCAGCGTTTGCACCCCCTTGTTCTTGAAGGCCGAGCCGCACAGGATCGGATAGAAGGCGCCGGTCAGAACCGCCTTGCGGATGCATTTCTTGATGGTCTCTTCCGACGGCTCATTGCCCTCGAGATAGGCTTCCATCGCCTCGTCATCCAGCTCGACGGCGTTGTCGATCAGGTACTGGCGGGCCTCATTGGCCTTGTCGACCAGATCGGCGGGAATCTCCTCGTCGCGGAAGCTGGCGCCGAGATTGTCGTTATCCCAGATCACGGCCTTCATGCGGACCAGATCGACCAGGCCGGTCAGGTTCGATTCCGAACCGATCGGGAACTGGATCGGCACGGCCTTGGCGCCCAGACGGTCGCGGATCGACTCGACCGACTTGTCGAAGTCGGCGCCGATCTTGTCCATCTTGTTGACGAAGACGATGCGCGGCACGCGGTACTTGTCGGCCTGGCGCCAGACGGTTTCGGTCTGCGGCTCAACGCCGGCGTTGCCGTCCAGCACGGTCACGGCACCGTCCAGCACCCGCAGCGAGCGCTCGACTTCAATGGTGAAGTCCACGTGACCGGGGGTGTCGATGATGTTCAGGCGCTTATCGCGCCAGAAGGCGGTCGTGGCGGCCGAGGTGATGGTGATGCCGCGCTCCATCTCCTGGTCCATCCAGTCCATGGTCGCCGCACCGTCGTGCACTTCGCCGATCTTGTGGTTCTTGCCGGTGTAAAACAGGATCCGCTCGGTCGTCGTCGTCTTGCCCGCGTCGATGTGGGCCATGATGCCGAAGTTGCGGTAGTCCTCGATCTTGTTGATGCGGGCCATGGGAAAACGTGCCTTGAAGTGAGATCAGGACGCGTTCAGCGCCCTCGGGAAAGTCGGTCTGTGCGGATAAGCGGCGCGGGCGATTTAGCTGAAACCGCCCGCGCCGTGAACCCTCAGATAGTCAGTGCAGGTGACGCTTTGAAGGCGCCTACCAGCGATAGTGGCTGAAAGCGCGGTTGGCTTCAGCCATCTTGTGGGTGTCTTCGCGCTTCTTGACGGCGGTACCGCGGTTGTTGGCGGCGTCCAGCAGCTCGGCGGCCAGCTTTTCCGTCATGGTGTTTTCACCGCGCTTGCGGGCGGCGTTGACCAGCCAGCGGATGGCCAGGGCGCGACGGCGCTCGGGGCGAACCTCGACCGGCACCTGATAGGTGGCACCACCGACGCGACGCGAGCGGACTTCGACGGCCGGAGCGACGTTGTCGAGCGCGGAATGGAAGGTCGCGACCGGCTCCATGTCCTTCTTCTTGTCGGCCAGGATGTCGAACGCGCCGTAGACGATGTTTTCGGCGACGGCCTTTTTGCCCTCGTACATGACGTAGTTCATGAACTTGGTGACGATCAGATCCCCGAATTTGGGATCCGGCAGAACTTCACGCTTCTGGGCGCGGTGACGACGGGACATGGCTTGCTCTTCTTGGTTGTCTGGGGGCCGGCCTCAGCCGGGCATGTATCGGAGGGCGCGAAGGCTTACTTCGGACGCTTGGCGCCGTAGTGCGAACGGCGCTGCTTGCGGTCCTTGACGCCTTGCGTGTCGAGCACGCCGCGCAGGATGTGATAGCGAACGCCGGGCAAGTCCTTCACGCGGCCGCCGCGGATCAGCACCACCGAGTGCTCCTGCAGATTGTGGCCTTCGCCGGGGATGTAGCACACCGCCTCGATACCCGAGGTCAGGCGCACCTTGGCGACCTTACGCAGAGCCGAGTTCGGCTTCTTCGGGGTGGTGGTGTACACGCGGGTGCAGACGCCGCGGCGCTGGGGGCAACCCTTCAGGGCGGGGACCTTGTTGCGGGCCACCTTGGGCTGACGGGGCTTGCGGATCAGCTGGTTGATCGTGGGCATTCGAACGCGTCTCTCTTTTTCAAATCGCGGGAGCGTGTGCCTGTCGGCCGGTGCGCCCCTCATGGCCTTCTTTTTGGAGCGCCCCTGAAGGCGTCCCGGGTTTGGGTTCGAGGCGGCTGGGCCACCCGGTCACGACAAACGCAAAAGCCGGAACGTGCGCTATGGACGTTCCGGCGGGCACAGCCCGTTCAATCTCGATTGTCACGTCCGGTCCGGACCGGGGCCCGTCTCGAAGGTGGCGCCTTCTACGCGCGGGAGGGGCCGGGGTCAAGGGTTGCGGCAGGGCAGAGCCGGGGCGGGCCACCTTCATCTGCGGTTCTGCGGGTTTCGTGCTGAGTTTGCGACGGAAACGCCGGATCACGGCGTTAAGCCTTCACGTCCCTGCTCCCCGGCAGGCGCCCACTGACCGATGAGATCCGATCCGCATGACCTCGACCCTATCGACCGGCCCGGCCCCGTCCAAACCCCGTCCGCGCAGGCGGAACCGCCGCGGCTGGATCATCGGCGGTGTCGGCGTCCTGCTGGCTGCCGTGGCGGTCTGGTTCTTCTTCCTGCGCGGCGGCAGCGATGCCGATCCCTACCGTACCGAAGAGGTGCGCACCGGTGAGATCGTGCGCAGCGTCTCGGCCTCGGGCACGCTGGAGGCTCTGGTGACGGTCGAGGTCGGCTCGCAGATTTCCGGTCAGGTGACCGACGTGCTGGTCGACTACAATGACCGGGTGCGGCGGGGTCAGGTGCTGGCGCGGCTGGACCCGCAGAACCAGCAGTCGTCGGTCGAACAGTCGCAGGCCGCCATCGCCTCGGCCCAGGCCGGGATCGCCCAGGCTGAGGCCCAGGTCGCCCTGGCCCAGGCCGAGTATGACCGCCAGAAATTCCTGTTTGATCGGCAGATCATCGCCCAGGCCGCGCTGGACACGGCCGAGGCTTCGCTGCGGACTGCCCGCGCCAATGAGCAGAGCGCCCGCGCCCAGGTGCGTCAGCAACAGGCGCAGCTGCGCGCCAATCAGGCGACCCTGGGCCGGACCACCATCACCGCCCCGATCGACGGCATCGTCATCGACCGCCAGATCGAGCCGGGCCAGACGGTCGCCTCGGGACTGAACGTCGCCGTCCTGTTCACCCTGGCCCAGGACATGTCGCGGGTGCAGGCGCTGGTGACCGTTGACGAGGCGGATATCGGCGCGGTCCGGGTCGGCCAGCCAGTGCGCTTCACCGTCGATGCCTTTGCCGACGACAATTTCACCGGACAGGTCACCCAGATCCGGGTGCTGCCGACCACGCAATCCAGCGTCGTCGCCTATACGGTCGTGGTCGAGGCGGACAATCCGGGCGAGCGGCTGCTGCCCGGCATGACGGCCAATGCCGACATCATTCTGGAAGAGAAGCGCAATGTGTTGCGCGTGCCCAATGCGGCCCTGCGGTTTACTCCCGGCGATGTGCTGGCCGAGCAGCAGGCGCGTCAGGCCGGGGGTGGGGGATCGCCCTTCGGGCCGGCTGCGGGAGGTGGCAATCGCCAGCGCGGCGCCGGGCGCGGCAATATCGTCACCACCCTGGTCGAGGAACTGAAGCTGGACGCCACCCAGCGGACCACCGTCATGCCGATCCTTGAAAAGGCCCAGCAGGACATGCGGGCCCAGCGGGGCGCTGGCAGCGGCCAGCGACAGCGGGGCGGCAATCCTGCCTCGGCGGCGATCCTGAATGCCGCCCTCGACGAGATCAAACCGCTGCTGCGCCCCGACCAGCAGGCGATCATGGAGACCCAGCGCCTGCGCCTCGCTGGCGGTGGCAACCGGGGCGTGGTCTGGGTGCTGCGCGACGGCAAGCCGGTGCGCGTGCCCGTCCGGACCGGGGCGACCGACGGCTCCTATACCGAGATCATCGATGGGGAGCTCAAGGCCGGCGATCAGGTCATCACCGGCGGCGGCCCGCGTGCGCCCGATGCCCGCGCCCAGCAACAGGCCGCCCGCGTCACCGGCGGTGGCCCGCGTGGCTTCTAGGACCGACCGATGATCGATATCCGGAAGCTGACCAAGACCTATGTCATGGGCGACAATGTCATCCACGCACTCGGCGGCGTGTCGCTGACCATCGGGCGCGGCGAGCATGTGGCCATCGTCGGACCGTCCGGTTCGGGCAAGTCGACCCTGATGAATGTGCTGGGCGGGCTGGATCGCCCGACGGCGGGCGACTACCGGTTCGAGGACGACCCCGTGGCCGACTATGACGACGACGAACTGGCCAGTTTCCGTAACCGGCGGATCGGCTTCGTCTTCCAGTCATTCCAGTTGCTGCCCCGCCTGACCGCCGTGCAGAATGTCGAACTGCCGATGATCTATGCCGGCATCCCGGCGGCCGAGCGTCGGGATCGCGCCGTGGCCCTGCTGGAGCGGGTCGGTCTGGCCGATCGTCTGGGCAACAAGCCGACGCAGATGTCCGGCGGACAGCAACAGCGGGTGGCCATTGCCCGGGCGCTGGCCAACGCCCCCGACCTGCTGCTGGCCGATGAGCCGACCGGCGCGCTGGACACCGCCACCGGTCAGGAGGTGCTGGCCCTGTTCGACGAGTTGAACAGTCAGGGGCTGACGCTGTGCATCGTCACCCACGACAATGAGGTCGCGGCCCGCGCCCGTAGACGGATCGCCTTCCGCGACGGCCATATCGTATCGGACGACCGCAATGTCGGATAACCGCCCTCCCCTGACCGCCGGCGGCACGATGAGCCCGTTTGAACTGGTGCGCTTTGCCGTGGGGGCGATTGCCGCCCACCCGTTGCGTTCGGCCCTGACGTCGCTGGGGGTCGTCATCGGCGTCGCGGCCGTCATCATGATGACCTCGATCGGTCTGGGCGCCCAGCAGCGGGTCGAGGAGGCGCTCTCCAGCCTCGGCACCAATATGCTGGTCATCCGGCCGGGCGCGCCGCGCGGGGCGGGTGGCGGGTTTGTGCGTGGCGGCGGAGGCTCGGGTGACAGTCTGACCATTGACGATGCCGAAGCCATGCGGGCCCTCGAAGGCGTCAGGGCGGTATCGCCGGCCGTGAACGGCGGGGCGCAACTGGTCTATGACGGCGCCAACTGGGCCAGCCGGATCGAGGGGGTGACCCCCGACTATCTGATCGCGCGCGACCTCGAAATCGTCTCGGGCCAGATGTTCGATCAGGCCGCCGCCGACAGTGGTCGCAAGGTCGCCGTCCTGGGCCAGACGGTTGTGCGCGAACTGTTCGGCGAAGGCGTCGATCCCGTGGGTCAGCGCATGCGAATTGGCCCCATCCCCTTCACGGTCGTGGGCGTGCTGGGGGCCAAGGGCCAGTCCGGCTTTCAGGATCAGGACGACATTGTCGTGATCCCGCTGGATGCCGCGCGCAGTCGCGTGATCGGGCGGGGTTCAGGCTCGCGCGGGAACAGCGTCAACCAGATCTATGTGAAGGCGGTCGATGAAGACGCCCTTTATCGGCTGGAGCAGGACGTGGCCGAGCTGCTGCGTGACCGGCACCGGATCCGCCCGGGTCAGGACGACGACTTCAATGTGCAGAACCTGACGTCCATTCAGGAGGCGGCGCAGTCCTCGACGGCCACCTTCACCATCCTGCTGGCCGCAGTGGCCGGGGTGTCGCTGCTGGTCGGCGGGGTCGGGATCATGAACATCATGCTGGTGTCGGTGACCGAGCGGACGCGCGAGATCGGCCTGCGCATGGCCATCGGCGCGCGGCGCAGCGATGTGCTGACCCAGTTCGCGCTCGAATCGGTGGCCCTGTCGTTGCTTGGCGGCCTGCTCGGCCTGGTGCTGGGCGTCGGCGGGGCGCTGCTGATGTCGAAATTCGGAGACTGGCCGGCGGCCATTCCCGCCTGGGCCGCGCCGCTCGCCATCGGCTTTTCGACCTTTGTCGGCGTGGTGTTCGGGGCCTATCCCGCCTGGCGCGCGGCCCAGCTGGACCCGATTGAGGCGCTTCGCCGCGAATAGGCCCTCATTTCGGCCCCAACCCGGCCACGGTTGGCCGCTTGTCTCCCCCAACCGGGGAGGCTGCGACTCGTGAACCCATCCGAACGGCTGAAGGCGATCACGGCGGCGGTGGCCAGACCCCGGATCCGCAACCCGCTGGTGGTGACCGGATCGGTTCTGGCCCACGCTGTGGTCCTGAGCCTCTTGGCCCTGAACACCTTCGATCCGCCCGTCCCTGCCCGGCCTTACAATCCGCCGATCTATCTCGAGATCGAGCCGCGCCCGCTGCTGGAGGGCGAGACACCCCGCATCCCCCGGGTCGCGCCTGCGTCATCCTCGGCCGACGCGGTGCCCTCGGACCGTGTACCCCTGCCCCGCGATCTGCTGACCCGTCCTGAAGACGAGGATGACGAGGCCGTGCAAGCCGATGCTCGGTCTGCAGCGCCCGGGGCGCCCGGTTCCGACCTGATCGACCCCAGATGGCTGGCCCGCCCCGCCGACGAGCGCGCCCGTGTGGCCCGCAGCCTGAGGACCAGCACACTGGGCTGCAATGCCCGCAACGGTCGCATGCCCGCTGCTGAGCAAGCGCTTTGCGATGAGGCCTTCAACGAAGGTGCGGCCCGCGCCCGGCCCATCTCGGGCAGCGGCAACGCCGCCCGCGACGCCCGCTTCGCCGCCGAGGGCCGCCGCGAGATGGAAGCCTACGAAGCCCGCCGCAGGCCGCTGGCGGGCGGCACCGGCGTTACGGGCGTCGGCGACTGTCCCGGGTCGAATTTCGGCATGGGCTGCCCGGGCGCCCACCTCGACCCCGGCTTCCGTCAGGACAGCAATGACCAGCTGGATCAGGGGCTGGGCGACCGGCGTCGCGAGCCCGAGGAGTAGGAAAAAGGGCGGTGCCTTTCGACACCGCCCCGTTTCATTTCATTGCTCAGGCTGAACTCAACCGTCGGTCTCTTCCAGCTCGGCGGCCAAGTCGGCCGGCAGAGCCTCGACCGCCGCCTCGCGGGCATCGGTCAGGACCGCGTCACGCTCGTTGGCGACCTTCTGCAGCGCGCGCAGATAGGCACCGGTGCCCGCCGGGATCAGGCGGCCCACGATGACGTTTTCCTTCAGGCCTTCGAGGTTGTCGACCTTGCCGTTGACCGAGGCGTCGGTCAGCACGCGAGTGGTTTCCTGGAAGGACGCCGCCGAGATGAAGCTGCGGGTCTGCAGCGACGCCTTGGTGATGCCCAGCAGGACCGGCTGGGTGATCGCCGGACGGCCCTTGCGCTTGATGACCTTGGCGTTCTCGACCTCGACCTCGGGGATGTCGACGTGGTCGCCCTTGATCAGGGTGGTTTCACCCGAATCCAGGATTTCGACCTTCTGCAGCATCTGACGAACGATCACCTCGATGTGCTTGTCGTTGATCGGCACGCCCTGCAGTCGGTAAACCTCCTGCACTTCGTTCACCAGATACTCGGCCAGCGCCTCGACGCCCTGGATGCGCAGCAGATCGTGCGGATCCGGGTTGCCGTCGATGATGTAGTCGCCCTTCTGGATCAGATCGCCGTCGTGGACAGAGATGTGCTTGCCCTTCGGGATCAGGAACTCGACCGCCTCGGCCTGGTTGCCGTCGGCATCCACTTCCGGGGTGATCTTGATGCGGCGCTTGTTCTTGTAGTCGCGCCCGAATTCCACGCGGCCATCCATTTCGGCGATGACGGCGCAGTCCTTGGGACGACGGGCTTCGAACAGCTCGGCCACCCGCGGCAGACCGCCGGTGATGTCGCGCGTCTTGGCACCTTCGGTCGGGACGCGGGCGATGATCTCGCCCGGCTTGACCACATCCCCGTTCGACACGGACAGAACCGCGCCGACCGGCAGCAGATAACGGGCGTCAGAGCCCGAGGCCAGCTTGGCATATTCATCGCCGCTGGTGATGCCCATAGCCGGACGCAGGTCGGACCCGCGCGGATTGGCACGCCAGTCGACCACGACGCGCTGGGCGATACCGGTCGCCTCGTCAGTTTCCTCGCGGAACGACAGGGACTCGACCAGATCCTCGAAGCGGATGGTGCCACCCACTTCGGTCAGGATCGGCGTGGTGTAGGGGTCCCACTCGGCCAGACGCTGGCCGCGCGTGACTTCCGTGCCCTCGGTCACCCGGATACGGGCGCCATAGGGGGCCTTGTGCGTCTCGCGGTCCTTGCCGTCGACGACCACGGTGACGACGACGTTGCGGCTCATGGCCACCAGATCGCCGTGCGCCGCCTTGACGGTCGGGCCGGTGATCTTGATCGCCCCGGCGTTGGTCGCCTCCATGAAGGAGGTCTCGGCCACCTGGGCGGTACCGCCGATGTGGAAGGTCCGCATCGTCAGCTGGGTGCCCGGCTCGCCGATCGACTGGGCGGCGATAACACCGACCGCTTCGCCGATGTTGACGTTGGTCCCGCGCGCCAGGTCACGGCCATAGCAGTGGCCACAGATGCCGGCTTCGGCTTCACAGGTCAGGGCCGAACGGACCTTGACCGCCTGCACACCGGCCGCGTCCAGGATCTCGACTTCTTCTTCCTGGAGATAGGTGTCGGCGGGCAGCAGCACGGTGTCAGAACCCGGCTCCTTGATGTCCTCGGCCGCGTAACGGCCCAGCACGCGCTGACCCAGCGAGACCAGCACATCACCGCCCTCGACCACGGCCCGCAGGGTGATACCCCGGGTCGAGCCACAGTCTTCCTCGGTGACGATCGAGTCCTGCGCCACGTCCACCAGACGGCGGGTCAGATAACCCGAGTTGGCGGTCTTCAGCGCGGTATCGGCCAGACCCTTACGGGCGCCGTGGGTCGAGTTGAAGTATTCAAGGACGGTCAGGCCTTCCTTGAAATTCGACACGATCGGTGTCTCGATGATCTCGCCGGACGGCTTGGCCATCAGGCCGCGCATCCCGCCCAGCTGCTTCATCTGGGCCTGCGAACCGCGGGCGCCGGAGTTGGCCATCATGAACACCGAGTTGATGTCGGGGCGTTCGCCCTCGGCCAGCACGCGCGGCTGGGCGATCTCGGCCATCATGGCGTCGGCGATCCGGTCCGTGGACTTGGCCCAGGCGTCAACGACCTTGTTGTACTTCTCGCCCTTGGTGATCAGGCCGTCAGCGTACTGCTGTTCGTATTCCTCGACCTGGGTGCGGGTCTCATCGACGATGCCGACCTTCTTGGTCGGGATGACGATGTCGTCCTTGCCGAAGGAGATGCCCGCCTTGGCCGCCTCGCGGAAGCCCAGGCCCATCATCTGGTCGGCGAAGATCACCGTCGCCTTCTGGCCGCAGTGGCGATAGACCACGTCGATCAGATTGCCGATTTCCTTCTTGGTCAGGTTCTTTTCCAGCAGCCGGTAACCGACGTTCGGATTCTTGGGCAGGATGGCGCCCAGCTTCATGCGGCCCGGGGTGGAATCGATCACCTTGGTGATCAGTTCGCCCTCGGCATTCATCTCGGTCCAGCGGGCCTTGATGCGGGTGTGCAGGCTGACCACACCGGCGTCGAGCGCGGCATCGATCTCGCCGATGTTGGCGAACAGCTTGCCCTCACCCGGCTCACCGTCCTTGACCAGCGACAGGTAGTAGAGCCCCAGCACGATGTCCTGCGACGGCACGATGATCGGCTTGCCGTTGGCCGGCGACAGGATGTTGTTGGTCGACATCATCAGGACGCGCGCTTCCAGCTGCGCCTCGAGGCTCAGCGGGACGTGCACGGCCATCTGGTCGCCGTCGAAGTCAGCGTTGAAGGCGGCGCAGACCAGCGGGTGCAGCTGGATGGCCTTGCCCTCGATCAGCTTGGGCTCGAACGCCTGGATGCCCAGACGGTGAAGCGTCGGCGCGCGGTTCAGCAGAACCGGGTGCTCGCGGATCACCTCTTCGAGGATGTCCCAGACCTGGGGCTGTTCGCGCTCGACCATGCGCTTGGACTGTTTGACGGTGCCCGACAGGCCCTTGGCGTCCAGGCGCGCATAGATGAACGGCTTGAACAGCTCGAGCGCCATCTTCTTGGGCAGGCCGCACTCGTGCAGCTT
>NZ_DDOD01000001.1:29508-31489 GCF_002341485.1 Brevundimonas sp. UBA2503 | reverse complement strand
CGGCCCTGCTTGCCCTTCAGCATGTCGGCCAGAGACTTCAGCGGGCGCTTGTTGGCACCCGTGATGACGCGACCGCGGCGGCCGTTGTCGAACAGGGCGTCGACCGACTCCTGCAGCATCCGCTTTTCGTTGCGGATGATGATGTCCGGCGCACGCAGCTCCATCAGGCGCTTCAGGCGGTTATTCCGGTTGATGACCCGGCGATACAGGTCGTTCAGGTCCGAGGTCGCGAAACGCCCCCCGTCCAGCGGCACCAGCGGGCGCAGTTCCGGCGGAATGACCGGCACGATCGTCAGCACCATCCACTCGGGCTTGTTGCCGCTGTCGAGGAAGGCCTCGATCAGCTTGAGGCGCTTGGAGGCCTTCTTGGCCTTCATTTCCGACGGGCTGTCGGCCAGTTCGGCGCGGTGCTTTTCAGCCTCGGCGTGCAGGTCGATACCCATCAGCAGGTTGCGGACAGCCTCGGCCCCGATCTCGGCGGTGAAGCCGTCATCGCCGAACTCTTCCTGATAGCGATAGAATTCGTCCTCGGTCAGCAGCTGGTTCTGCTTCAGCGGGGTCAGGCCCGGCTCGGTGACGATATAGTTCTCGAAATACAGGACGCGCTCAACGTCCTTCAGCGCCATGTCGAGCATCAGCGAGATGCGCGACGGCAGCGACTTCAGGAACCAGATGTGGGCGACCGGAGCGGCCAGGTCGATGTGGCCCATCCGCTCGCGACGGACGCGGGCCAAGGTGACCTCAACGCCGCACTTCTCGCAGATAATACCCTTGTACTTCATGCGCTTGTACTTACCGCACAGGCATTCGTAGTCCTTGGTCGGACCAAAGATACGGGCGCAGAACAGGCCGTCACGCTCGGGCTTGAACGTACGATAGTTGATGGTTTCCGGCTTCTTGATCTCACCGAACGACCACGACCGGATCTTTTCCGGCGAGGCGAGGGCAATCTTGATCTGGTCGAAGGTCGGGGTGACCGGGACCGGGTTGAAGATGTTCAGGACGTCCTGGTTCATCTTGAGTTCCTTGCTGCGGGATAGCCCGCGAAATTAATGAAGAGTGGCGAGAGGCGAGTGGTCAGTGGCGAGTGAGGTCTGAACGGCGGCGACGATTTCTCGTCACTCGCCACACGTCACTCGCCACTTCGAACTCAGCTGTTCTCCAGCTCCACGTTCAGACCCAGCGAGCGCATTTCCTTGATGAGCACGTTGAAGCTCTCGGGAATGCCGGCCTCGAAGCTGTCGTCGCCGCGGACGATGGCTTCATAGACCTTGGTGCGGCCGGCCACGTCGTCGGACTTGACCGTCAGCATCTCCTGCAGGGTGTAGGCGGCGCCATAAGCTTCGAGAGCCCAGACCTCCATCTCGCCGAAGCGCTGTCCGCCGAACTGCGCCTTGCCGCCCAGCGGCTGCTGGGTGACCAGCGAGTACGGGCCGATCGAGCGGGCGTGGATCTTGTCGTCCACCAGGTGGTGCAGCTTCAGCATATAGATGTAGCCGACGGTCACCGGACGCTTGAAGCGATCGCCCGTCTGGCCGTCGTACAGGATCGACTGGCCCGACTTCTCCAGACCGGCCTCGACCAGCAGACGCTCGATGTCACCGATGTTGGCCCCATCGAAGACCGGCGTGGCGAAAGGCACACCCTTCGACAGGTTCCGGGCCAGCTCGATCAGGTCCTCCTCATCCTGCGGCAGCGGGGTTTCCTTGCCGTAGATGTCGGTCAGGCGTTCGATCAGGGCCTTCTTCTGACCCCCGTGCTGCCAGTCATCCAGCAGGCCGGCGATCTGCTTGCCAAGGCCCGCAGCCGCCCACCCCAGGTGGGTTTCGAAGATCTGGCCGATGTTCATGCGCGAGGGCACGCCCAGCGGGTTCAGCACGATGTCGACCGAAGTGCCGTCTTCCAGATACGGCATGTCCTCGATCGGCAGGATCTTGGAGATGACGCCCTTGTTGCCGTGACGGCCGGCCATCTTGTCGCC
>NZ_DDOD01000001.1:0-29417 GCF_002341485.1 Brevundimonas sp. UBA2503 | reverse complement strand
ACGAAGACCTTGACCATCTTCATCACGCCCGGGGGCAGTTCGTCGCCGCGCTGCAGCTTCTCGACCTTGTCCTCGAAGCGGCGATCGAGCGCCTTGCGGGCGTCCTCGAACTGCTTCTTCATGGCCTCGAGCTCGGCCATGGCCTTTTCATCGTCGAGGGCGATCTGCCACCACAGGCCGCGCGACAGTTCGCCCAGCTTGTCCTCGGTGACCTCGCCACGACCCAGGCCCTTCGGACCCGAGACGGCCTTCTTGCCCAGCAGCAGGGGCTTCAGGCGGCCGTAGACGTTGCGTTCCAGGATGGCCAGCTCGTCGTCGCGGTCCTTGCCCAGACGCTCGATCTCGGCCCGCTCGATGGCGACCGCGCGCTCGTCCTTGTCGACGCCGTGACGATTGAACACCCGCACATCGACCACCGTGCCGGCGACGCCGGGCGGCAGGCGCAGCGAGGTGTCCCGCACGTCCGAAGCCTTTTCGCCGAAGATGGCGCGCAGCAGCTTCTCTTCCGGGGTCATCGGGCTTTCGCCCTTGGGCGTGACCTTGCCGCACAGGATGTCACCCGGCTGGACTTCGGCGCCGATGGCGACGATGCCCGCCTCGTCGAGGTTGCGCAGGGCTTCCTCACCGACGTTCGGGATATCGCGAGTGATTTCCTCCGGCCCGAGCTTGGTGTCGCGGGCCATGACCTCGAACTCCTCGAGGTGGATCGAGGTGAAGACGTCGTCACGCACGATGCGCTCCGAGATCAGGATCGAGTCCTCGAAGTTGTAGCCATTCCACGGCATGAAGGCGACAAGGGCGTTGCGGCCCAGAGCCAGTTCGCCGAGGTCGGTCGAGGGACCGTCCGCGATCACGTCGCCGACCTTGACCTCGTCACCCACGCGCACGATCGGGCGCTGGTTGATGCAGGTCGACTGGTTCGAACGCTGGAACTTGGACAGGCGATAGATGTCGACGCCCGAACGACCGGCATCGGCCTCGTTGGTGGCGCGCACCACGATCCGGGTGCCGTCGATCTGCTCGACGATACCGTCGCGCTTGGCGACCACAACGGCGCCGGAGTCGACGGCCACGACCGCCTCCATGCCGGTGCCGACCAGCGGCGCGTCGGACTGTACCAGCGGCACGGCCTGACGTTGCATGTTGGCGCCCATCAGCGCGCGGTTGGCGTCATCGTTTTCGAGGAAGGGAATGAGGGCGGCGGCGACCGACACGACCTGCTTCGGCGACACGTCCATCATGTCGACGTCGGCCTTGGGCAGCAGCTGCGATTCACCGTTGATCCGGCCCGGGACCAGATCATCGACGATCTCGCCGTCCTTCAGCTCGATGTTGGCCTGGGCGATGACGTGCTTGGCCTCTTCCATCGCCGAAATATAGACGACGTCGTCCGTGGCCTTGCCGTCCTTGATCCGACGGTAGGGGCTTTCGATGAAGCCGTACTTGTTCACCCGGGCGTGCGTCGCCAGCGAGTTGATCAGGCCGATGTTCGGGCCTTCCGGCGTTTCGATCGGGCAGATCCGGCCGTAGTGGGTCGGGTGCACGTCGCGGACTTCAAAGCCCGCGCGCTCACGCGTCAGACCGCCCGGTCCAAGCGCCGACAGGCGACGCTTGTGGGTGATTTCCGACAGCGGGTTGGTCTGGTCCATGAACTGGGACAGCTGCGACGACCCGAAGAATTCGCGCACGGCGGCGGCCGCCGGCTTGGCGTTGATCAGGTCGTGCGGCATGACCGTGTCGATATCGACCGAGGACATGCGCTCCTTGATGGCGCGCTCCATCCGCAGCAGGCCGACGCGGTACTGGTTCTCCAGCAACTCACCGACCGAACGCACCCGGCGGTTGCCCAGGTTGTCGATGTCGTCGATCTCACCCTGACCATCCTTCAGGCCGACCAGGATCTGCAGGACCTTGAGGACGTCGTCCTTGCGCAGCACGCGGATTTCGTCGCCGACTTCCGGGGTTTCGAGGCGCATGTTCATCTTCACGCGGCCGACCGAGCTGAGGTCGTAGCGCTCCGAGTCGAAGAACAGGGAGTTGAACATCGCTTCGGCGGCTTCCGGGGTCGGCGGCTCGCCCGGGCGCATCACGCGATAGATGTCGAACAGTGCTTCTTCGCGGCTGCTGTTCTTGTCCACGCGCAGGGTGTTGCGCATGTAGGCACCGACCGTGACGTGGTCGATGTCCAGGATGTCGAGGGTGGTGAAGCCGTTCTCGACCAGCAGGTCGATGGTGGCGGCGTCCAGCTCGTCACCGGCCTCGGCGTAGATCTCGCCGTTCTCCATATTGACCGCATCGGCAGCCAGATATTTGGTGACCAAGGCATCCGGGGTCAGCGACAGAGCCTTGGTCGTGTCCCCCAGCTTCTTGGCCGCGCGGGCACTGATCTTGGTGCCAGCGGGGGCCACGACCTCACCGGTGTCGGCGTCGACCAGGTCGAACTCCGGCTTCACACCGCGCCAGCGCTCGGGCTTGTAGGGGGTGACCCAGGTATCGCCGCGCTTCTCGTAGGGCACGGTCTCGTAGAAGGTCTTGAGGATCTCCTCGCCGTCCATGCCCAGCGCCATCAGGAAGGTCGAGGCGGGCAGCTTGCGGCGGCGGTCGATACGGACGAACACAATGTCCTTGGCGTCGAACTCGAAGTCCAGCCACGACCCGCGATAGGGAATGACCCGCGCGGCGAACAACAGCTTGCCCGAGCTGTGCGTCTTGCCCTTGTCGTGGTCGAAGAAGACGCCTGGCGAACGGTGCATCTGCGAGACGATCACACGCTCGGTGCCGTTGACGGTGAAGGTGCCCTTGTCCGTCATGAGCGGGATATCGCCCATGTAGACGTCCTGCTCCTTGATGTCCTTGACCGAGCGGGCGCCCGTTTCCTCGTCGGTCTCAAACACGATCAGGCGCAGCTTGACCTTGAGCGGCGCGGCATAGGTCATGTCGCGCTGGATGCATTCCTCGACGTCATACTTGGGCGCCTCGAATTCATACGAGACGTATTCCAGCACGGCGCGTTCGTTGAAGTCCTTGATCGGGAAGACGGACTTGAAGACCGCCTCGATGCCCTGATCGATACGGTCGCCCGCGCGCGTCTCGCGCTGCAGGAACTGTTCGTACGAGGCGCGCTGCACCTCGATCAGGTTCGGCATCTGCACCGCTTCCGGGATGCGGCCGAAGGATTTGCGGATACGCTTTTTGCCGGTGAACGACGTGGCGGAGGCGATCTGAGCCGTGAGGGCGAGACCGTCGAAGGATTTGGCCATTCCTGTTTCCCAATCAGCAGGCCGGGCGGCCCGCATTCAAAGCAACGACCCGCGGCCGCCGACGGCGGTCCCGGGCCTTACGGTTGTCGGTGTCCACCCTCGATCGCGGGCCGCAGGCCTCGGAGATCAGGACACCAGTCATGTCGGCTCCCTTGGGGAGGAGCGCGCCTTCGCACCGGTCGGAGGGCAACGGACCGGGCCTCGGCGCTATCGCGCGGACTCGTTACAGAGTTTTGCGGAACGGGCTGATATACTCGCTTTTCCGACGAAATAAAGGCCTGTCGAAAAATTCCTGCCGGCTCAGCCGCAGGTGACCCGTTCGATACGGCCGGTGTCCTGGTCGAAGAACACGTTCATGCGGTTCGGGTCGTAGTCCATCGTCACCGCGCAGGTGGTGCAGGCGACCCGGACATTGGCGTCAGACGCAAAGCTGACGGCGGCCACGTTGCGACCGATCAGGCTCTGGGACTCGGCCGCGCCGCAGGTGTCGGCCATGCCGTCCGGGGTGGGCATTTCGGGATTGGCGGCGCAGGCGGCCAGCAGGGCCAGTCCTCCGCTCAGGATCACGTTACGCAGCAACATCGGAAGGCTCCTTCATTCGAAAAATAAACCGTGGGCACCATGGCCGGTTCCCTATCCGCAGCTGACCTCGGTCACCCGGTTGGTGCCCGCGTCGTACAGAATGTTCAGCAGATAGGGCGAATGGGCCTCGGTCCGCGGGCAGGTAGTGCAGGCGACCCGCCGGTTGGTCAGATCAACCGGGACCGGGATCTCGCTGCGATCCCGCCCCACCAGCCACTGGAGCGGGGTGGCGTGACACAGGTCATTGGGATCTTCGACCTCGACCGGCGGGCTGGCATAAGGCGTGCGTCCCTCGGCACTGGCTTGCGGCAGAACCACCACCCCGACCGGACGGGTCGGCATGGGCTCAGGCGCAGCACAGGCGCTTAACGCGACCGCCAAGGCGCCGACAATCAGCCCGCCTTTTCCCAGCGACCTTCGAGAGTTTGCCGCCAGTAGCTGATGTCCGCGCCCGTGCCCTTGAGGGCCTTCCAGCGCGCGCGCGCCGCCGTGAGCGCGTCCTCGTCCTGACCGTCGAATAGAATGAAACACCGTTGGAAATCCTCCGTCGGCTCAAAGCCTGCGCCATCGACAATGAACAGGGCCTGAGCCTGGTTCACATTGTCGGTTCCTGACGTGAACAGGATCGGTTGTCGCTCGGGATGCGGGCCGGAAGTGTGGCCGTTGGCGAGAAAGCTGTCGTCCCGCCAGGTCCACAGCGCCTCGGCCAGTCGGGCAGCGAGATCGGCATCGGCGACCCGCACCTGGGCCCTGAGGTCAGCCTGCAGCACCTTGTCCAGCAGGGTCGGGAGCACCTGCTCCAGACCCGACCGTTCGAGGTGATAGAACCAGATCTGTGGTCCCGCTGCGGTCATGGCCGACCCCGGCTCCCTGCCCTTGCCGCTCGCCTCAGCCCTCGTAGGTATCGGCGACCATGCGATCCAGCGTGCGCACGCCGAAGCCGACACCGCCGTCCGGCACCGTCGACCGCTGGCTCTTGCTGACCCAGGCGGTCGGCGCGATGTCGATGTGCGCCCAGGGCGTGTCGTTAACGAAGCGCTTCAGGAACAGGGCCGCAGTGATCGAGCCGCCGGCGCGGCCATTGCCCATATTCTTGACGTCCGCCGCCGGGGAATCGATGTGGCGGTCGTACTGCTCCGGGATCGGCATGCGCCAGAAATTCTCGTCCACCTTCGGGCCGGCGTCGAGAATGGGGCCGGCGACCGCGTCGTCGTTTGAGAAAACCCCCGCATAGTCCATGCCGAGAGCGACGATCATCGCCCCGGTCAGGGTCGCCAGATCGATCATGAATTTCGGCTTGAAGCGGTCCTGCGTGTACCAGAGGCAATCGGCAAGGACGAGGCGACCCTCGGCGTCGGTGTTCAGCACCTCGACCGTCTGGCCGGACAGGGATTTGACGATATCACCCGGGCGCTGGGCATTGCCGTCCGGCATGTTCTCGACCAGGCCGATAACGCCGACCGCATTGACCTTGGCTTTACGGCCCGCCAGTGCATGCATCAGGCCGGACACAGCGGCGGCGCCGCCCATGTCCCACTTCATGTCTTCCATGCCCTCGGGCTGTTTCAGCGAAATGCCGCCGGTGTCGAAACAGACGCCCTTGCCGACAAAGGCCAGGGGCGCATCGCCCGCCTTGCCGCCGTTCCACTTCATGATGGCGACCTGGCTTTCCCGGCGGCTGCCCATGCCCACGGCCAGCAGGGTGCGGAAACCCAGCTTTTCCAGTTCCTTCTCGTCCAGAACCTCGACCTCAAGGCCCAACTTTTCCAGCGCCTTGCAGCGCTTGGCGAATTCTTCGGGATAGAGGACGTTGGCCGGCTCGGACACGAGGTCGCGAGCGAAGATCACGCCATCCGCCACGGCCGACATCGGGGCGAACGCGGATTCGGCGGCCTTCGCGTCAGCACAGACGATGTTCAGGGCGGTCACTGACGGAACCTTTTCCGGCTTCTGACGCGTCAGATATTTGTCGAACCGGTAGGCGGCCAGCTTGATGGCGAAGGCCACGCGCGCGGCCTGTTCGGCGCTGAGCGACCGAGCATCGACGGTCAGGCTTTCCGCACCGCTCATCTTCACGGCGTGATAGGCGGCCCCGACCGCCTCCTCGATCGCCAGATCGGTCAGGGCCTCGCGATCCCCCAGCCCGGCCAGAACCACGACCGAAGCGTCCAGCCCGTGCGGCGCGGTCACGACCAGGGTCTTGCCCTTGCCACCGGTGAAGCGGCCCGACTGCATGGCGCGGCTGAACGCGCCGCCCGTCTGGGTATCGAGCGCCTTACCCCCGTCGCACAGCTTCCGGCCTTCACCCACCACCAGGGCCAGGGCCTGCGGGCTTCCGAGATCGGCGACGAAGGCGATTTTCATAGAACACTCCCAGCCGGAGCGGTCACTCCGGGTTTCAAACACAAATACAAATGGCGACGTTCCGTTTCGTCCGCGCGCCTCCGTGTGTAATAGATGGGCGTTATCGACACAGCCTGCAACCGGGCGAAAATTTCCCACGCATGACCCTGATTCAAGGCTACCTTTTTCGCCAGCTGCTCCTGCCGGTCGCCGGGGCGTGCGGTGCGCTGGTGGGAATCGGCGTGCTGAGTCAGAGTCTTGAACAGCTGGAATTCGTGGTCGAGCGCGGCCAGAGCCTGTGGCTGATGCTCAAGCTGACCCTGCTGGCCGTGCCCCAGTTGCTGGGGGTCGTCCTGCCCATCGGCCTGTTTGTCGGCGCGCTGATCGCCCTGACGCGTTTGCAGCGCGAACAGGAACTGACAGCGGCGCAGGCCGCAGGCCTGACCCGCACCGCCCTGATCCGCCCGGCCGTGCGGCTGGCCCTGATCGTCGTAGCGCTCGGGCTGCTGATCAATGCCGTGGTGCAGCCCTGGTCGCAGACGACGGCGCGCACCGAAGCCTTTGCCGTGCGGTCCGATCTTGCGGCCCTGCTGGTCGAGGAAGGCGAATTCGTTCAGGGCCCCGACGGGCTGACCGTCTATGTGCAGGAGATCGAGCAGAACGGCCTGCTGAAAAACCTGTTCATCTACATCGAGAACGACGGAACCACCGAGACCTGGAACGCCACCGAGGCCCGGTTCGGCCGGGTGGACGGGGAGCCGATGCTGACCCTGATCGGCGGATCCAGCCAGCGCTATTCGTCGGCGGGGGTGCTGAACCTGTTGTCGTTCGACACCTATGTCTTTCCGCTGGGCGCCTTTGCCGAGGTGGCCGATCAACCGCGCTTCAAGCCAGCCGACCTGGGTCTCAGCGACCTGTTCATGCCCCGGCCCGAGATGATTCCCTCGGTCGGGACCCGCAATGAGCTGATGGCCGAGGGGCACTCGCGGCTGGCCTCGCCGCTCTATGCCCTGACGGCGATGGCGCTGGCGCTGGCGGCGATCCTGGCCGGATCGTTCAGCCGTACGGGCTACGGCATACGGGTCGCCAAGGCGGCGGCGGTCTTTTTGCTGGTTCGCATTTTTGGCTATGGCCTTGTCGCAGCGGCGGCATGGACCCCCTGGCTGAACATCCTGCAGTACGCCTTCCCGCTGGTTGTGGCAGGGCTCGCCACCGCCATGCTGTTCCGCACGCCGAGGCGCGGTCGACGCCTGGCCCTGTTCGACATCCGGGCGCTGCTGCCGCGGGGTGCCGGCGCATGAGTTTCAGGGCCACCCGCATCCTCAGCCTCGGGCGCATCGAACGTTACGTCCTGATTCAGCAGGCCCTCGCCCTGACGGTGGCCCTGGCGGTGATCGCCAGCTTGATTATGTTGATCGACTTCGTCGAGATTTCTCGCGGCGTTGGCTCGGACGTTGACCTGTCGGCCCTGCGTATCCTCGGCCTGATGGGGATGAAGTCTCCGGCGGTGATCCTGCAGCTGATGCCGTTCGTCTTCCTGTTCGGGACGCTGGCGGCCTATGTCGGCCTCAACCGACGCAGCGAGTTAATCGCCATGCGGGCCGCCGGGCTTTCGGCTTGGCGATTCGTGCTGCCGGCGGCCGGAACCGCACTGATCTTCGGTGTGCTGACCATCACCGTACTTGGCCCCGTCGCCGCCTGGGGCGATGGCCTGTTCCAGCGGGAGCGCACTCGGCTGTCCTCAGCCCCGGTGGAAATCGACCAGCCCAAGGCCGTCTGGATCCGCGAGGGCGACAGCCAGCGCCAGATGATCATCCGCGCGGCGTGGCAGAACAGCGCCACGGCCCAACTGCAGGACGTAACGGTCTTCATCTATACGGTCGGCGAGGGCGGCGCGCTGAGCTTCGTCGAGCGGATTGATGCGGCCTCGGCGGCCCTGACCTCGGGCAGCTGGCGTCTGACCGATGCGGTCGGGGCCCAGACCGGCCAGCGGGCTGTGTCCTATGCCCGGCTGGACCTGCCCTCCAGCCTGGCGCGGGATGAGGCGTTCGCCCGGTTCGCCCGCCCCCAGTCGACCTCCCTGTGGGCCCTGCCGACCCAGATCCGGCGCGTCGAGCAGGCGGGCTTTTCGTCGACAGCCTATCGGTTGCGGCTGCACCAGCTTTTGGCCACGCCCCTGATGTTCGCCGCCATGTCGATTCTGGCGGCGGCCTTTTCCCTGCGCCTGATGCGGCTTGGTGATCTGGCGCGCATGTCGATTGCGGCCGTCATCCTCGGTTTCGCCTTTTTCTTCGTAAATCAGACCTTCGCGGCGTTCGGGACGGCAGAGGTGATTCCGCCGTTCCTGGCCGCATGGTTGCCTCCGGTGCTGACCGGGCTCGCGGCCTTCACCCTGCTGTTCTATACCGAGGACGGCTGAGCCCGCCCCCGCTTGAGGTTGACGTGAAGCAAGACAGGATTTCGTCCGGCCAAGGGGCCCCGCGACACCGCCATTTGCGCGGGCGTCTGCTGGCGGGCGTCGCCACGCTGGCGTGCGGGCCCCTGTTTCTGGCCGGTCAGGCTTTCGCACAGGACGCCACGCCACCCGCTCCTGCTGCTGGCTCGGCGGATGGCCTTGCCGCCGAGGCCGTCTACATGGATGCAGGATCGGTCTCCCGCGACGGCGATGTGCTGACGGCCGAGGGCCCAGCCGATGGCGCCCGCGTGTTCGCCCGGTTCCGCGATCACACGCTGCAGGCGCGTCGCATCGACTATGACCTGGCGAACCAGACCGCCAGCGCCTCGGGCGAGGTTGAGCTGACCGCCCCGGATGGGACGGTCGTCTTTGCATCCCTTCTCGAACTGGAAGACGACCTGCAGACCGGTATCGCGGTCGATTTCGCCACCCGCCTCGAGAACGGTGCCAGCCTGATGGCGGCCACGGCCGTGCGCCGTTCGGATACGCTGAACGAGCTCAACTACGCCCTCTTCACCCCCTGCCCGATCTGCGACGAGGAGGGCCGGCCCAAGACACCCAGCATTTCCATTCAGGCCGAGCGCGTGGTCCAGGACGAAGCCCTGCGGGCCATCCTGTATCGCAATGCCATCTTCAAGATCGGTGGCGTGCCGGTTCTTTACCTGCCGTTCTTCGGTCACCCGGATCCAACGGTCGAGCGGGCCAGCGGCTTTCTGGTGCCGATCATCGATTTCGACGAGGAACGGGGCGTTTCATACGAACAGCCCTATCTGATCGTCGTCTCGCCCTCAGAGGACTGGCTGATCAGCCCGCAACTGAATACCAGCGTCGCCCCCCTCCTGAATGTGCAGTGGCGCAGGCGCTTTGCGGACGGCACCGTCGAAGTCCGCAGCGGCTATACCTATGAGCGGACCTTCGGGGATTTCGATATCGACGGCGACGGCATTGACGATGTCGCCACGCCGCTGGATCGGGAGCATCGCAGCTATCTTCTTGCCCATGGGCGCTTTGATCCGGACGGACCCTGGCGCTGGGGTTTCACGGTCGAGCGGGTCTCCGACAAGACGCTGTTCGACCGCTATGACGTGCGCAATCCCTATCCGGACAATGGCCTCTACTATGGCGACGAGCGCCGCCTGATCAGCCAGATCTATGCTGAGCACCAGACGCGGCGCAGCTATGTCTCGCTCGCAGCCTTCGACATCCAGAGCCTGAGGGTTGCCATTCCGAATGAGGCCGCGCCCGGCCTGAATGTGTTCGAGTCCGACAGCAGCCTGCCGGTGGTCGCGCCCCTGATCACGGCCCGGTGGGAGCCGCGCGGCGAGGTGATGGGCGGACGTCTGCGCCTGAGCGGTTCGTCGGTCGCGCTGTTCCGCGACGATTTCGTCGGCAGTCCTGTCCTTCGCCCCGAGATCGTCCCTGATCCGGTGCCGGCCGGCCTGTCGGGCGTCGACAGTCGCCGGGTCAGCGGGCAGCTCGACTGGCGCCGGGCCTTCGTCAGCCGGGCCGGGGTGATCTGGGAGCCGTTTGTCGACGGACGGGTGGACCTGTATTCGCTCGACGATTTGCCCGCACCCTTCGAGGCTGGCACGCAAACCCTCAGCCGGGGCCGGTTCAGCGCGGGTCTGGACGTCCGCTATCCGCTGGTGCGGACATTTGCCGGGGGCGGAGACCTGATCGTGGAGCCCCGGGCCCAGTTGTCTGTCTCCACCGCGACCGACCTCGACCCCCGCATCCCCAATGAAGACAGCCAGACGCTGGAGCTGGACGAAAACTCCCTGTTCCGGATGGATCGGTTTCCCGGCTACGACCTCTATGAGGGCGGCGTGCGCCTGACCCTGGGCACGCGGGCCACCTATCGCTGGGGCGAGGCGCGCGAAGCTTCGCTGTTCATCGGCAAGAGCTGGCGCGACGATGATGAGCCCGGTCTCAGGGCCCTGATCCCCAACCCGGACCCGTTGGCACCCCCGGCCTTTTACGATCCGAACGGCCTGGTCTCGGCATCGTCCGACTGGGTGGTGCAGGGCAGTTTCGCGCCGTCTGAAGGCGTGCGCGGCTGGGCCCATGCCACGATCGACGACTCGGGCAATATCCGCCGGGCAGAAGCGTCGGTCGAGGCGACCTGGCGTCGCCGGGACCGGGCCTCGGTCACCTATATCGTTGATCGCTCGAACCCCCTCGGCGGCCCCCTGAACCGCAACTATGAGTTCGTCGAACTGCGCGGCCAGGAGTTCATCTGGGGCAATTGGGGCATTGCCGGCGCGGGGGTGATGGATCTGGAGCGCGACCTGATCACGCGTTCGGAAATCGGCCTGCTGTTTGACGACGATTGTTTCCGGTTCGAAGTCGGCTATCGACGCGACAACACCCGGGTCAGACCCAGCGGTCCGTCCGACGGCGTCTACATCCGCCTAAACCTCGCCACTTTTGGAGGGTCAGGCTATGACCGGAATGAAAGGCGCTGGTAGGCGGGGGCTTGGACACGCGCCAGCGAGTTTGACCTCGCGCCGATCTACGTTGATACGGGGCTGAGTTGATACGGGGCTCCTGCGCCGAACCGGTATGAGGACTAAGAACGAACCATGCGTTTCATGCGTACAGTGATCGCGGTTGCGGCGCTTCTGGCCATGGCCAGCCCGGCCCTCGCCCAGACTGCGCCGACCTCGGCAGGCACCCTCGACCCGGCAGCCAACCGTCCGGCCCAGCCGCGTGCAGTGGCTGAGCCTCAGTTCGTCCTGGCCGACGGCATTGTCGCCACGGTGAATGACCGGATTATAACCGGCTTTGATCTGCGTCAGCGGATGCTGCTGATCATCATCATGAGCGAGGTCCAGCCGACCGCCGAGAACGTCGCCCAGATCCAGCGCGAAGCCCTGGACATGCTCATCGAGGAGCACCTTCAGGCCGAAGAGATCGCCAAATTTCCGACGCTGATCATTACAGATGCGGATGTCGATGCCGAAATCGCCGCCATGGCCGAACAGGCCGGCATGGCGCCCGACCAGTATATGCAGGCCCTGGCCTCGGCCGGCATTCACGCGCGTACCATCCGCGAACAGATCCGCACCGCCATCGGTTGGCGCGAACTGGTCGGCGGCCGCTTTGCCAGCCGGGCTCGCGTCAGTCGCAGCCAGGTCGAACAAAGCCTCCGCAAATACGAGGAAGCCGCCACCAAGAAGCAGTACCTGATCGGCGAGATCTACATCGACGCCAACCGGGTCGGGGGCATGCAGTCCGCCATCACCGGCGGCCAGCAGCTGATCCAGCAGATGATACAGGGTGCGCCCTTCCAGGCTGTGGCCCAACAGTTCTCGGCCGCACCGACAGCCGTGCGCGGCGGCGATGCCGGCTGGGTGGTCGAGGGCACGGTCGCCCCCGCCCTGCAGCAGGCCTTCGACAACCTCGACATCGGCCAGCTGTCCAACCCCATCGTTGTCGAGGGTGGCGTCTACATCATCTACATGCGCGACAAGCGAGAAGGGTCGGCCACCAGCCTGGTACAGTTGAGCCAGATCATGGTCGAACTGCCTGAAACCGCGACCGATGCGGAGGTCGAGGCCGCGGCCCGGCGCCTGATGGCCGTCCGTCCGGAACTGACCTGTCAGACGATGGTCGCACGTGCCGCGTCCGAGCCCGGCCTGCTGGGGTCCGACCTCGGCGAAAGTGACGTTCTGAACCTGGCGCCGCAGTTCCAGCCGTTCGCGCGCTCGGCCGAAGTGGGCCAGGTCAGCGAACCGATCCGCACGCCGCTGGGTCTGCATCTGGTGGGCGTTTGCGGTCGCCGCGTCGGATCGGCGGACATGCCGACCTACCGCGACGTCGAATCGCAGCTGCTGCGCGCCAATCTGGCCATGCTGGGCCGTCGCTATATGCGCGATCTGCGCGCCGACGCCCTGATCGAGATGAAGTGATGACCCGGCCCCGGCCGCCGCTTGCCCTGTCCATGGGCGATCCGGCCGGCGTGGGCCCCGAGATCATCGCCGCCGCCTGGAAAGCGCGCCCCTGCCCGTTCGTCGTCGTCGGCGACGCGCGGTGGATGGCCGCGCATGCCCCGGTCGAAGTCGTGACGGATCCGGGGTCAGCCGCCGCGGGGTTCGACCGCGCCATCCCGGTGCTGGATCATCCTCTGAGCGCCCCGGTTACCCCCGGACAGCCCGATCCGGCCCATGCCCCAGCCATCACCGGCTGGATCGAATCGGCGGTTCGGCTGTGCCTCGACGGCACGACTGCGGGGATGGTCACGGCCCCGATCGCCAAGGCGCCGCTCTATCAGGCCGGCTTTCGCTTTCCGGGCCATACGGAGTTTATCGCCGAACTGACGGCAGACACCCCGTGGGGCCAGACGCGCGGACCGGTGATGATGCTGACGGCCATGGATCTGCGCGCCTGTCTGGTCACGATCCACACACCCCTGTCGCAGGTGCCCGAGATGGTCACGGCGGAGCGGGTCAGCCGCGTGGCCCGCGTGGTTCATGAGGCCTTGATCCGCGATTTCGGCATCGCACGCCCGCGTCTGGCGCTGGCGGGGCTCAATCCACATGCGGGCGAAGGTGGCTCGATCGGTCTGGAGGAGCAGGAGGTCCTGATCCCGGCTGCCAGCGCCCTCAGGGCCGAAGGGCTGGACATCAGCGACCCCCGCCCGGCCGACACCCTGTTCCACGACGAGGCCCGCGCCACCTATGACGCCGTCCTGTGCCTGTATCATGATCAGGCCCTGATCCCGGTGAAGACCCTCGACTTCTGGGGCGGGGTGAATGTCAGTCTGGGTCTGCCCGTGGTGCGGACCTCGCCCGACCACGGGACCGGCTTCGACATCGCCGGGCGCGGCATCGCCCGGCCCGACAGCCTGATTGCCGCCCTGACCCTCGCCCGCACCATGGCCGACCGCCGGATCGCTGCCGCATGACCGACCTGCCTTCCCTGCGAGAGTCGCTGGACGCCCACGGGCTGATGGCGAAGAAGAGCTTCGGCCAGCATTTCCTGCTGGACCTCAATGTCACGCGCAAGATCGCACGGCTGGCCGGACCGTTTGCGGGCGACGCCGTGATCGAGGTCGGCCCCGGCCCCGGCGGTCTGACGCGTGCCCTGATGGAGAGCGACGCCGGTCGGGTGGTCGCCGTCGAGAAGGACGCGCGCTTTCTGCCCCTTCTCGGCGAACTCGATGACGGCAGCGGTCGCCTGCATCTGGTCGAGGGCGACGCCCTCAAGGTCGATGAGCGGTCACTGGTCGATGGTCCGGCCCATCTGGTGTCGAACCTGCCCTACAATGTCGGCACCGCCCTGCTGATCAAATGGCTGACGGGTCCGTGGACGCCCGCTTCGATGACGCTGATGTTCCAGAAGGAGGTCGCCCAGCGCGTGGTGGCCCAGCCCGACGACGACGCCTATGGCCGGCTCGCCGTCATCAGCCAGGCCCTGTGCGAGGCGCGCATGGTCATGACTCTGCCTGCGGCCGCCTTTACCCCGCCGCCCAAGGTGGCCTCGGCGGTCGTGCATCTGGTGCCCCATGCCGAGCGGCTGGCCGACGACCGTATCCGCAAGCTGGAGCGGGTGACCGCCGCAGCCTTTGGCCAGCGCCGCAAGATGCTGCGTTCCAGTCTCAAGCCTCTCGGCGGCGCGACCCTGTGCGAGGCCGCCGGGATCGAACCGGACGCCCGGGCCGAGACCATCGACATCGTCGGCTTTCTGCGGCTGGCCGACGCGCTCGCCTGACGATCAGTCTCGCGGGGCCAGACGCTCCGGGAAGGGGCGTCCGAGGGCCTCGGCCACAGCCTGCTGACTGATCAGGAACACCTCTTCCCGCCGGTGGTAGTTGTTCGACAGGACGATCACGACAATCCCGGCGTCGGGCTGCCAGACCATCATGTTGCGGAAACCGGACCAGCTGCCGGTGTGATAGATCTGACGGTCGTCGAAGGCCGGCTCGACCTGCTGTCCCAGCGCCCGGCTGAACAGGCCATAGCCCCAGTGCCGACGCGGACCGCCCCGGCGCTCCTCAGGGGTGTCGCCCGGCGCATGGTCCGCAATCAATGCCGCATAGGCCTTCGGGCTCAGTAGCCCGCCCCGATGCAGCGCCCAGGCCCAGGCCAGCAGGTCGTCCATGGTCGAGGACAGGGCGCCCGCGCCCGGAATGATGCTGACATTCGCCTCGGGCTGGGGCGTGATCCCCGCAGGGAAGTCGGCATAGCCCATGGCCAGCCCGGGCACTGCGTCAAAGCCGGTCCGGCTCATCCCCAGCGGCTCAAAGAAGGCCTGCTCCAGATAGCGCTGAAAGGGCAAACGCGTTGCGGCCTCGACCACGGCGGCCGCCAGATTGAAGCCGGCGTTGTTGTAGCGCAGGTCCGTGCCCGGCTCGAACTGCAGATTATAGAGGGCGCTGTCCCGCGTCAGCTCTTCGAGGGTCGCCGGGGTCACGCGCCGGGTGCCCCAGCCGGGGCGCGCCATCAGGTCGGGGATGCCCGACTGGTGCGAGATCAGATGGCCGATGCGAATGTCGGCCCAGGCCTCCGGACAGTCGGTGATCCAGTCGCAGACCGGATCACCGACGCTCAGCACGCCCTCGTCCTGAAGGCGCAGGATGGCGGCGGCGGTGAACATCTTGCTGACCGAGGCCAACCGCACAGGGGTGTCCAGCTGGAACGGGCGACCGGCTTCGCGATCCGCCATGCCATAGACCTGCCGGAACAACACCTGATCCCCGCGCGCAACCAGCACAGCGCCGGCAAACCTGTCGCGAGCCGCCAGATCATCGAGCGACGCCTTCAGCTGCGGCAGGTCCTCGACCGCCACAACCGGTGGGCGGACGCGGATGGAAGGCCCCGACGCAGCCTCGGCCGTGTCCTGACCGGCGTCGGTTCGCACCGTCACCGCCCAGGCGGACGAGATCAGCACAGCCAGGGCCGCCAGCCCTGCAAGAATCGGTAAGGGTCTCATCCGACCCTAGATATCGAAAGTCAGGCCGAACTGGGCATAAAGAGCGCGTGAGTCCTGCCATTTCGGATCGACCTTGACCGTCAGGAACAGGTGAACCGGCCGGTCCATCAGCAGGGTCAGCTCCTCGCGAGACTTCTGGCCGATCCATTTCAGGGTCTGGCCCGAGCGGCCCAGAACGATCGGCCGCTGGCTCTCGCGCTCGACATAGATGGTCTGCTCGATCCGGACAGAGCCGTCGTCGCGCTCCTCGAAGGCTGTGGTTTCGACCGCCGCCGAATAGGGCAGTTCCTCGTGCACCCGCAGGAACACCTTTTCCCGCGTGATCTCGGCCGCCAGAACCCGCAGCGGCAGGTCCGCGCTCTGATCCTCGGGATACAGCCAGGGGCTTTCCGGCATCAGGCCCGAGAGGTGGGCCTTGAGATCCAGCACCCCGTCGCCGGTCGCCGCCGAAATCAGGAAGACGTCGCTGTAAACCCCCGTGTTGAACAGCTCGGTCATCACGGCCAGCATCGACTCGCGCTTCAGGCCGTCGATCTTGTTGAGCGCCAGGATCGCCTTGCTGTCGCGGCCCTTCAGGGCCTGGATGATGGTCTCGACATCCTCGACCGAGCGACGGTCAGCGGGCGAGCCCTTACCCTCCCCGATGGCCATCTGGGCCGAGGTGTCGACCAGATGCACGACGGCGTCGGCCTCCTCTGCGCCTTCCCAGGCCGAGGCGACCATGGCGCGGTCCAGCCTGCGCCGCGGGTTAAAGATGCCGGGCGTATCCACCAGCACCATCTGGGTCTGGCCGTCCATGACGATGCCCCGCACGGGAAAGCGTGTAGTCTGCACCTTCTGGGTGACGATCGACACCTTGGAGCCCGTCAGCCGGTTGACCAGCGTCGATTTGCCGGCATTGGGCGCGCCGATCACGGCGACGAAGCCGGCCCGCGTTCCGGTCTGGGAGGTATCTGAGGTCAAATCACGCCTTCACGCTTCATCAGGGCCAGGGCGGCCGCTTTCTCCGCCTCCTGACGCGAACGACCGGTCGCGGTCAAGGCATCCGTGCCGCTGATCGTCACTTCGACACGGAAGGTCGGGGCGTGGTCACTGCCGGTTCGCTCGACCACGCGATAGGCTGGCAGCCCCCGCCCAACCTTGAGCGACCACTCCTGCAACGACGATTTCGGATTGCTGAGGCTGCGCGAGGACGGGTTTTCCAGTTCGTTTCGCCACAGGTGGTCGAATGCCGTGCGGGCCGCATCCAGGCCGCCGTCGAAATAGATCGCGGCCAGAATGGCTTCCATGGCGTCGGCCAGGATGCCGTCGCGGCGCCGCCCGCCCTGTTTGCTCTCGCCGGGGGACATGCGCAGGGCCGGTCCCACGCCGGCGGCCTCACCCACCCGCGCACAGGCGGCCTTGTCGACCAGACCGTGCAGGCGCGAGGACATCTCACCCTCATCCGCCTGGGGGAAGTCGCGCATTAGCCGTTCGGCGACCAGCAGGCCCAGTACCCGGTCGCCGAAGAACTCCAGCCTCTGGTTATCCAGAATGGGACGCCCGACGGCGTCGTGGGCCGCACCCTCACCCACGCTGGGGTGGGTCAGGGCGCGTTCCAGCAGGGACGGATCGCGGAACTCATATCCCAGCGTCTGGGCCAGCGCCCGGACAGCCTTATTCCGGCGATCCGCCATCCCCTATTTCAGGACGGTGAAGAAGCGGTCCAGGCGAACCTTGCTGAACCAGCTGACCGGGTTCCAGAGCGACGCCCCCTCGTTCCACGAGAACAGGATCATCTCGGCCTTGCCGATCAGGTTCTCTGCGGGGACCAGGCCGACCCCCATGGCCGACTGTTCGCGGCTGTCGATCGAGTTGTCGCGGTTGTCACCCATCATGAAGTAGTAGCCCTCGGGCACCTCGAACACCGGAGTGTTGTCGAGGCTGTAGTTCGGGCCGAAGTCCTGGATCTGGTAGCTACGGCCGTTCGGGAGGGTCTCGCGCAGGGTGGTGACCGTCTGGCCGTTGAACATGTCAGCCACCTGTTCGCCGGTGACGACGACGTTCTCGACCGGCTCGCCGTTGATGTGCAGGACATTGTTGATCATCTGCACCCGGTCGCCGGGCACACCGATCACGCGCTTGATGTAGTCGGTCTTGTTGTCGCTCGGCAGTTTGAAGACGGCGATGTCACCGCGCTCCGGCGCATTGTCCATGATGCGGCCCTCGAACAGCGGCGGGCTGTAAGGGATGGCGTGCTTCGAATAGCCGTAGGTCCATTTGGACACGACGATGTAGTCGCCCTCGTACAGGTTCGGCTCCATCGAGGCCGACGGAATGGTGAAGGGCTGGAACAGGAAGATTCGCAGCAGAATGGCGATGAACAGGGCGATGGCGACGGTCTTGATGATCTCGACCCACTCGTTCTTGTCGCTTTTCCCGCCGTCGGAATCGTCACCGCCGTCGTCGCCGTCATCCCCGTCGTGGGCATCGCCCTCGTCGCTCCAGACCGGGCGACGCGAGGACTCAGGGTCGGCACCGGACGAGGCGGCCGCAAGGGCAGCGGCGATCGGCTCGGGCGGCGGGGTCATAGCTTCCGCCGGGGCGGGCTCGGGCTCGGGCTCGGGCTCGGGCTCGGGCGAATGATCGGGTTCGGGCTCGGCTGCAGCCACAGGCTCAGCCGCTTCTTCCGGGGCCACGACGGGCTCGACGTCCGGCGTCACCTCGACGGCGGGCTCAGGCTCGGCGTGCGATACGGATCCTTCGGTCTCGTGCGTCGTGGGCTCGGCCGCAGCCGGTTCGACGTGAGCCGTGCCCGTCTCGACCGGCTCGGGCGTCGGCGCCGCGTCGGGCGCGGCGTGATCGTCCGTCTCGGTCGTCTTGTTCTCTTCGGTCATTGCAGAACCCCCGGTGTGCCGCGCGCAAGCGTGACAGGCCTATAGCCTGATTATGTGACGGGCAAGACTTCGATCACCACGAAGGCGAGCGCATAAGGATGCTCGTCGCTGAGCGTCAAGTGGATGCTGGAAGTGTGGCCTGACGGTGTCAGTCGCGCCAGATGCTCGGCGGCATGTCCGGTCAGTATCAGGGTCGGCCGACCACTGGGCAGGTTCACCACCCCCATGTCGCGCCAGTAGACATCGGCCCGCATGCCGGTACCCAGTGCCTTGGCGCACGCCTCCTTGGCCGCGAACCGCTTGGCGTAGCTCCAGGCCGGGTCCGGCTTGCGGTCGGAGCGGGTGCGTTCCAGCTCGGTGAAGCAGCGCTGTTTGAAGCGGTCGCCGAAGCGGTCCAGCGAGGTCTGGATGCGGCGGATATCGCACAGATCGGCGCCGACCCCGACGATCAAAACGCCGCTCCGTCGATGGCGGACCGCATCCGGGCAATGGCCTCGTCCAGACCGATGAAGATGGCCTCGCCGATCAGGAAATGGCCGATGTTGAGCTCGCGGATCTGCGGCAAGGTCGCGATCTCGGCTGCGGTCTCATAGTCCAGCCCGTGCCCGGCATGGACCTCAAGGCCGACGCTGTGCGCCATCGCCACCGCCTCGGTCAGCTCCTGAAAGGCCGCGCGACGCGCCTCGCCCTCGACGTGGCAGTACCGACCCGTATGAAACTCGACTACCTGGGCGCCGACACCGGTCGCGGCCATCACCTGCTGTTTCGACGGATCGATGAACAGGGAGACGCGGATGCCGGCCTCCTTCAGCTGCTGCACAGCAAAGAACAGCGGCCCGATGTGGGCCTGCACGTTCAGCCCGCCCTCGGTCGTCACCTCCTCGCGGCGTTCGGGCACGATGCAGACTGCGTGGGGCCGGTGGCGCAGGGCGATGTCCAGCATCTCCTGCGTCAGGGCCATTTCGAAATTGAGCGGTCGCCCGGCGCGGGCACACAGGACGCTCAAGGCTTCGATATCCGGATCGGTGATGTGGCGGCGGTCCTCGCGCAGATGGGCGGTGATGCCGTCGGCCCCTGCGGCGAGCGCCTGCTCGGCCGCGCGGACCGGATCGGGATGCAGGCCGCCCCGGGCATTCCGCACCGTGGCCACATGGTCGATATTGACCCCCAGACGCACCCGCTCGGCCATGGTCTATCCCTTTGCCAGTCTGCGGCTGCCCGGGTCCTCGACCGGCAGGGCGGCCAGTTCGGGCGGCAGGGCGTCGGCCGGGTATGCGGGCACATCCAGCGTCGCCAGCGCGATCAGCGGCACGCCCACGTCCGCCCTGCCCCCCGACCGGTCGACGATGCAGGCGGCCGCCACGACCTCGCCGCCCGCCTTGCGGATCGCCTCGATGCATTCGCGCGACGACAGGCCGGTGGTGACGATGTCCTCGACCATGACAACGCGCTCGCCCGGCTCGACCGTAAAGCCGCGCCGCAGCTTGAACTCGCCGCCCTCGCGTTCGACGTAGAGAGAGCGGACCTTCAGATGCCGCGCGGTCTCATAGCCGGGGATGATCCCGCCTACGGCCGGTGAGATGGCCACATCGACCGCCCCGACCGTCGCCGTGATCTTGTCGGCCAAAGCCTTGCACAACCGCTCGCAGCGGGCGGTATCCATGAACACCAGATTTTTCTGCAGGAAGACCGGGCTGTGCAGCCCCGAGGACAGCACGAAATGGCCCTCGCGCAGGGCCCCGGCATCGCGAAATTCGGTCAGGACGTCTTCGGTGTTCATGCGCCGTTTCTAGACCCCTCAGGCGGCCGGAGGAAAGACCGAAGCGCGGCCTTATTCCAGGTTCTGGTGCGGCTTCAGGCCACGGGCCAGCAGTTCGCGCCAGATGCCCTCGGCGTCATCGGCAAATCCCATCAGGTCGAGGTCCTTTTTGGCGATCATGCCGTGCTCGACCATCGCCTCGAAATTGAGGATCGACGTCCAATAGGCCCGGTCCACGAGGACGATGGGGATCGGCGGGGCTTTGTCGGTTTGGCGCAGGGTCAGCAGTTCGAACAGCTCGTCAAAGGTGCCAAAGCCGCCCGGAAACACCACCAGCGCATTGGCGCGCATGGCCAGATGCATCTTGCGCATGGCGAAATAGTGAGAGCGAAATGTCAGCTCCGGCGTCGACCAGGCGTTGGGCTCCTGCTCGTGCGGCAGGGTGATGTTGAAACCCACGGAAGGGGCGCCCACGTCCGTCGCGCCACGGTTGGCCGCTTCCATGATCCCCGGCCCGCCGCCGGTGGCGATGACGTTGTTGCGCAGTTCCCCGACCGCGCCGTCCAGGGCCCCGCCCCGCTCGGAGGCGAGGCGGCCGAACGCGCGCGCCGTGTCGTACCAGGGCGTGCCGGGCTTCACGCGGGCGCTGCCGAACACGACGATGGTCGAGCGCACGCCCCATGCCCTGAGCGCCTCCTCGGCCTTGGCGTATTCCAGCAGGAACCGCACGCCCCGCATGGAGTCGCCCAGCAGAAAGTCCTGATCGAGCGCCGGCAGGCGATAGGACGGCGAGGCCCTCTGGGCCGTATTGTCGGACGGGCGATCCGCCATCAGCCGCGCACGCGTTCGACCGAATCGACAAAGGCATTGGCCCGCAGCGCCGCCATCAGGGTCGTGGCATGGCGGGCATCGCGGACCTCGACGTCGATCTCCACGTCAAAGAAGTCCTGCTGCCGGTGGGTCATGACCAGGTTGAGGATATTGCCGCCCGCCTCGCCGATCTGGGTGGCGACCTGCCCCAGCACGCCCGGGGCATTGCGGATAGTGGCCTTGAGCCGCGAGGCTGCCGTCGCGTTCATCTCGGCGCGGGGGGTCCACTGCAGGTCCTGCCACAGGCTGTCGTCGTCGCTGAACTCGACCAGTCGGCCGCAGTCGATGGTGTGCACCGTCAGACCGCGCTCCGGCTCCAGAATGCCGACGATGCGGTCGCCCGGCAGCGGCGAACAACAGTGGCCAAAGTGGATGCTGATGCCCGGCGTCAGGCCGCTGCCCCGAACGTACAGCTGGGCCTCGCTCTCCTCGATCCTGCGCCGGTCGTGGGCGACCTTGACCTGGCCCTTGAGCGCCGGGAACAGCATCTCGACGACCTTGATCGCCTGCACCTGCCCGCGCCCGATCGCTTCGAACAGGGCCTCCTCGGACTCGATCGACAGGGTCTCAAGCACCGGGGTCAGCGCCAGTTCGCTCAACTTCTTGCCCGCGCGTGACAGGGTCTGCTCAAGCGTTGAACGCCCCAGTTTGTGGAACTCCTCGCGCTCCGAACTGCGGATCGTGCGGCGGATCGACGAGCGTGCACGCCCCGTCACCGTCAGCGAGCGCCAGTCGACCGGTACCTCACGCTTGGCCCCGCGAATGATCTCAACGACGTCGCCATTGACCAGCTGGGTCCGCATCGGCTTCAGCTCGCCGTTGATCTTCACGCCGACGGCGGTCTCGCCGACCTCGGTATGGACGGCAAAGGCAAAGTCCAGCGGCATGGCCCCGCGTGGCAAGGTGATCAGCTGGCCCTTGGGCGTGAAGACGAACACCTGATCGAGGAACATCTCCAGCTTGGCATGCTCGACCCAGTCGTCGCCGCCCTCGCCCGTTTCGATGATCTGGACCAGACGTCGCAGGTTCTCCAGCGGATCGCGTCCACCGGAACGCTCCATCGCCTCGCGGTCAAAGCCGTAGGACTTGTTCTTGTAGCGCCAGTGGGCGGCGACGCCGTCCTCGGCGATCCGGTCCATGTCGCGCGTCCGGATCTGGGTCTCGATGCGCACCCCGCCCCGGCCGACCAGGGTCGTGTGGATTGAACGATAGTTGTTCGACTTGGGGGTCGAGATGAAGTCCTTGAACCGGTCCGGCACCATCGGCCAGGCCCGGTGGATCACGCCCAGCGCCCGGTAGCAGTCGTCCTCGCTGTCGACGATCACCCGAAAGGCATAGATGTCCGACAGGGTCGAAAAGCCGACCGACTTGCGCTGCAGCTTGCGCCAGATGGAATAGGGCGTCTTTTGGCGACCGATGACCTCGGCCTCTACACCCTTGGCCACCAGCAGGTCCTGGACCTCCTGGGCCACGTCTTCCAGCGCCGTGCCCTGCTCCTGCTTCAGCGCCTCCAGCCGCCGCTTGATGGCGGTGTGCGCGATCGGGTTCAGATGCTCGAAGGCCAGTTCCTCAAGCTCGAGGGCGATCGAATGGATGCCGATCGACCGGCCCAGCGGCGCATAGACCTCCAGCGTCTCGCGGCTGATCCGCTCGCGCTTCTCGGGCTTCACGTAATGGAGGGTGCGCATGTTGTGCAGCCGGTCGGCAAGCTTGACCAGCAGCACCCGGACGTCGCGGGAAATGGCGAGGATGAATTTCCGCAGGTTCTCGGCCTGACGGGTATGCTCGGCCTGAAGCTCGAGGCGGCTCAGCTTGGTCACGCCCTCGACCAGTTCCGCAACCTCTTCGCCGAACATGGCGGCGATGTCGTCGCGCGTCGCCGAAGTGTCCTCGACCACATCGTGCAGCAGGGCGGTGACGATGGTGGCAGTGTCGAGCTTGTAGTCCGTCAGGATGCCCGCGACCTGAATCGGATGGGCGAAGTAGGGGTCGCCCGAGGCCCGCAGCTGCGAGCCGTGCATCTTCATCGCATAGACATAGGCCTTGTTGATCAGCGCCTCGTCCGCAGACGGGTCATAGGCCTTGACCATCTCCACCAGTTCGAACTGGCGTAGCACGCGCACGCGCTCGACCCGCGGCTTCTCGAGAGCCGCAGGGGAAGGCGTTTCAGCTTCGACAAGTTTGGCTACCGGGGCGATACGGGACCGCTTCGGGCGGAGTGGAACAACCGTGTTCGGTTCCGCTGTCAGTAGCGCTCCTCCTGGCCGCCGTCACGGTCGCTTTGCAGCGCACGGATCAGTTCGGCCTCGGCCATGTTCATGTGCTGCGGCTCGGCCAGCAGGGCGCGGGTCTCGGCCTCATCCTCGGCCTCGGTGCGCTCATCCACCCGTTGCAGGGTGGTGATCAGGTTCTCGCTCAGTTCATCCGGCGACACAGTGTCGTCAGCCAGTTCGCGCAGGGCGACGACCGGGTTCTTGTCATTGTCGCGATCAATGGTCAGCGCCTCGCCCTTGGCGATGTTGCGGGCGCGGTGACCGGCCAGCAGGACCAGACCAAAACGGTTCGGCACCCTTTGGATGCAGTCTTCGACAGTGACGCGAGCCATGAATTTCCTCGAACTCTGGGAGAACCAGACAAAATAGAGACTTCCCGCCCATTGTGCAACGCCACATCGGCAGGAATGAGGCGTCTAGCGATCCAGCGGCACCGCGTCGCGTCCGACGCGGGCGGTCTCGACCAGCGCAGTGACCGGGCGTCCGGAGACAGGATCCCTCCAGTCCGGGTCTATCTCGGCCAGCGGCCCCATGACGAAGACGCGATCGACGGCCCGCGGGTGGGGGAGGATCAGATCGGGCAAGTTCAGCACCTGTCCACTGAAGTCGATCAGGTCGAGGTCCAGCATCCGGGGCGCATTTTTCACCGACCGTTCGCGCCCAAAGCGCGCCTCAATGCCGGAAAGCGTGGTCATCAGTTCAAGCGCTGTCCCGGCCCACGCGCCTTGCGCCACGCCATTCAGAAACGGCGGATCGGTCGGGTCGGGCCAGGCGGCCGACCGCCACCAGCGCGAGCGGCGAACGTCGCCCAGTCCCGCGCTCTCCAGATCGTGAACAGCGGCGTCCAGCAAGGCGCTGATATCCGGCCAGGCCCCCTTGTCATTGCTGCCCAGAGCGATGATGACAGAGGGGCTCATATTCTCTCCGGGGTCGTCCATCGGACCCTCATATTTTACAGGACATCGAGAATGCACCTCTACCCTGACGAGCGCCTTGCGCTGTTCATCGACGGCTCAAATCTTCATGCAGCTGCCCGGTCGCTGAGTTTCGATCTGGACTTCAAGGCCATGCTGGACGACGTGCGCGAACGATCGCGTTTCGTCCGCGCCTACTACTACACCGCCGTGGTCGAGGGGGAGGAATTCTCACCCGTGCGTCCGCTGGTGGACTGGCTGGGCTACAATGGCTTCTCCACCGTGACCAAACCGGTCCGGCGCTTTACCGATGCCTCGGGCCATGTCCGCATGAAGGGCAATATGGATGTCGAGATCGCCGTCGACATGATGCAGATGGCCCCGCGGCTCGACCACGCCGTGCTGTTCTCGGGCGATGGCGACTTCCGCCGTCTCGTGCAGGCGGTTCAGGCGGAGGGCTGCCGGGTGTCGGTGGTCTCGACGCTCAAAACCCAGCCCCCGCACATCGCCGACGAACTGCGCCGTCAGGCTGACGACTTCGTCGAGCTGGCCGACCTCAAGACTCTGTACGGCCGCCCCCGCACGGTCCGCGAAGACGCATGACGACGCCTGCTCCGGTCGCCGAGCCGCCCGCCGACTGTCCACTCTGCCCCCGGCTGGTGGCCTATCGCGCCGAGAATGCGCGGCGCGAACCCGACTGGTTCAATGGCGCCGCACCTTCGTTCGGCGACACGCAGGCCCGGCTGCTGGTGGCGGGCCTCGCCCCTGGTCGCACCGGGGCCAACCGCACGGGTCGACCCTTCACCGGCGATCACGCCGGCTGGCTGCTATATCAGACGCTGATCGAGACCGGCTTTGCGCGCGGCACCTATGACGCCCGGCCCGATGACGGGCTGGAACTGCTCGACTGCATGATTACCAATGCCGTCCGCTGCGCCCCGCCCGGCAACAAACCCCTGCCGGCCGAAGAGGCGACCTGTCGGCCCTTCCTGACCGCCCGCCTTCAGACCCTGCCGCAGCTGAAGGTGATCGTCACCCTGGGCGATGTCTCGCGCCGCAATGTGCTGAAGGCGCTGGGCAAGCCTGCCTCGGCCATGGCGCCGGGGCATGGGTCCGAGGCCCGGGTCGGCCCCTACGTCCTGCTGAACAGCTATCACTGCTCCCGGTTGAACACGAATACAGGGCGGCTCACGCCCCTGATGTTCCGGGAGATTTTCGAGCGGGCTCGCATCCTCATCGAAATGTGATCGAACATTGTTCGCCTGACAGGCGAATGTGGCGGCCCGGACACATCCTTTTCCCCTCGCACGTGTAGACTAACTTTCGCGGGAACATCTCCGCGAGAGCCCGCGTTTCGGCCCACAGGAGGCTGTCATGCGTACGAACACTCACTTCTTTTCCCGCGGCGAACGAAAAGCCGCTCTCTGGGCGGTTGTCGCGGCTGTCGCGCTGTCCGCAGCCGGCTTTGCCTGGGACTGGGCCCAGGGGCCGTCGCTGGGCCTGTATGAGCGTATGGGCCAGACCCAACTGGTCGGCGTCATCGAGGCGCAGCCTCTGGGCTAAGGCTCAGCCCTTTTCGCGCAGCAGGCGGGCCTTGTCGCGCTGCCAGTCGCGTTTGGCGGAGGTTTCGCGCTTGTCGTGCAGCTTCTTGCCCTTGGCCAGCGCCAGCTCCACCTTCGCCTTGCCCGATTCGTTCAGATACAGCTTGAGTGGGATCAGCGTCTGGCCGTCCTTCTGCACAGCCCCGATCATGCGGTCGATCTGGCGGCGATGCAGCAGCAGCTTTCGCGGGCGGCGCGGCTCATGGTTGAACCGGTTGGCCTGGGCGTAGGGCGGGATGTCCGCATTGATCAGCACGATCTCGCGCCCCTCGATGGCGGCATAGCTTTCGGCGATATTTGCGCGCCCGGCCCTTAGCGCCTTGATCTCGGTGCCGACCAGGATGATGCCGGCCTCGACCGGCGCGTCCAGAAAATAGTCGAAGCGCGCGCGCCGGTTCTCGGCGATGATCTTCGGCTCATACTTCTTCTTGTCCGACTGAGGACGCCTTTGGGCGGGTGCTTGCGCCATTATTGAACGCCCGCCGCCTTCATGGCGCGATCGATGGCAGGCCTGACCGCATCCGCCGTGGGCGCCAGCGGCAGCCGCACCTCCTCGCTGCACAGACCCAGACGCGCCAAGGCGTACTTCGTCGGGGCCGGAGAATTGTCCAGAAACAGTGCCTTGTGCAGATCGATCAGCCGATCCTGCCACAGACGAGCGCTCTCCAGATCGCCGGCCTGAACCGCGTCGTACAGGGCGACCATGGCCTCGGGCGCGACGTTGGACGTCACTGAAATCACCCCGTGCCCACCATGCGCCAGATAGCCGAGGAAACTGGGGTCATCGCCCGAGATCAGGTCAAAACGCCCGTCGACATGGGTCCGCATCCAGCTGGCGCGGGCGAGGTCCGCCGTGGCGTCCTTGATGCCGACGATGTTGGGGTGCTTCGCCAGCCGCGCCACCGTGTCATTCGACAGGTCCACGCCCGTGCGACCGGGCACATTGTAGAGCAGCACCGGCAGCTGCACGGCCTCGGCGATCGCCTCGAAATGCAGGGCCAGCCCTTCTTGCGAGGGCCGGTTGTAATAGGGGGTCACAACCAGCGCCCCGTCAGCGCCGACCGTCTTGGCGTGACGCACCTTGTCGATGGCGACATCGGTCGAGGACGAGCCTGCGCCTGCGATCACGCGGATACGACCGGCCACGGTCGAAACCACGGATTCGACCACATAGGCGTGCTCTTCCGCCGTCAGGGTCGCGCTCTCGCCGGTCGTGCCCATGGGCACCACGCCGTGCACGCCAGCCGCGATCTGGCGCTCGACCAACGCCTTCAAAGCGTCGTCGTCCACGTTTCCGTCACGAAGAGGTGTGATCAAGGCGGTGATCACGCCCTTGAAAGTCGGGCCGGTCATGGGAACGATGGTCCTTCGCGTGGGCTTTACCGAGTCTGCGGAAGGTTTCGAACGTAAGGGGCGCCTCGTGCTGCCGCAACCGAGATGATGGGGTTAGGACAAACCATGCTGACATCGATCCTGGCCACGATCCTGGCCCTCAGTGCCCCTGCGCCCGAGGTGCTGGTCTCGAACCTGTCATCGGTGAACTGGTTCTCGTCCTCGAACTCGGACGCGAGCGCCCAGGAAGTGCCCTATGGCGCCACCGTCCGCCTGCTGAACGCGGCCGAGGCCCGCCTGCTCAACCAGGCGCTTGAGGCCGCCCGCGCCCGCGACATCGACCGGGCCCGCAGCCTTGCAGCCGGAATCGACAACGCCACCGCGCGCAAGCTGGTCGACTGGGCCCTTGTCGACACCTCGGCCGATCTGATGAGCTTCGAGGAACTGGCCCGCGCCCGAGTCACCTTCGCCGACTGGCCCCGCGCCGAAAGCCGCATCATGGCCGGTGAGCGTGCCATTGGCCGCAGCTCGGCCAGCCCCGCAGCAGTCATCGGCTTCTTCGACGGCCACCCGCCCCTGACCATCGACGGGGCCATCGGGCTGGCGCTGGCGCTCGAAGCCTCGGGTCGGGCGGACGAGGCCCGCCCGATCATCCGCGACTGGTGGCGGAACCAGTCGTTCGAGTTCGACGCCCAGAGCCGCATTCGGTCGATCTGGCCGAACTGGATCGCGCCTGCCGATGATGAGGCGCGACTGAACATGCTGCTGCTGGGACCGCATGGTCCCGCGACGCGCGCCATGATCAACCGGGTCAGCCCCGCACAGCGCACGATCGCAGAGGCCGTTCTGGCGCTCCGCACCGCCTATGCCCCCGACGCCATCGTTGCCGGACTGACTCCGGCCCAGGCGGGTCACCCCGCCGTGGTCCTCGAACGGGTCCGCATCCTGCGCTCGCAGGGCCGCGAGGCCGAGGGCTTTGGCCTGCTGGCCGGCCTGCCCGCCGCCCCGACCCATTCCGATGGCCAGAACACCCTGTGGAGCGAACGCCGCAACTATTTCCTCGACGCGCTGGAGGTCCGGAACTGGCAGGCCGCCTATGACTCCATGGCCGGTCATGGCTTCCCCGGCGGCGAGCGCATGGTCGATGCCGAATTCTTTGCCGGCTGGGTCGCCCTGGTGAAGCTGAATGACCCGGCCCGGGCCGGCCGCCATTTCGAGTCCCTGCGCCAGATGTCCGAGACCCCGATCACCCAGGGGCGGGCGCTCTACTGGCTGGGTCGGGCCGCCGAGGCCCAGGGCGATATGGGCGCCGCCCGAGGCTACTATGGCGCCGGCGCCATTCACATCCAGTCCTTCTATGGCCAGCTGGCCGCCGAAAAGGCAGGCCAGACGCAGATCATCCTGCCCGCCGACCCCGAGATCACGCCCGAGGCTCGCGCGGCCTTCGAGGGCAATGAGGTCGTTCAGGCCGCCCGTATGTCGGGTGAAGCCGGAGAGATGGGCCTGCTTCGGGCCTTTGCCTATCATCTCGACGACACCCTGCCGGCCGCCACCGATGTCGCCCAGTTGATGGATATGGTGCTGGGCTTTGGCGACCGGTTCGGCTCGATGATGGTCGGACGTGCCGCCAGCCAGCGCGGCTGGCTGATGCCCATGCGCCAATACCCGATCCGCATCCCGCCCGAGGTCGCGGGCGCCGCCCCCCTGCCCTTCACCCTGGCCATCACCCGTCAGGAATCCAGCTATGACCCGCTGGTGGTGTCGAGTGCCGGGGCGCGTGGCATGATGCAGTTCCTGCCATCAACGGCCTCGGGCGTCGCCCGCCGTCTGGGTATGCCCTACTCGCTCGATCGCCTGTGGGACCCCGACTATAATATGACGCTGGGCAGCTATCACCTCGGCGAGCTGATGGTGGCCAATGGCGGGTCCATGATTCTGGCAGCCGTGGGCTATAACGCCGGACCGGCCCGCCCGCCCCAGTGGATTGCCCGCTGCGGCGACCCGCGCGGAGGTATCGTGGACCCCGTCGACTTCATCGAGTGCACGCCCTTCACCGAGACGCGCAACTATATGATGCGGGTCATGGAGAATATGCAGATCTACAAGGCGCGACTGGGCGACGGCACCGGCGAGCTGACCCTCTCGGCCGATCTTGCGCGCGGTGGCTCCGGACCGACCCCCTATCTGTCGCTGGCCAACTAGGTTCTGGACTCATAAGC
>NZ_DDOD01000023.1:0-59071 GCF_002341485.1 Brevundimonas sp. UBA2503 | reverse complement strand
CGAACGGTAGGCCCCAAAAACACTGGGTCGAGGGGGATACTCGATCGTCCGGGAGCCTTCGCAGGAAGGCCCCGCCCGCCGGGGGCGCTGCGGTAAGGCCCGAATACGGCCACCCGACGCAAGCTCCTGGAAAACCACCCGCGCGGAGCGTCTGTCTTCGTCGAAACGGTATTTCTTGTTCTCATCCGGGCGAAGGCCCGGCGCTCCGCCTGCCCTCCAACCTCTGCCCCAAGGGTGAGAGGCGCTCGTGCATGTCAGAAGGAGGACAATGACCGCCTCACTGCGCCAGCATGCCGCCGTCGATCTTGAACTCGGACCCGGTCACGAATTTGGACTCGTCCGAGGCCAGATAGACCACGCACCAGGCCACATCGTCGGGCTCGCCGATGCGCTTCAGCGGAATGCCGCGGGTCAGCCGCTCATGGGCCTTGGCCTCGTCACCGCCGGCCATGGCGATGAAGGGGTCGAGGATCGGCGTCTTGATGAACACCGGGTGGACCGAGTTGCAGCGCACATTCCAGTCCTGCTTGGCGGCCTCCAGCGCGATGGTCTTGGTGTACATCCAGACGGCGGCCTTGGTGGCGTTATAGGCGCCCATGCCCGGGGCGGCGGCCAGTCCCGCCACCGACGAGATGTTGATAATTGACGCGGGCGCAGAGGCGCGCAGGTGCGGCATGGCATGCTTGCAGCCCAGCATGATGCTCTCGATGTTGACCGCCTGAACCTTGCGCCAGTTGTCCAGCGTATCGGCCTCGGCATAGCGCAGCTCGCCGCCGATACCGGCATTGTTGATCAGCACCGACAGCCCGCCCATGTCCTCGGTCGCCTCGGCCACCACGCGGACCCAGTCCTCCTCGCGCGCCACATCGTGGGTAAAGGCGAACACCCGGCCGGGATGATCGGCCAGCAGCCGGTCGCGCAGGGCCTCGACCGCCCCGGTATCCAGATCGGTCAGGGCGACCGTCGCGCCCTCTTCCAGCAGCCGCAGCGCCATCGCCTGACCCAGGCCGCCGGCGGCACCGGTGATCAGGACGCATTTCCCCTTGACGCGATCGGTCATGCGCGGGCTCCCATGGCGGTGGCGACCTCATTCATGAAGCGGGCCAGATCGACGTCCTTGTCGGTCACCCCATCGGCGTCGTGGGTGGTCAGCCGCACCTCGACCCGGTCGTACACATTGAACCATTCGGGGTGGTGGTCGCGCTTGTCCGCCATCAGGGCGACCCGCGTCATGAAGCCAAACGCCGCGTTGAAATCGGCAAAGCGAAAGGTCTTCTGGATGGCGTCGCCCTCGCCCGGATCGACGGCCCATCCCTCAAGGCTCTGGATGGCCGTTTCGGCCTCGATCTTTGCGGTCATGGCGTGACTCCCTTTGATGCGACGCCCCCCTATAGACCGGTCCGCGAGCGGTCCGGAAGGCGGGAACGAATGGCCAAGCTTGTCGTTTGGCGGAAACCACCCTTACGGAGGTGAACATGGACGCGTTTACTGACAACCTCTGGCTGGCGACGCTCAGGCCTGTCGACCAGAAGCGGCTGGCCCCGCACCTGAAAGAGACCCCGTTCGACCCGGGCCTGATGCTCTATGACATCGGTGAGGCGGTCGACGCGATCTGGTTCCCCCTGCACGGCGTCGTGTCCCTGATGACAGATCTGGGCGAGGGCCGCGCAGTTGAGACCGCCGCCATCGGTCGCGAGGGTCTGGTCGGCGTCACCTGCGGTCCGATGAATGGCCGGGCGGCGACCCGCGCCGTCTGCCAGATCGAAGGCGTGGCCGCCTGCTGCCCGGCGGCGGTGTTCGCCGATCTGTTGTACCACAGCGCGCCGATGCGCGTGGCCCTGTCACGCTTCACCGAGGGCCTGATGGCCCAGGTCCAGCAGGCGGCGGCCTGCAATGCCCAGCACCGGCTGGACCAGCGCCTGGCGCGCTGGCTGCTGACCACCCACGACCGGACCGACAGTGACCGGCTGGACCTGACCCAGGCCGATGTTGCCGACATGCTCGGCGTGCGTCGCGCCACCGTCAGCGAGGTCAGCGCCGAGCTGGAAGGCCGGGGTCTGATACGGCGCGGGCGTGGCTGGGTCTGTGTCACGGACCGCAAGGCGCTGGAGGGGGCCGCGTGCGGTTGCTACGCCCTGATGCGCGGCGTCATGGCCGATCTGGGCCTGCCCCAGACGGTCGAGGCCTGATCCGGCCACCGCGACCACACGGACCGGTGACGCCGCCCCACCGACAGGCTAAACCGCGCGACATGAGCACTGCCGACCCCTCCGATCAGACCACCTCGCCGTTCGGCTACCGTGACATGCCGCGCGACGAAAAGGTGCGCCGGGTGCGCGGCGTGTTCGACAGTGTCGCGCCGTCCTACGACCGGATGAACGACCTGATGAGCGGCGGCGTCCACCGTCTGTGGAAGGACGCAGCTGCGGCCCGCCTGAACCCGCAACCGGGCGAGGTCATCCTCGACGTGGCCGGCGGCACGGGCGATCTGGCGCTCCGCTATGCGAAGCTGGCCCGCAAGGCCGCCGCCCGCCGGGGCGGGGAGCCCGCCACTGTGCTGGTGCTCGACTACAATGCCGAGATGATCGCCGCTGGTCGCGCCCGGGAGGCCGGAGCCCGCGAGGCCGCACCCGAGCTGACCTGGATGGTCGGTGACGCCCTGTCGCTGCCGCTGCCGGATGCCTCGGTTGATGCCTATTCGATCGGCTTTGGAATTCGCAACGTCGCCAAGGTTGAGGAAGCCCTGGCCGAGGCACGCCGGGTGCTCAAACCGGGCGGCCGCTTCCTGTGCCTCGAATTCTCGCACCCGACCAGCGAGGCGCTGTCGAAAGCCTATGACGCCTGGTCCTTCACCATGATCCCGCGCATCGGCGGCTGGGTCGCTGGCGACCGCGACAGCTACCAGTATCTGGTCGAAAGCATCCGCCGCTTCCCCGACCAGCAGACCTTCAAGGCCATGATCGAGCAGGCTGGCTTCTCGAACGTCAGCGTCACCAATCTGTCCGGCGGGATCGCCGCGCTGCATCACGCCTGGGCGATCTGACCCTGACCCGCGCCTTCCGACAGCCCCCTGCACCGCCCCGGACCCTGCCGGTGCGCCATCCCGTGGCAGCGGCCCTGCGCCTGATCGGCTGGGGCTGGATCCTGATCCGGCACGACGCCCTGATGCCGCGCGAGATCACGCCCCTTCTGCCGCCCTGGCTGCGGCCGCTGGCGGCCCTGCTGCACCTGTTTTCGGGCAACGAAGCCCGTACCGGCCGTCCCGGCGAGCGAGTCGGGCGGGCGCTGGAAAAGCTGGGCCCGGCGGCCATCAAGCTCGGTCAGGTGCTGGCCACCCGGGCCGACATCTTCGGCACGCAGTTCGCGCTCGACCTCGGGCGGCTCAAGGACCGTCTGCCGCCCTTTCCGCTGGATCAGGCCCGTATCGAGATCGAGCGCGCCCTCGGCCGTCCGGTAGAGAGCCTGTTCACCGACCTGCAGCCGGCCATCGCCGCCGCCTCGCTGGCCCAGGCCCATGCCGCCCATCTGCACGACGGGCGAAAGGTCGCGGTCAAGGTGCTGCGCCCCGGGGTCGAGGGGCGGGTGGCCAAGGGGCTGGACGCGCTTCGCCTTGCCGCCCGCATGGCCGAGCGGTTCGTGGCGCCCGCCCGCCGGCTTGAGCCGCGCGCTTTCGTCGAGACCATCGCCCGCTCCATGGAGCTGGAGCTGGACATGCGCCTCGAGGCCGCCGCTGCCTCGGAAATGGCCGAGGTTATGCAAAAGAGCGAGTCGGACGGCGTCGTGCTGATGACCGCGCCCGAAGTGGTCTGGGACGGGGTCGGCAAGCGCGTGCTGACGCTGGAATGGGCCACCGGCATGCCCATGACCGATCCGGCCTGTCGCGAGCAGCCGGGGCTCGACACCGATGCCCTCGCCGACAATGTGGTGCGGGCCTTCCTGATCCAGGCGCTGGACCACGGCACCTTTCACGCCGACCTGCACGAGGGCAATCTGTTCGCCTCGGCGCCCGCGCGACTGGTGGCGGTCGATTTCGGCATCGTCGGCCGGCTGGGCAAGGAAGAGCGGCGCTATCTGGCCGAGATCCTGTGGGGCTTCCTCAGCCGCGACTATGACCGCATCGCCCGGGTCCATTTCGAGGCCGGCTATGTCCCGCCCAGCCATTCGGTCGAGGCCTTCGCCCAGGCCCTGCGCGCCGTGGGCGAGCCGGTGATCGGAAAACAGGCCTCGCAAGTGTCCATGGGGCGGTTGCTGGGCCAGCTGTTCGAGATCACCGCCCTGTTCGACATGCGGCTGAGGCCCGAGCTGATCCTTCTGCAAAAGACCATGGTCTCGGTCGAGGGCGTGGCCCGCAGGCTCAACCCCGACCATGACCTGTGGGCCGCCGCCCGTCCGGTGGTCGAGCGCTGGATCCGGCGCGAGCTGGGGCCGCAGGCCCAGGTCCGTGATGCTCTCGAGGAGGTCGTCAGCGGCCTGCGCGCCCTGTCGCAGCGCATCCGCCGCGACGCCGACGACACGGCTATAGCACCGGTGGTGGTCGTGCCCCGCGCCTCACCATGGCCGATGGTTTTGGGGCTGGCCGCCCTGGCCATGGCGACGGCTGCCCTTGTTCTGTCGCTTTGACGGGTCAATTGTAGCGCTGACACCTGTACCGCCACAGCCGGAGGCAAGGCATGCGTATTGCAAAGAGTCTGACACTGGGTCTGGGCCTCGCTCTGGCCGTCAGCCTGACATCGGGCATGGCCATGGCCCAGGACACCGACGCGCCGCCCTCCGAGACGGCGGCGGCCAGCCTGCCCAACGCCTTTGACGGGACACCCCGCCCCGCCCCGCCGGTCGCCGTTCAGGAAACCCCCACTGCCGAGGCTCCCGACGTCACCCGTGCCCGGGAGACCCTCGAGGTGGTGATTGCGGACGCTCAGGACGGCTCACTCGACTTCTCGGCCTTCAGCGAGGACATGACCAACCGCCTGCGCCCGGTCGAAGGCGATCTGACCGCAGCCATCCAGAGCTTCGGTGCCCTTGAAACCATTGCCCATGTCGGCCACCAGAACGGCGCCGACATGTTCGAGGTCCGTTTCGAGAGCATCCTGACCCAGTGGGTGATCGGCTTTGATGCCGAGGACCGGATCGCGGTCCTGCTGTTCCGCGAGGCCCCTCCGGCTGAGGCGGCCCCGGCCCCGGCTTCCGGGAGCTAATCGCCGTCTGGTCGACCTCGCCCGCTCTTGATCTGCGACCGTCTGGTCTTGGCCTGAAGGCGGCGTTCCTTTGACGCCCGCGTCGGTCGCGTCGCGATGCGAGGGCGAGGCGGCGTCGTCACCGAATCGATCAGGGCGTGCAGCCGGTCGATGGCATCCTGACGATTGCGCTCCTGCGTCCGGAACCGCGTCGCCGTCATGACCAGAATCCCGTCCAGTGTCAGCCGCCGCCCCGCTGCCTTCAGCAACCGCGCCCTGACGCCCTCGGGCAGACTGGGCGAACGCGCCGCATCAAACCGCAGCTCGACCGCCGTCGCCACCTTGTTGACGTTCTGGCCTCCCGGTCCCCCGGCGCGAAAGAACCGGAGCTCAAGCTCATTTTCGCCGATACGGATCATCCGGCCAGTCTAGCGCGCCCGATCCGCGCGGACTATGGTCCGCCCGACCGCCGGGTCCCGCGGGTGTAGCTCAATGGTAGAGCAGCAGCTTCCCAAGCTGACGACGAGGGTTCGATTCCCTTCACCCGCTCCAGCGTCCGTCGTTTCCGACACACGGTGACGGAGCCGCGACACTGGCTCCGCACGCGGAGTAATCTTCGTGATTCATACGCGGCATTGTCATCAAGCCGCGCGGGCTGGCGGGGGCGGGTCCGGGGTAAGAGCGTCCGCAATCGGAGCGGATGAGACCCATCCGTCATCTGAAGATTTCAGGGACCCGCTTCGGGTCGGCGGGGCGAGTGTCGGTGATCCGCAGCGTATCCATCCTTCAGGTCTGGCCATCGGCCTGGCCCGCCTTCGGGGCGGGTCGGGCGACGGATGCCGTGCGCCCGCGCGGCGCGGGCCTGCGCCGGGGTGTCGAGCTGGCGATCGCAGCGCTGATCCTGATCCAGCTTGTGCGGCTGGTGCTGCTGTTCATGGCCCCCAATATAGGGGCCCGGGCGGCTGAGGGTGTCACCGCGCCGGACACCGGCGTCCTGTCGCGGTTCGATGCCTTCTTCCATACGGGCGCGCGCAGCAGTCTGGCGGAGATCACCAACGCGGGCAGCGAGCAATTGCGCCTGTTCGGGGTGCGGGCCGGTGCCGGCGGCGGCGGCTCGGCCATCCTCGGCCTGCCGGACGGCACCCAGCTGTCGGTCGGGGTCGGCGAGGAGATTCAGCCCGGACTGGTCCTGCGCGCCGTGGCCCAGGATCATGTGACGGTGGCGCGGGGCGCCTCGCTCAGCCGTATCGACTTTGGCGAGATCCCGGTGGGGGCTGCCTCCGTTCCCCCGCCGCCCACGACGCCGCAGGTGGTGGCCCCGCCGCGCCCGGCGCCGGCGGCGGCGGCGTCCGAGGCCGCCGTGGTCGATCCCGCCCGCCTGATGGCCGAGGCGGGTCTTCGCCCCCGCATGCAGGGCCTGTCGGTCAATGGCTTTACGGTCACGGCGCGCGGCCAGAGCGCCCAGTTGCAGGCCGCCGGCCTGCGCGCCGGGGATGTCATCCTGTCCGTCAATGGCATCGCCCTGGATGGCCCGTCGGCCATCAACCGCCTGCGTACCGATCTGGCCGAAGCGCCAGAGGCCGTCATCCGTTTCGAGCGCGACGGCGCCCCCCAGACCACCACCGTAAGGACCCGCCCGTGATCCGGTCGTCATCGAGACTGTTCGGCCGTCTGGCCGCCCTGATGCTTGCGGCGCTTGTCGTGCAGGCTGTACTGCCCGCCGTACAGGCCCGGGCGCAGGAGCGCCAGATCCTGAATGTGCAGGGCGCCGATATCCGCGCCTTCATCCAGGACATCGCCCGCTCGACCGGGCGGACCTTCATCGTCGACCCGTCGGTGACCGGCACGGTGACCGTTACCAGCGACCGCGCCCTGACCCCGGCCGAGACCTATGAGGTGTTTCTGTCGACGCTTAGAGCCAATGGTCTGGTGGTCATTCCGACGTCGTCCGGGGCCTACCGGATTGCCCCGGCGCAGGGTGCGGCCCAGGGCCCGGCGACCGTCGGCTCGGAGCGTTTTGCCACCGAGGTCTTCCAACTGCATCACATCGACGCCGCCTCGGCCGCCGAGACCATCCGCCCGCTGGTCGGGCCGCAGGGTCAGGTGCTGGCCAATCCCAACAGCAACACCGTGGTCGTTGCTGACTTTGCCGACAATCTGGCCCGCGTCCGGGCCTTGATCGCCCGCATCGATGTGGACAGCACCGACATTGTCGTCGTCACGCTGGAGAACTCCTCGGCACGCGAGATCGCCGCCGTGCTGGACGAGGTGCTGGCCCCGGTCGGCGGTCAGGCCGGACAGGGACTGGTCAAGGTGACGGCGGTCGAGAGCTCCAACTCCATCGTCCTGCGCGGCGAACCCGCGGCGCTGACCCGGGTGCAGGCGCTGATCTTTGACCTCGACCAGCGGGCCCTGACGTCGGACGATGTGCGGGTCACCTTCCTTGAGCATATCGACGCCGAACAGCTGTTGCCGGTGTTGCAGCAGATCGTCGGCCAGACGGTGACGCCCTCGTCCGCGTCGGGTCAGCAACCGGCCGAAGGCGGCGAGGCGGCGACCGCGTCGGCGGCCCCCGGCCAGCGCGCCACCATTGCCCGCTATCCCGGCGCCAATGCCCTGGTCATCTCGGCCCCGCCCGAGACCCAGCGCATGCTGGGCGATGTGATCGCCCAGCTGGACCAGCGCCGCCAGCAGGTGCTGATCGAGGCCATCGTGGTTGAGCTGTCGGACAATGCCGTGCGCGAACTGGGCGTCCAGTGGCTGCTGGCGGGCGAGGACGGCAATCCCATTCTGGCGACCAACTATTCCCAGCGCGCCGCGCCCCTGCTGTCGATCGGCGGGGCGCTGGCGGCGCGTGATCTGGATGAGGACGACCCCCTGCGGGACGACCTGGCGACCGCCGCGCTGAACGGCCTGCTGGGGGCCAATGGCTTTATCGGCGGTGGCGGCGGCCGGATCGGCGATACCCTGTTCGGCTTCATCATCAATGCGGCCAAGACCGACTCGGGCTCGAACCTGCTGCAGACGCCCTCGCTGATGACGCTCGACAATGAGGAGGCCACCATCCTGGTCGGTCAGGAAGTGCCGATCACGACCGGCGAGACCCTGCTGAACGGCAATGACAACCCGTTCCGCACGACCCAGCGTCAGGACATCGGCGTCAAGCTGATCGTCCGGCCCCAGATCAATGCGGGTGGGTCGGTGACCCTGTTCATTCGTCAGGAGGTGTCGAGCATCAACGGCATCCTCAGCAGCAATGCCGGGGACCTGATCCTCGACAAGCGCGAGCTGGAGACGACGCTGGTGGTCGAGGACGGCGACATCGCCGTCGCCGGCGGCCTGCTGGACCAGAACGACCGCATCTCGATGGACCGGGTGCCCTACCTGTCGGATGTGCCGTTGATCGGGGGCCTGTTCCGCTCGGAAAGCCGTCAGCGCGGGCGCACCAATCTGATGATCTTCATCCGCCCGACCATCATCCGCAGCCCGGCCGACGCCCAGCGCCTGACCGCCGATCGCTGGGGCTATATGCGCCAGGAGCAGCTGCGCGTCGCCCCGGGGCAGGAGCCCAGCCTCGACGAGCTGATCCGCGACTATATCCGCACCCAGCCGCCGGTGCCGCCGCAGTATCTGGAGACCGCCCCGGTCGCTCCGGTCGACGGCGACACGCTGCCGCCGGTTCAGCCGCCGGTTCAGCCCTGATCCCATGACGATGCTGGCCGACCCCACCCTCAGCTATGCCTTTGCCAAGCGCCACGGCGTCGTGGTGACGGCGCGCGGCGACGTGGCGGTCGTGGCCCTGCGCGAGGGGGCCGATCCGCTGGCGCTGGTCGAGGCCCGGCGCGTGCTGGGGTGTCCGCTTGAGGTTCAGCCGGTGAGCCGCAGCGCCTTCGACCGCCTGCTGTCCGAAGCCTATGCCGGGGATCCGGTGGCGGGCTCGAACGGTGGCGACGACCTGGCCCTGCCCGGCGGTCTGGACAGTCTGGTGGACGAGATCCCGGCCGCGGCCGACCTGCTGGACACCACGGATGATGCGCCCGTCATCCGCCTGATCAACGGCCTGATCGCCGAGGCGGTGCGCGCGGGGGCCTCCGACATCCACCTCGAGCCCTATGAGCAGGCGCTGGTCGTGCGGATGCGCGTCGATGGCGTGCTCAAGGAAGCCCTCAGCCTCAGCCCGCGTCTGGCCCCCGTGGTGGTGTCGCGCATCAAGGTGATGGCGCGGCTCGACATCGCCGAAAAGCGCATCCCGCAGGACGGCCGCATCCCGCTGGCGCTGGGCGGCAAGACGCTGGACGTGCGGGTCTCGACCCTGCCGTCGCGGGCGGGCGAGCGGGTGGTGCTTCGTATTCTCGACAAGGATCAGGCGGGTCTGGGTCTCCGCGATCTCGGCATGGATGAGGCCACGCTCGAGGCCTATCACGCGGCGCTGGCCGAGCCGAACGGCATCCTGCTGGTCACGGGCCCGACCGGCTCGGGCAAGACGACGACCCTCTATGCCGGGCTGTCGCTGCTGAACACCGGCACGCGCAATATCCTGACGGTCGAGGACCCGGTCGAATATGCCGTCGAGGGCGTCGGCCAGACCCAGGTCAATGCCAAGGTCGGCATGACCTTTGCCGCCGGGCTGCGCGCCATCCTGCGTCAGGACCCCGACGTGGTCATGGTCGGCGAGATCCGCGACGTCGAGACCGCCTCGATCGCGGTGCAGGCGGCCCTGACCGGCCACCTTGTGCTGTCGACGGTGCACACCAATGATGCGGCGGGTGCCGTGACCCGGCTACGCGACATGGGGGTCGAGCCCTTCCTGCTGGCCTCGACGCTGCGGCTGATCATGGCCCAGCGGCTGGTGCGGCGTCTGTGCCCCCATTGTCATACGCCCGAGGTAGCCGATGCGGCGACCGCGCGGCTGGTCGGCATTGCGGCGGGCCAGACGGTCTGGCGTCCGACCGGCTGCGACCACTGCAACCAGTCCGGCTATGTCGGGCGGGTGGGCCTGTATGAGACGATCCGGGTCACCGACACCCTGCGCCGCCTGATCACCACCGGGGCCGACGAGGCCGCCATGAATGCCGAGGCCTTGGGTGACGGGCGGACGCTTGCCGGTCAGGCGCGGGCGCTGGTGCTGGAGGGCACGACCTCGGTCGAGGAGGCGCTGCGCGTCACCCGCACCCGGTCCGAGGACCTGCCGCCGATCGAGGCGGTGGCCTGATGCCCCGGTTCGACTATGTGGCCGTGGACGGCGGCGGGCGTACGGTCCGGGGCAGTCTCGACGCTGCGGATCTGCAGGCCGCCCGCGATCAGGTCGGACGCAAGCAGCTGATGCCGCTGGAGGTCCAGCCCGGCCGCGGCCTGTCGCGCACCGACACTTCAAAGACCCCCGGCGGCACGAAACTGGACCCCCGTGCGCTGGCGCTGGCCACGCGGCAGCTTGCGACCCTGATCTCGGTCGTGCCGGTCGAGGAGGCCGTGCGCACCCTCGCCCTGCAGGCCGAAAAGCCCAAGGTGCGCCGCTGTCTGGAGGCCGTCCATCAGGGGGTGGTCGAGGGGCGTCGCCTGTCCGAGGCCATGGCCGAACAGGGCCGCGCCTTTCCGCCCCTGTACCGCGCCATGGTGGCGGCGGGGGAATCCTCGGGCGCACTGCAGCCGATCCTCGAGCGTCTGGCCGACGGGCTGGAACGCGAGCAGGAGGTGCGCGGCAAGGTCATCACCGCCCTGGTCTATCCGGCGGCGCTGGCAATCGTGGCCCTGGCGGTGATCACCGCCCTGATGACCTTCGTCGTGCCCAAGGTCGTCGATCAGTTCAGCAGCATGAATCAGGACCTGCCGCTGCTGACCCAGGGGGTGATCGCCGTCTCGCACGCCATGCGCGACTGGGGTCTGATCTTTGCCCTGGTGATGGTCTGTCTGGGGGCGATCACGGGGCTGGCGCTGCGGCGGCCGGCCCTGAGGCTGAAGGCCGACACCCTGTTGTTGCGCGTGCCGATCACCGGCCGGCTGACGCGCGACCTGCATGCCGCACGCATGGCTCGCACCCTGTCGACCATGATCTCCTCGGGCCTGCCGGTGCTGGAAGGGCTGAACCTGACTGCCCGCACCGTCTCGAACACCCGACTGGCGGCTGCGACCCGCGTCATGGCCGATGTGGTGCGCGAGGGGGGCTCCCTGTCGGGCGCCATGCGCCGGGCCGATGTGTTTCCGCCGCTGCTGGTGCACATGACCGCATCTGGCGAGGGGGCCGGGCGGCTGGAGCCCCTGCTGGACCGCGCCGCCGACTATCTGGAGCGCGAGTTCGCCACCTTTACCGCCGTGATGCTCAGCCTGCTGGAGCCCGGCATCATCATCGTCATGGGCGGGGTGGTGGCCGTCATCGTCCTGTCGATCCTTCTTCCGATCCTTCAGATCAACACCCTGGCCATGGGATGACATCATGACCCACACACCCGACACCGCCCGCCAGCACATGCTCCTCCCCCGTTCTTCACGGGGGAGGGGGACCACCCGCAGGGGGGTGGAGGGGGCGACTTTCAAGCGCCGGAGTTCGGGTTCCGCCCCCTCCACCGCTCCGCGGTCCCCCTCCCCCGAAGCTGCGCGTCGGGTGAGGATGGGGTTCACCCTTGTCGAGATGATGGTCACCATCGTCATCATCGGCCTGCTGGCGACCGTGGTCGTCATCAACGTCCTGCCCAGCCAGGACAAGGCCATGGTCGGCAAGGCCCGCGCCGATCTGGCCACGCTGGAAAATGCGCTGGAGCAGTACCGGCTGGACATGCTGACCTTCCCGACGACGGGTGAGGGGCTGTCGGCCCTGACCGCCGTGCCGTCCGGTTCGCCGCGCGCCGACCGCTATCGCACGGGTGGCTACATCCGCCGCCTGCCGGAAGACCCGTGGGGTAACCCCTATCAGTACCGCCGCGAGAGCGAGCACGGCCAGACCTTCGACGTCTTCTCATACGGTGCCGACGGCAAGCCGGGAGGCGAGGGCAATGACGCCGACATCGGCAACTGGCAGGGCTGATCACGCCCGCAGGGCGGGTTTCACCTTCGTCGAGATGATGGTGACGGTCGCCGTCATCGGGCTGGCGGCGACGGCCGTGGTGCTGGCCGCGCCTGATCCGACGCCCCGCCTGCCGGTCGAGGCCGAGCGGCTGGCGGCGCGACTGGTGCGCGCGCGCGAAGAGGCCATCCTGACCAACCGGCCGGTCGCGGTCGATATCGGCGCCGAGGGCTATGGCTTTCGCGTGCGGGCCGAGGACGGCTGGACGCCCCTGACCGAGGGCCCGTTCGAACGTGTGGCGTGGGAGGAGGGCACCCGTGTTGAATCGGCCGGCGGGGTCGAGGCCGTGATGTTCGACCCGGTGGGTCTGGCCGAGCCGGCGCGGCTGTCGCTCAGCCGGGATCGCGCGCGGGCGACGGTCACGGTCGATCTGGCCGGAGAGGTGCGTCTGGATGACTAGGCGCGCGGACAGGCGGTCGGGGTTCACCCTGATCGAGATGATGGTTGCACTGGCGGTCTTCAGTCTGGCGGCCTTGGCCCTGCTGCGCATGACGACCGAGAATACCCGCACGGCGGGCGAGCTGGAGACGCGGACCCTGGCCGGCATCGTCGCCGACAATCTGGCGGTCGAGACGCTGGTGGCGGTCGATCCGCCCGCGCCCGGCGAGACAGCGGGCGAGACCGATCTGGGCGGACGGCGCTGGATGTGGCGCCAGATCGTCAGCGGCACCGGCGATCCGGCCCTGCTGCGCATCGAGGTGCGCGTGTCCGACGACGGGGTGTGGACCTCGGCCGAGGCCGTGCTGTTCCGGGCAGTGTCGTGATGCGGAGACGGGCTGGCTTCACTTTGACCGAGGTGCTGATCGCCCTGACGATCTTCGCGCTGATCGCGGCGGCGGGCACGGCCGTGATGGGCGTGTCGATCGACAGCCGATTTGCGGTCAAGGCGGCCTCCGAGCGGCTGGCCGAGGTGCAGCGGATGCGGGCCCTGCTGAAGGCCGATGTCAGTCAGGCCGTGGCGCGACCGCTGGCCGGCGGCGACGGGCTTGTGCCGCTGCGCACCCGGGCGACTGTCGGCGCTGACCCGACGCTGGTGCTGGCCCTGACCCGCACGGGGGCCGGCGTCGGGCTGGACGAGGACGGGTCCGGCCTGATCGGCATCGAATATCATCTGGTCGAGGACCGGCTGGAGCGCCGCGTCCGTCCCCACCCTGATGCACCGGGTCTGGGTGTGGTTCAGGTCGTCGCCACCGGCGTGACCGTGGCCGAGGCGTCCTTCGTCTCGCTGGGGGTAGACACGCCGGTGTTCGAACCGCGCATTCGCCAGACCATGCCCGATGCCGTGCGGCTGCGCCTGACGCTGGAGACCTATGGTTCGCTGGACCAGCTGCTGCTGATCGGAAGCGGGCGATGAGGCGGGGCCGGCAGGATCGGAAAGGCATGGCGCTGCTGACCGTGCTGCTCATGGTGACCGTCATGGCCGCCATTGCCGTGGCCCTGCTGGACGATGTGCGCTTCTCCACGCGTCGGGCATCCAATCTGGCGTCGGTCGGTCAGGCCCAGTGGTATGCGCTGGGGGCCGAGGCTCTGGCGAGGAAGCGCATCGAACGTTTGATCCGGCAGGCCGGGCCGGTCACCCCGACCAAGCCGGACTGGAACGGTCGCCCCTTCGCCTTTCCCATTGAGGCCGGGCAGATCCAGGCCGTGGTCAGTGACGGTCAGGCCTGCTTCAATCTGAACAGCGTCGTGTCGGGTATCGACGGCGCATACGTCGCCCGACCGCGCGGGGCCGAACAGCTGGTGGCGCTGGGCCGCGCCCTGGGCGTCGACGAGGGGCGGATGCGGGCCGTCGCCGAGGCCCTGACCGACTGGATCGACAGCGACCAGACGCCCCTGCCGCGCGGGGCCGAAAGCGCCGCCTATGCCGGGCGCGAGACGCCGCTTCGCACCCCCGGCGCCCTGCTGCTGGAGGCGGGCGAACTGCGCCTGATCCGGGGCGTGGACGCCGAGGTCTATGGCCGGCTCCGGCCCTTTGTCTGCGCCCTGCCGACGTCCGACCTGTCGCCGATCAATCCGAACACCCTGAGCGTCGATGACGCGCCCCTGCTGGTCATGCTGTCCGAAGGGCGGCTCAACCCGGCCCGCGCCCGGGCTGCCATCGCTGCCCGCCCGCGCGGCGGCTGGCAGGATGTCGGGGCCTTCTGGAGCCAGCCTGCGCTGGTCGAGGCGACTCCGGCCTCGGAGGTCTATGACCAGCTGACCCTGACGACGCGCTATTTCGCCTTTCGCAGCGACGTCGATTTCGCCGGTGCCCGGGTGACGCGCACCGCCCTGTTCCGAACCCTTCCTGACGGCCGTGTCGAAACGGTCGTCCATCGCTGGACTGCCGAACGATGAGCCGAACTCGCCTTGTGCTGATTCCCGCCGAGGGCAGCGATCCCGCCCCCTTCCTGCTGCTCGATACCGACGGGCGGGTGCTGGAGCGCGGCCATCTGTCGTCCGAGGCCCCGGCCCTGCCTGGCGTGCGGGTGCGGACCGTGGCGGTGGTGCCCGGCGCCGATGTGCTGATCCGGTGGCTGACCCTGCCCGCCGGTCGTCCGGTGCAGCAGAGGGCCGCGGCCCTGTGGGCGCTGCGCGAGGATCTGGCGGTCGACCCGGCAGGCATGCGGGTGGCGCTGGGCCCGGTCGAGGCGGACGGCGCGCGGCTGGTGGCGGCGGTCTCCGAGGGCCGGCTGATGGCCTGGACCGACGCCCTCGCCCGGCTGGGGCTGAAGGCCGACGCGCTGGTGCCCGACAGTCTGGTGCCGGCCGAGCCGGAGGAGGCCGATACGGTTAACGCCATCACCTTTGGCCCGACCGTGGCGCTGAGGGGCCAGCGGCTGGCGGTCTCGGTCCAGCCGGATCTGGCCTCCGTGATCGCCGGGGAGCGGCGTCTGGTGCCGATCGAGAGCGATGCGGGGCTTGAGGCCCGGCTGATCGCCACGGCGCTCACGCCGCCGGTCGATCTGGGCGGCAGCGAGCGGCGGGCGACGGCGGGCGAGGGCTGGAAGGCCTGGCGTCTGGCGGGGGCCCTCGCGCTGGCCCTGCTGGTCTCGCCGCTGGTGCTGACGGCGGCGGCGGCGATCCGCGACGACATGGCGGCCAGCCGTATGCGCGACGATGCCGAGGCCCGGGCGCGGGTGCTGTTCCCCGACATGGCGACCGATGCCGATCCGCTGGCCGAGGCCGAGCGGCGTCTGGCCCTGACGCCCCCGCCGGGCGGGGTGGCGGTGGTGGCCGCGGTCCTGTTCCAGGCGCTGGAGGGGGTGCCGGGGGCGGAGCTGGACAGTCTGACCGCTGATCCGGTTTCGGGCGTTCGGGCGACGGTCAGCTATACGGCGTTTCAGGATCTGGAGGCGATCCGCAGCGGGGTTGAGGCGCTCGGGCTGAGCATGGTCGAGGAGGCGACGCTGGAGGAGGGCGACCGGATCGCCAGCGACATCATCGTGGGAGTGGGGGCATGAGGGCGGTGACGGACTGGCTGGCGGGGCGGACGCCGCGTGAGCGCTGGATGCTGATCGGGCTGGCGGTCGTGGCGGGGGGCATCCTGCTGTTCTACGGCGTGGTCCAGCCGCTGTACGGCTGGCGGGAGGCGGCGGCCGAGCGGCGGGCCGAGGCGACCGAGGCCACCCGGCTGATCGCGGCGGCGGAGGCCCGCATCCGGCCCGGGGCGACGTCGGACCCCGCCCGTCTCGCCGAGGTGGCCGGGCCGCTGGCCGAGGCGCAGGGGCTGGCGGTCGAGCTGTCGCCCGGCGACGACGGCGCTCTGGCGTTCAGTGCCCAACAGGCCCCGACGGCGGCCCTGTTCAGCTGGCTGGCGGCGCTGCAGGCCGACCACGGCATAGAGGCGGTCGCCATCAGCGTCACGGAAAACGCCGATGCGACCCTGCAGGCTCAGGGCCTGCTGGTGGCCTCTTCCGCCCGGTAGACGACCTCGCCGTCGACGATGGTCAGCACGGCCTTCGCGTTCGGCAGCTCGGCCTCGGGCGCGGTCATCAGGTCGATGTCAAAGGCGGTGAAGTCGGCGCGCTTGCCTTCTTCGATCGTGCCCAGCTCCTCCTCGCGGAAGCTGGCGTACGCCGGCCACAGGGTGAACATGTGCAGGGCCGTCATCCGGTCCACGGCCTCGTCCGGACGCCAGTCGGTGCCCTGAAAGCCCTCAAGGTCGCGGCGGGCCACGGCGGCATAGAATTCGATGGCCGGATCGCCGCGCTCGACCGGGGCGTCCGAGCCCCCGACCACCACGACGCCGAGGTCCACCAGGCTGTGCCAGGCATAGGCGCCGTCGAGGCGGGCATCGCCCAGCCGGGCCGGGGCGAAATGCAGGTCGCCGATGGCGTGGCTGGGCTGCATGGAGGCGATGATCGGCAGATCCACGAACCAGCGGTAATCCTCGGGCCGCAGGATCTGCGCATGCTCGATCCGCCAGCGGACGTCCTCGCCATTCGGACGCTCCGAGGCGGGCACCGCCTCCAGCGCCTCGGCGTACCAGTCGGCCACGGAGGCATTGCCGCGGTCACCGATGGCGTGGGTGGCGATCTGGATGCCGGAGCGCAGCGCCGCCTCATAGACGGGCACGGCCGCCGCGCCGTCGATCTGCATCAGGCCGGTGGTGTCGGGCCGGTCGGCATAGGGTTCGAACAGGGCCGCCCCGCGCGAGCCCAGCGCCCCGTCGGCATACATCTTGACCGCCCGGGTGATGACCCGTCCGTCGGCGACCGAGCGGGGGCCCGAGGCGAACAGGGCCTCGGCGCCGTCGGGCGTGACGCTGTTGTAGACGCGGATCGACGCCTCGCCCTCTCCCGCCATCGTCTCCAGCAGGGGCACATCCCCCCAGGGCGCGCTCATGAAATGGATGCCGGTCCAGCCATAGCGGGCATAGACGGCAAAACCTGCGCGATACATCTCGCGCCGCGTGGCCTCGGTCGGCGGCGGGATCAGGCCCGCGACCAGCGCCTCGGCCGCATCGACCAGCAGGCCCGTCGGCTGGCCGTTTTCGTCCTTGAGGATCTCGCCGCCCGCCGGCGCCACCGTGTCGGCATCGATGCCCGCCGCCGCCAGCGCCGCCGAGGAGGCCACCACCGCATGGCCATCGGCCCGGCCCAGCAGCACGATCCGCCCGGGCGCCGCCGCATCCAGATCGGCGGCGGTCAGGAACCGCCCCTCGGGCCAGTGGGTCTCGATCCAGCCGCGCCCGAGGATCGGCCCCTCGGGGTTCGCCACCGCCCAGGCCTCCAGCCGCACCATGGCCTCATCGACCGAGGCCGAGCCCTCGAGGTTCAGCGTCATCTCGCGCGCGCCGATGCCGTCCAGATGGGCGTGGCCGTCGGTAAAGCCGGGGAACAGGGCCGCGCCCTCCAGGTCAATGACCGGCACCCCCGCATGATCGGGCAGGCCCGCCTCGGCCCCGACAAAGACGATCCGCCCATCGCGCACCAGCACCACCTCGGCCGAGGGGGCGGCCACCACCCCCGTATGGATCGGCCCGCCCCGGATCAGCATGTCCTGGGCCAGGGCCGCGCCGGGCACCGCCAGCAGCAGGGCGGAGACGAGGGCGGAAAGGGGCAGCAAAGGGCGCATGGTCACCTCACGGAATGGGGACCTCCGGGGTGCAACCGTTGCCGCGTCAGGTCAAGTCGGGACGCTCATCCGCGTCGGGAAGCTCATAGCCGGGCCGCGGCGGCAGGCCCCGCGCCGCCCGCTTGCGCGCCAGCGCCGCCCGGTGATGGTCCATCCGGCTTTTCAGCTCGGCCTGCAGGGCCGCGAACTCTTCGGCGGAGCCTTCGTCTTCCGGCTCGGGGGCCGGGCGGGCGGAGCGGGGATGCGGCATGGGCGGGAGTCCTTTTGTTTGTCCTTCTCTCCTTGGGGGAGAAGGTGGGCCGCGAAGCGGTCCGGATGAGGGGGCGGTCGACACGCAGCTGTCGATCGCCGGGGAGTCGGGGGCTCGCAATTCGGACAGGCTGTTTCGGGAGCCGATGGCCCCCTCATCCGTCGGGCTGCGCCCGCCACCTTCTCCCCCCAAGGGAGAAGGGAATTGCCTCTACGCCCCTGCCGGTTCCGGCAGCGGTGGGGAGGGCGGCGGGACGCCGGGCCTTCGCCCGGAGTTTCTAGGATTTACCGTTTCGACGAAGACTGACGCCCCGCGCAGACGGTTTTCCGGGAGCTTGCGTCGGGTGGCCGTGTTCGGGCCTTACCGCAGCGCCCCCGGCGGGCAGGAGGCGCCGGCGGCGCCTTCCCTGGACCGGCCGGGTATCCCCCCCGACCCTTCGACGACACCCGCACCCGGAGGTGGGGTGGCGTCGGCTTGATGAAGGTGGGCCTACCGCTCGCGACGCGGTCGCTCGCTACTTGAGGCCCGAAGACCCAATGTGGCGATGACCCGAAGCCAACGGCGGCGCCTTCCTCAACCCCGCTCCATCCGCTCCCGCCGCCGCATCGAACGCCGGCCGAGCGCCCTCCCCCGCGACGGGACAGGGGATGATTGCATGGGCCCGAGCCAGGGCGGGCAAAACGGTCCGAGAAACGCGAGCGCCGTTGAAAGGGCAGGGGAAATGCGGGGCGGGGCGGATAGTGGGGCCCTTCAACCCGTCATACTCGGGCTTGACCCGAGTATCGGAGCGGGCAGGCGGCGGGCCGGTGTGGGGGCGGTGGAATTTGGTTCATCACAAAGGACACAAAGAGGGACACAGAGGACACGAAGGGGACCTCAGTCTTCCGTCTCCGGAGCATTGTGAATCCAGCCCGCTTGGGGGTGTTCAGCCGCAGCGGCGCGAGGGGTCTGCAATGCCTTCAGATGAGCGGCCAAGGCTTCGACGCTCATCAGCCCATTGCGGTGGATCATGCGATGGCAGTTGGCGCAGAGAGCGGCGAGATCGGAAAGCTTTGTCGTTGACCCCTCTTCGATCAAAGCGACCGGCACCTTGTGATGGGCCTCAACGTAGCCACGACCCAGCTCACCGTAGATGGCTTCCATATCATCGCCGCAAGCCTCGCATGCGAAGTTGGAGAGGCGGGCCTTGAAGGCCTTGATGAGCGTTGCCGACCGCTCCCGGCCCAGGTGCATCCGCAGTCGGCGTCGGCCCTCGGCCGCTTCGATGTCGGCTTCTGTTTGTTCCAGCACAGTGTCGGAGTCGACGGCGGCCAGTGGACTGCTTCTCAGGCGCCAGCGCCCGGTCCTCGCGGCCAGCCCGTCCACGGTCTCGAACAGGTCCGGTGTGCCCTCCTTGTAGCTGCTCGTCTGGGACGAGTACTGGTACAGGCGACCGCGAACGACCTCTCGTGCCCGTTTCGGGTGGGGCGGCGGCGCGATCTCCAGCACCTTCCGGAGAATTTCCCCGATCTGGGCCTCACCCCCCAAGAGACGGAGAGCTTCCTCGACGTGCCGAAAGGAAATCGGCACCGTCTAGGTCCGCCGATGAACGCGGCTCTTTGCCGGTTCCCACCTTGGATAGGTAATACATGCCATCTACCCATCTTAGCGGGTAGATGGGAGCGGGTCAGCCCTTACCGCGCGTATAGCCGTCGATGTCATCGCCATGGTCGTCGATGGCCGACATGCGAACGGCGTCAAACTCCGTCACGCCCTGCTGCTGCCAGGTGACCGCGACTTCGCCGTTATAGACCAGATCGACGGCCTCCTCGGCGGACCCGGCTTCCACCTCGCAGGTATAGTCGACATAGGCGTCGACGCGGGACAGTATGGTGAACTTGGGCATGGTGCGCTCCCTTCACGAACGAGGGTGCCGCAAGGCTGGCAGGGGCGCCACCAACTGGAGGTAGGAACGGCTTATGAAACTGAGACGAGTTTGATGTGCCGTGCGACCACGGGCCCGTATCTGGGACCGCTCGCGCGGCCAGCGGCCGGGCTTGGCCGTCTGGGGCAATCAGGCGGACGAGACCTATGCACCGACATGGAAGACGTATTCGTACAACTCGTCAGTGGCGGCGGAATAACGTTCAGTGCTTGATCTTGTAAAAATCGACCAGAAAAGGCTCCTGATCAACTTCTCCATCGTCTAACATGCGGGAAAGTGCAGCATCGACAACGCTATATGGCAGCGAGCATTTTTGTGAAATGCTGCCAATTGAAATAAAGTCGGCACTTTTTCGCATTACGGAACGGATTGAGCGAAATATAAAACCACGCATTGGTGTATAACTCCTATGTATAGGCATTAGATACTGTTGACCGACAGCCGCGTCTGCGCAGGGGATCGCCTTGTAGTCAATGGGGTCTCGACGCTTATTGAGGCACACCCCAGCGATTGGAATCATCGATCCGTTGCTGCCAAGGTCCAGTGGCTACGGGAGAACAGTAGGTTATCTGCAACCTTTCATTCCACGCGTGATGGTCGGCCGGTTGGCACTCTGCGATCTGAGAGGGTTGCTCTTGCGTTGTACGACGCCAGTTTCGGTACGTATTACGAATGGTCTTTGAGCCAGCCAACCGGGCTGACTCTCGTGGGCTCCCCGCTAAACATGCGCGGGGTGAGAGGCTTTGATCGTCGTGTGATGTCGACCGTCGTTGGGCTTTCCGCTGGCGCAGAGTCTGCAGACGAGGTCTACGCCGTCTTGGATACTGCGATTGGCTTAAATCAGGTCGCCAATGCCAAAAAAACGAACAACGGCGGAGTATATGGGGCTGGCGAAACCTGCTTCCTCATGGCTTACAGGGCGCGCGTATTGACCGAGAATATTTCGGATAGAAGTCGCTGCCTGACTGAAGCGGCCTACTTGGTCTAAGCGATTTTGCGTGGTGGCCTCAGAGCCGCCCCTTCCGGAACGCTTCCGCCTTCTCCGCCGCCGCTTCGGCGCGCCAGCGCTTCGGGGCCGACTTGTCGACCTCCTCGCCCACGCCGGTCAGCATTTCATTGGCGAACTCCAGGTCGAGGGCCTTCATCTTCTTGATCTGGTTCCGCGCTGCGCGCTCCACCGCCCTCCGCTTCGCTCCGGGTCATCCCGCGGGAGGGCCGGCTGCGCCGCCCCTCTGAATTCAAGATGAAATCATGTCCTGCGCGAACTCCAGATCGAGGAGTTTCATGCGCTTGATTTCATCTCGAATTCGGGCGGCGTCCTCGAACTCGAGGTTGGCGGCGGCCTCGCGCATTTTGGCCTCCATGTCCTTGAGGGCGGCCTGGAAGTTGGAGCCGGTGAAGGGTTTGGCCTCTTCCTTGAGGCCGGGGGCGGTCAGGCGGTCCATCTGGCGGCTCTCATAGGGGCTGGCCAGGATTTCCTTGATGTCGCGCTTGACGCTTTCGGGGGTGATGCCGTGGGCGGTGTTGTAGTCGACCTGTTTGGCGCGGCGGCGGTTGGTCTCGGCGATGGCGCGCTCCATCGAGCCGGTGGTCTTGTCGGCATAGAGGATGACGCGGCCGTCGACGTTGCGGGCCGCGCGGCCGATGGTCTGGATCAGGGAGGTTTCGGAGCGGAGGAAGCCCTCCTTGTCCGCATCGAGGATGGCGACCAGGCCGCATTCGGGGATGTCGAGCCCCTCGCGCAGCAGGTTGATGCCGATCAGCACGTCAAAGGTGCCGAGGCGCAGGTCGCGCAGGATCTCGATGCGCTCAAGCGTGTCGACGTCGGAGTGCATATAGCGGACGCGGACGCCCTGTTCGTGCATGTATTCCGTCAGGTCCTCGGCCATCTTCTTGGTCAGCACCGTGACGAGCGAGCGGTAGCCGGCGCGGGCGGTGGCCTTTACCTCATCGATGACGTCATCGACCTGGTTGCGGGTGGGGTCGGAGACGGGCCGGATCTCGACCGGCGGGTCGATCAGGCCGGTGGGGCGGATGACCTGTTCGGTAAAGACGCCGCCGGTCTGGGCCATTTCCCACGGGCCGGGGGTGGCGCTGACGTGGACCGTCTGGGGGCGCATGGCGTCCCACTCCTCGAACTTGAGGGGGCGGTTGTCGATGCAGGAGGGCAGGCGAAAGCCGTATTCGGCGAGCACCGACTTGCGCTTGTAGTCGCCGCGGAACATGCCGTTGATCTGGCCGATGGTGACGTGGCTCTCGTCGACGAACAGCAGGGCGTTGTCGGGGATGTATTCGAAGAAGGTGGGCGGGGGCTCGCCGGGGCTGCGGCCAGTCAGCCAGCGGCTGTAGTTCTCGATGCCGGCACAGGCGCCGGTGGCCTCCATCATCTCGAGGTCGAAGCGGGTGCGTTGCTCCAGCCGCTGGGCCTCCAAGAGCTTGCCGTTCTCGTTCATCCAGTCGAGCGTCTCCTTCAGCTCGGCCTTGATGCCGTCGATGGCCTGTTTCAGCGTCGGGCGCGGGGTGACGTAGTGGCTGGCGGCATAGACGGTGATGGTGTCGAGGTCGGCGGTCTTCTTGCCGGTCAGGGGGTCGAACTCGTGGATGGCCTCGATCTCGTCGCCGAACAGGCTGAGGCGCCAGGCGCGGTCTTCCAGGTGGACGGGGAAGATCTCGATGGTGTCGCCGCGCTTCCTGAACATGCCGCGCTCGAACGTCAGGTCGTTGCGCTTGTACTGCAGCGCGATCAGGTCGGCGCGCAGCTTGGCCTCATCGATCTGGTCGCCGACGTTCAGGGTGAAGGTCATGGCCGTATAGGTCTCGACCGAGCCGATGCCGTAGATACAGCTGACCGAGGCCACCACGATCACATCGTCCCGCTCCAGAATGGCCCGCGTCGCCGCATGCCGCATCCGGTCGATCTGCTCGTTTATGGACGAGTCTTTTTCGATGTAGGTGTCCGTCCGCGGGACGTAGGCCTCGGGCTGGTAGTAGTCGTAGTAGCTGACGAAATACTCGACGGCGTTGTCGGGGAAGAAGCTTTTGAACTCGCTGTACAGCTGGGCGGCGAGGGTCTTGTTGGGGGCCAGGATCAGGGCCGGGCGCTGGGTCTGCTCGATGACCTTGGCCATGGTGAAGGTCTTGCCCGAGCCGGTCACGCCCAGCAGCACCTGATCGCGCTCGCCCGTGGCCGCCTGTTCGACCAGTTCGGCGATGGCGGCGGGCTGGTCCCCGGCGGAGGTGTATTTGGTCTCCAGCCGGAAGGGGCGCGAGACCTTGTCCGTCGGCCGCGAGGGCCGGTGCGGCACCCAGTCGGCCGGGGCGCCCGGCGCCTTCTCGGGCGTCAGACGCGGCCCGGTGACCGGCGCGAACAGGGGGGGCGTGCCGGAAAAGGCCGCCGGGGCCTCGGACACACCGGTGGCAGAACGCGAGGATCGGGGAGAACGGGCCATGAACAGCAAGGTAGTGCGCCGGGGCCCGTGCGGCTAGGGGGTCAGAACCTCAGGCGGATGCCGGCGGTGGCGAGGCGGGGCGCGCCGGGGCGGGCACCGGCGGGCGAGAAGCCGACGTTGTGGACCTCGTCCGTGACGTTCTGGACCGAGGCGAACAGGGTGGCCGAGGGCGTCACGTCCCAGTCGGCGGCCAGGTCCAGGAGGGTGCGGGCCTCGATCCGCTCGCCGTCGGGGATGGGACCCGATCCGGCGACGGCGCGGGCGTCCGAGACGCGGTTGGCGGCGGCGTTGACGCGCCAGTCGCCGAAGTCCAGCCCGCCCCGCAGCGTCAGCTGATGGCGCGGCAGATAGGGCAGCTCGTCGCCCGAGGTCACCGTGCCCCAGGGCTCATAGGCCGAGGTAAAGCTGGTTTCGAACTGGGCATCGGTCAGGGTGTAGACCAGCGACAGCGGCACGCCGAAGCCGAGACCCATGGCGTCGCCCGCGTCCCACGCGCCGGTGACCTCCAGCCCCGAGACCCGGACCTCGCCGCCCGAGAACTGGTCGCCGATGGTGCAGCCGCCGCCGGTCGAGGCGGTGCAGGTGCCCAGCAGATTGTCATAGGCGTTGAGGTAGCCGATCGCCTCGAACGACAGGGCACCGCGGTCAAAGCGCACGCCCGCCTCATAGTTCCAGGAGGTCTCCGGATCGACGTCCGAGCCGGGGGCCGGGTTGGCAAAGCCGCGGTGGGCGCCGGCCACCAGCCGCACCTCATCGGTCAGGTCGTACGTCAGGCCGAGACCCGGCAGCCAGACGTCGACCTGGCTCTCCCTCACCCGGACGGGGGTGGTGCGCGACGGGGGGCTGGTGGGATAGTCGGTGCGCGTCAGGTCGATGGTTTCATAGCGAAGGCCTGGCGTTACGGTCAGGCGGTCGACAGAGATGACGTCGCGCACGAAGAAGGCCCAGGCCTCGGCCTCGCCCACGCGGTTGGTCTGGGCCCCGTCCACGCCGCGCGTGGTCAGCAGCATGTCGCCGTCGTCCATGCGATAGACGTCGTCGCGCTGGAAACGGTCCTCGGAATCGGTGTGCCAGCGGGCCGAGACCTCCAGCTGGTGGGCCAGGGCCCCGGTGGCGAAGCGGGCGGTCAGGACCGATTGGATGCCCTCGGCCTGATAGGCCCGGTTGTTGTTGCGTACGCGCAGGGCCTGGGGTCCGCTGACGAAGCCGGGGTCGCCGCGCAGAATGGCCATCTGGGTCGGAAAGGCGGTCGGGTTGTCCAGAACGGACGAGATGCCGACCCAGCCGGTGCCGGCCGTGTTGCGCACATCGTTCAGCTTGTACCAGGCGCGCGTCGTCTCATTGCGATAGGCGGTGGTGGTCAGGTTCAGGGCGGGGCTGAGGTCGAGGCTGTGGCTCAGCTGCAGCGTGCGGTGATCGACGTTCATGACGTCGACCTGGCTGCCGGCATAGCGGCGGTAAGGGGTGGCGTTGAAGTCGTCCAGCGACAGGCCGAGGTAGGTCTCGTCAGAACGCTCGTCCAGCTCCTGATATTTGAAGGTCAGCGACTGGGCGCGGGCGGCGCCGGGGGCGGTGCGCAGGCCCAGCTTGAACACCCGGTCGTCGATCTCGAAGCCGGTGGGGCCGCCATTGTCCAGCTCCTTGAAGCCGTCGGACTGTTCGCGCAGCCACTCGGCCTGGGCGCCGAACTGCCAGCCGCTGTCGCCGAGGTCGCTCCAGCCGCCCAGCACCCCGTGCCCCCGGAAGCCGCCGTAGCTGCCGCCCGACAGCGACAGATAGCCGGACAGGTCGTCGCCCTCTGTGCCCCCGATCGGGGTGGAGGTGAAGTTGATCGCGCCGCCCACCGTCAGGGGGCCGTATTTGATGGCGCCGGGGCCCTTGACCACCTCGACCCCGGTCATGCGGGCGATGCGCGGGAAATAATAGGCGGCGGGGGCGGAATAGGGGGCCGGGGCGATCAGCACGCCGTCCTCCATCATCGCCACGCGGGCCGAGCGGTCGGTGCCCGAGCCCCGGATGCCGATATTGGGACGCAGGCCAAAGCCCTCCTCGTCCTGGATGACCACGCCGGGCACCAGCCGCAGCACGCGGTGCACGTCGGTGTAGTCGAAGGTCCGCAGCGTCTCGAGATCGAGGAAGGTGGCGGCACCGCCGAGGTCGCGGGCCTGCTGGCGCGAGCCGACCACGGTGATCGGGTCCAGCACCGTGGGATCCCCGGCGGCGACGCGGGCCAAGGCGACCGGGGTCGCTGTCTGGGCAAGGGCGGGAGCGGCGGCGAGCGTCAGGGCGAGGGCGGCGGTGGTGGTCAGCAGGCGGGTCACGGGGGCTCCGAACGCGAATAAGAATGACTATCAGTTGCGTGCTCCTATGCCAGCCGAAGGCGCGATGCAAGTGCGGCGCAGTTGCGCAGGAAGGTGCGCCGTTGACCCGTCGCGAATCCCGCTACTGTTGCGGCATGACACGCCCCCGGATGATCGCAGGACTGCTGCTGCTGGTGCTGGCGTCGTGCGGGCGGGCCAATCCGCCGCCGCCGGGGTGGGGGGATCGGGGCGCGGTCAGCCAACCGCCGGTCAATGCGCCCGTCAGTGTGCGGCTGGCGTCGGGGCTGATCGATCAGCGGCCGGATCGCGGCATGCGCGAGCGGGTGGATGCGGCGGGGGCGGACCTGGCGGTCTGTCGGGCCGAGCTGGAGGCCGCGCGGGTGACCTTTACCCCCGTGCCCGACCGGGTGGACTCCGAGACCTGTGGCCTGGCGGGGGCGGGCACGCTGGACGTCGACCGGGGCACGGTGGCGCGCCTGTCACCGGCGGGGCCGGTGATGACCTGCCAGACGGCGCTGGCCCTGTCGGTGTGGCGGCGGCAGGTGGTCGAGCCGGCGGCGCGCGAGATCTTTGGTCAGGACGTGGTCGATATCGTCCACTATGGCACCTTTGCCTGTCGCACCGTGTCGAACCGGCCGGGCGCGCGGCCCAGCGCCCATTCGCGCGCGGCGGCGGTGGACTTTGCCGGGGTCATCCTGCGCGACGGCACGCGGGTGATGGTCAAGTCGCACTGGTACGGCGACGGGCCCGAGGCGCGGTTCCTGAAGCGCATCCGCGACGAGGGCTGCTGGATCTTCAGCACCGTGCTGAGCCCCGACTATGATGCGCCCCATCAGGACCATCTGCATCTGGAGCCGGGGGGGCGGGCGTTCTGTCGGTAGGTTGGCCCTGACGCCCGCGCCGTGTCTGTGTCGCTGCCGGCAGCGTCCGCAGGGGCCAGCTTAGCTACACGCGACAAGGTCCGCTTTCCACCCTCAGGCGACAGTTCGCTCCCGACCTGAGCAGGGGTTGGCCAGAACCTCATACAGATGTCGAGGCGTCTCGATGGGCGCTGGTCGCGGCGACAGTTCGGGGGCCGCGAACGAGCCAGCCCAACGCCACGGGGATGAGGTGAAGGAGATGGCTGAGGTAGAATGTGAGAGGTGCCGGCCCATCCCATCGAGGGCCGAAGTTCAGCGCCAGGATCATCCATACGATCCACCAGCCCGTCAGGCCCGCGTTCCTGAGACGGCGATAGGTCCGGACCACAAGCGCAACGTAGATCGGCAATGCCACAAGCACCGCTATCCAATCCGAAGCTCCGAGCGCGACCGCGAGCACCGGGACGAGGATCACCGCGCCAATGAGCGCGACGCTGACCCAGCGGTAGTTCTGAAGTTCGCCCAGACGGTGAAAGAACGTCATAGGTGAGGCTAACAGGAGCGATGTCCGCATTCCACCTCGAAGCGATGGACCGCTCTCGACCCATTGCGGACGTTAACCGTCCTCGCCGAACACCGAAGGTTCGATGTCCATAGTCGCTCCCTTCAGTCGCTGCCTGGCGCACGAAGAATGAGCATAGACTTGCTGAGCCGGGTCGTCGGTTCGGGGGCCATCGTGCCACCGCCATAGGCTCTCAAAAGTTATGAGGACCGCGCCCTCGTCGGAACGGTTGATCTTCTGGTCGCAGAACCAACACGAATATTCGGCCATGTTCGTAGCTTAGCGGCGAAAAGGTCCGTTTCCCACCCTTTGGCGACTGTCTGCTCCCGACCCATTGCGGACCTCAATCTACGCGCCGAGCCTGCTCGGCTTGGATGGCGTGACGCATCTTGAGGAATAGCTTCGAGAGAAGCGGTGATAGAGGGTTCGCCAACCGGCTTGCCACTCGCGCAGCTTCCTTCTCAAGCTCAGCGTCCGACAACCCGGACAGGCTTGCCTCTGAAGGCACTCCACTGCGGTTTCGAGTCGAACGAGCCATACCCCATTGTGCATGGTCAAGTTACGCTCTCCACCCTTATGCGACTGGCTGCTTCCGACCCATTGCGGACCTTGAGCCGGTGGCGGCGGTTGAAGCGGTCCGGTCCCCGTCGCTCCATGTGTGAGCCGATGTCACCCGCCCCGCTGCCGCCGTTTGGCGTCCTGACATTTCCTGATTTGGCGCTGCTCGGTTCTGGCGTCGTCGCCGAATTACGGCTCAATGATGAGCCCTGTCTTGAAAGAGGGTTTCATGTCTCGCGCCCTGATCGCTACGGCCATCTTCACCCTGGTTGCACTGGCCTCGCCCGCCTTCGCCTAGGCTCCGGCAATCGACCAGCAAGTCCCGCTCAAGTTTATCGCAGCCGACGATGAGTCTGCCTCATTCGCCCAAATCCCGGCTCGCGGTCGAGCGCCAGATGGGGCGATCTATGACAGTTGGGTCTGGACCTTCATGCGCACCCCTCAGGGGCAGGGTACAAGCAGCTGGAATATGGCGGCGGTTCAGACCCGCTTTGACTGTCAGACCGGGACGCACCGGCGGATGCGATATGAGTTCTATCTCGACGAGGTGCCCTCCGGCACTGCATCGAGAGACGAGGCGCCAACCGTGCCCGGGCCGGACACCATCATGGACGGCGCCCTGCGTACCGTCTGCGATCCGTCGTACCGTTCAAGTCAGGTGGTGGTCGACGGAGCGCGTGGCCTCCGTGAGATCATGGACGACTACTTTGCCACCCGCTAACACGGGCGCACTGGACTGAACATGTCGCCACGCGAGGCGATCGATCAGCTTTGATCTTCTGCAGAGGCGAAGACCCGAGCGGACGGCGTACGCGGAGCAACGGCGCGCGCGCGGACTTCGCCAAAAGCCGCTTCCCACCCATAGCGGACATGCGGCGGGTCCGCTTTCGGCCTGGCTATTGCACGGTGCCTGGCGAAGGGGGCGGGGACGCTGCCTTGCCGCTGGACGGCAGGCGGGCGAGGTGGCACCTCTGCTGAAGGTTATGGCCTCGGGGGACCCCATGTTTGCGCTGATGGCGACACTCTCCGCTGCGGTGATGGTCACGGCGGCCGAGGCGCCGCCGCGCGCCGCGGTGGATCCGGTCGCCGATTTCCTGCGCGCCGCCGACGGGAATGACTTCGCCGCCATGGAAGCGGTCATGGACAGGGGCGGTCCGGACTTTGTCGCCCGGGTCAGCCCCTGCTATCTGAGACGGGTCTATCAGACGCCGGACGGCCTGCTGGCGGCGTGGATGTGCCCGGAGGGGCCGACGCGTTCGCGGGTCGTCATGGGTCGGGTCGGTCTGACGGCTGCGAACACGGTGTCGGTCACGGTCGTCCGGGACGAGGTCAATGACCGGCCGGCTCCGGATCGTGCGGGGTCGGCCTTCGCCGATTAGGCCGGTCGAGGGCCCGCCTGCAGGGCTGAGACCCTGATCCCCTTCCTCGTGAAAAGGTGCCGATGTCTGCCCAACCCGAGACCCGCCCGATCGTCGTTTTCGACACCGACTGCGTGCTGTGCAGCGGGATGGTGCGGTTCGTTCTGGCGCATGAGCGGGAGCCGGAGCTGCAGTTCGCGGGCGCAGGGTCTGCCACCGGGGTGGCGCTGGCGGAGCGGCACGGGTTCACGCGGGCCGATCTGAACGACACCTTTCTGGTCATCGAGGCGGGGCGGGCCCTGAGCCGGTCGGACGCGGGGATTGCGATTGCCCGCAGGCTGCGGCGGCCGTGGTGCTGGCTTGTCGTGCTGAGGGTTATCCCGAGGCCGGTCCGCGATGCGGTCTATGGATTCGTCGCGCGGCACCGGTACCAGTGGTTCGGCCGAAGCCCGTCCTGTCTGGTTGTCGAGCCCCGACACCGCAGCCGGTTCTTCGACCTCGATTCCTGATCTTCATGCCATGACCTAAGGCGGGTATTGACTCGCTCATACAGTATGTCGCATACACTGTGTGTCACACACTATGTGACGTGAGTGGAGCGGGCCCTTGGGCGAGACCGATCTTTATGAGGCGATGCGGCTGGAGCTGCGGCGAGGGTCGCTGGTGCTGGCGGTGCTGGCGCGGCTGAAGACCGAGCAGTACGGCTATTCCCTGCGCGTGGCGCTGGGCGAGCACGGGCTGGAGATGGAGGAATCGACCCTCTATCCGCTGCTGCGCCGGCTGGAGAGCCAGGGGCTGCTGACCAGCGAATGGCGCGAGGAAGAGCGCCGCAAGAAACGCTTTTACCGGCTGTCGCCCGAGGGCGAGGCCATGCTGGGCCGGCTTGAGGCCGAATGGCGCAGGCTGTCGGCCTCGCTGGACCGAATTCTGTAAATCTGGAGGGGATGATGGACCTGATCGAACGCTATCTGAAGGCCGTGGGGGCGCAGCTGCCCGCCGCCGGCCGCGAGGACATTCTGGCGGAACTGCGCGACCTGCTGATGAGCCGGGTCGAGGAGCGGGAGGCCGAGCTGGGCCGGCCCCTGACCGAGGCCGAGGTCGAGGCCGTGCTGCGCGAGGTGGGGCATCCGCTGACGGTGGCCGCCCGCTATGGCGCCGGGCCGCAGCATGTGGTGGGGCCCGAGCTCTACCCCTGGTGGTTGTTCGGGGTGAAGACGGCGCTGACGGTGCTGGTGCTGATCACGGCGGTGGGGGCGGTGGCGCGCATCCTGTTGGGTGACGTCGAGGTGGGGCAGGCGATCGGCCAGGCCTTTGCCGGCCTGTTTTCCAGCGGGCTGACGGTGGTCGGGCTGGCGACGCTGGCGGGCTTCATCATCGAGCGGCAGAAGGACAAGCCGGCCTTCCTGACCGAATGGCGGGCAAAGGATCTGGGCCTGTTCGAAGTGGGCGTGTTCAGCCGGCGCTGGTGGGACTCGCTGCACGAAAAGAGCGGCGGCGGCGCGCTGGATGAGACGGACCGGGCGCTGGACGAGGTGATGCCGAAGATGTCGCCGACGGCGGGGGCGCTGGGCAGTGCCACGGGCTGGGGTATCTTCCTGTTGTGGTGGTCGGGCCTGTTGGGGCTGGGCTTCCGGCCCGAGGATCTGGGCGGCGAGCTGGTGCGCGGCGGGGTCGACTATGGCCTGCTGTTCGCGGAGACGGTGACGCTGCTGTACTGGCCGGTGGTGGTGTTGGCGGCGGCGCAGGGGGTGTTCCACCTGCTCCGGGCGATGACGGGGGCGCCCGTGCGGCTGACGGCGTTCGGCGATGTGGTGTTCCGGGGCGCGTCCCTGACCCTGCTGGGCTGGATCTGGCTGTATTCGCCCTTCGCGTCTCTGCTCCGGGTGGACAACATCGCGTCCCTGATCGAGCGCACCGAGACGCTGTTCCGGAGGGGTGAAGGCGGCGAGACCGTGCTGATCCTGGTCTTTGTTGTGATCCTCGTGAGCGAGGTGTCGGGCCTGCTGATGGCGCTGCGTCGGCTGGCTTTCGGGAAATAGGGCTTGGGCTGTTGCACCCTATCGCTCGCGACGCGGTCGCTCGCTGCTTGAGGGCGGGTTGCCAGTAGCGGGGGCGCGGGCCATTGAGAGGCCATGACCGAGGCCCTGAGACTGCTCACCCAGATGAACCCGTGGCTGGCGCTGGCGATTGCCGGCCTGCTGGAGGTGGGCTGGGCCTCGGGGTTCAAGTTCGTCGGGCCGCAGCGGCCGGGGATCAGCCTGCTGGTTGGGATCGCCATGCTAGCCAGCTTTGGGTTCCTGTGGCTGGCGACGCAGAAGCTGCCCATCGGCACGGCTTACGGGGTCTGGACCGGCATCGGGGCGGTGGGCGCGGCGACCGTCGGCATTCTGGCCTATGGCGAGCCGGCGACGGCGATCCGGCTGGTGTGCATCGTCCTGATCGTGGCGGGCATCGTCGGGCTGAAGCTCTTTTCGGGAGCCACCGTATGAGCCGCGGGAGAGTCCTGATCATCGCCGGGTCTGACTCGGGCGGGGGCGCCGGGCTGCAGGCCGACATCAAGGCGGTGACCATGCTGGGCGGCTTTGCCGCGACGGCGGTGACGGCCATTACGGTGCAGAACACCCTGGGGGTGCATGGCGTGCACCCCCTGCCGGTCAGCCTGATCCGCGAACAGGCCCGGGCGGTGCTGAACGACATCGGCACCGATGTGATCAAGACCGGCATGCTGGGCAGCGTCGAGGTGGTCGAGGCCGTCGCTGAAATTCTGGACGGCGCGGGCGTGCCCGCCGTGGTCGATCCGGTCATGGTGGCCAAGGGCGGGGCGAGCCTGCTCGAGGAGGCCGCGATCGACGCCGTGCGCACCCGGATGGTGCCGCGCGCGGCCCTGCTGACCCCCAATGCGCCCGAGGCCGAGGCCCTGACCGGCATCCCCGTCACCGATCTGGACGGCCAGCGCCGGGCGGGTGAGGCCCTGCTTACGATGGGCGCGGGGGCGGTGCTGATGAAGGGCGGTCACGTGGACGGCGAGCGGGTGCTGGACCTGCTGCTGACCGGCCGGGGCGAGACGATGCTGGAGGGCGAGCGGGTCGAGACGCGCCACACCCACGGCACGGGCTGTACCCTGGCCAGCGCCTGTGCGGCAGGCCTTGCGCAGGGCCAGACGATGGAGGCGGCGGTGGCCAGCGCCTGGGCCTATGTCGCCGAGGCGATCCGCCGGGCGCCCGGGCTGGGGCAGGGTCACGGCCCGCTGGACCACGCCTGGCCGGTGCGGGATCGATGACCGACCTCAAGGCGCGGCTCGAGGCCATCGTCCGGGCCGATCCGGATCTGATGACGGTGCTGGAGGGGGTGCGGGCGGAAGCGCTGAACGACTGGCTGATCTTTTCCGGCGCGGTCTATCAGAGCGTCTGGAACCACCTGACGGGGCGGCCGCCGGGGCACGGGGTCAAGGATTTCGACGTCGGCTATTTCGATGATGACTATAGCTGGGACGCCGAGGATGCCGTGATCCGCCGGGTCGCCGCCCGCTTCGACGAGCCGCTGAAAAGCCGCGTCGAGGTGAGGAACCAGCGGCGCGTCTCGGAGTGGTTTCCGCAGAAGTTCGGACAGGATTGGCCGCCGGTAGCCGAGACCGCCGAGGCACTGGAACGGTTCGTCGCCCCGGCCTTTGCCGTCGGCGCGCGGCTGGAGGCCGACGACCGGCTGACGGTGGCGGCGCCCTTCGGCCTCGACGATGTGTTCGCCATGGTCATCCGCCCCAACCCGACCCGGCCGATCGCCGCAGACTGGGACCGGGTGATCGAGAAACTGGTGGCCCGCTGGCCGGAACTGAAAGTGGAGCAGGGCGGATGAGACAGTGGACGGTGGATGCCTTTGCGTCGCGCCCCTTCATGGGCAATGGCGCCTGTGTGGTCGAGCCGCAGCTGGCGTGGCGCGACGACGGCTGGATGCAGGCGCTGGCGCGCGAGAACAATCTGTCGGAGACCGCCTTCCTGATCCGCAGCGACCGGCCCGACCGGTTCGGCCTGCGCTGGTTCACCCCGGGGCGCGAGGTCGATCTGTGCGGCCACGCGACGCTGGCCTCGGCCCATGTGCTGCTGGGCGAGCTGGCGCTGGAGGTCGAGGCGGTGACGTTCGATACGGCCTCGGGCCCGCTGATCGTAAAGCGCGGGCCGGGCAAGGACGCCTATGAGATGGACTTTCCCGCCGATCCGCCGCGTCGCGCGGGGCCGGTTGCGGGTCTGGCCGAGGCGCTGGGGGCCGAGCCGGTCGAGGTCTGGGCCGCCCGCTATCTGGTGGCGGTGCTCAAGGATGCGGCCACGGTGCGAAGCCTGACCCCCGACATCGCGGCGCTGAATGCTCTGGTCAGCCCGGCCGGAGAACCCGGCGAGGTGATCGTCTGCGCCCCCGCCGATGACGGCGACCCTTACGACGTGGTCGACCGGTTCTTCGCCCCCGGCTGTGGCGTGCCCGAAGACCCGGCCACCGGCTCGGCCCACTGCATCCTGGCCCCCCTCTGGACCGACCGGCTGGGCCGCGCACGCGTGGACTTCTTCCAGGCCTTCCCGACGCGGGGGGGAGATATCACCACCGAGATGCGGGGGGATCGCGTGATCCTGACCGGGCAGGCCGTGACGACGGTGGATAGCCGGTTGAGGGTGTAGGGACGAGCACCCTGAAACCCTTTTTCGGCGAGCGGCGTTTGACCTCGGCGTGTAACTTGACCGTAGGGAGCATCGTGGAGCGAACCGGGGTGGAAATAACAATCACAGATGTGGGTGTTGCCGCTTGACCGCGCCCGGGCCCGATGACGCGAGTCTGGCGCTGCTGGCCGAGGAATCGCCGGCCATGCTGTGGCGTGGGGACACGACCGGGCGGTGTGTGTTCCTGAGCCGGGCCATGCGGGAGTTCTGGGGGCTGGGGCCAGACGACTGCGGGCGGTTCGACTGGTCCTCCAGCCTGCTGGAGGAGGATCAGGCGGCGGTATTCGGGCCCTTCAGTGCGGGGATGGCCGGGGAGCACGCCTTTGTCTGCGAGGGGCGCTATCGGCGGGCGGACGGCGAGGTGCGGGTGCTGCAGACGCGGGCCCGGCCCTACCACGCCCCGGATGGCAGCTTCGCCGGCATGATCGGGGTCAATGAGGACATCACGGAACTTAGGGCGGCCGATGAAGAGCTGTCGAACCGCAATCGGGAGCTGAGGGACAGTCTGGCGCGGCTGCGATCGACGGCCGACCGGTTCGCCCTGGCCACCAATATCTCGGGTCTGGCCATGTCCGAGCATGACGAGGCGCTGAAATACGTCTGGGGGCACAATGTGCCGGAGGCCTGTCTGGGCCAGACCCCGGTGGAATTCATCGGGCCCGAGGTCGGGGAGCCGCTTGAAAAGATCCTCCGCCGGACGCTGGAGACCGGGCAGACCCAGAGCGAGGAAATCTCGTTCCTGACCGGCGAGCAGAGACTTTGGTACGACGTACAGGCGTCGCCATCGACCCTGCCGGACGGGCGGCGCGGTGTGGTCGCCAGTGCGCTCGATGTCACCACCCGAAAGCTGAACGAGACCAAGCTGGAGGTGCTGGCGCAGGAACTGAGCCATCGCGTCAAGAACGTGTTCGCCGTCGTACAGGCCATCGTTCGCCAGTCCGCAAGCGCGACGGACGTGCCCGCGGCCTTCGTCGCGGCGGTGGAGGCCCGGCTGGTCGCGCTTTCGGCAGCCCAGGATGCCTTGATGAGCATGTCGGACGACCGGTTCTCGCTGCGCGACCTGCTGGCGCGGCAGCTGTCGCATCTGGAGCGGGTGGAGATGGAGGGCCCCGAGGTGCTGCTGCCCGGCAAGATTGCCCCCTATCTGTCGCTGGCCGTGCACGAGCTGGGCACCAATGCCCTCAAATACGGCAGCCTGAGTGTGCCGGAGGGCCGGGTCGCGGTCCGCTGGATCCAGTCCGACCCGGATCACGTGCGCCTGTCCTGGCAGGAACAGGGTGGGCCGGTGGTTAAGCCGTGTCCGACCGGGGGCAAGGCGCGGGGCGGGGGCTTTGGGTCGATGCTGCTGACGCGGGTGTTCGAGGGGGCGACCGGGGGCGAGGTCGACCTCCAATTCGCCGAGGACGGCCTGCACTGGACCGCGACCATCCCCACAGGGGTCGAGCTGCGTCTGTAGGAGGGACCGGGCGCGGCCGGTTGCCGCACGACAGGCCTTTTTCGCATCCGGCCCTTGCCGGGAGGCGTCCCTGATGGCGATCGCATCGAGGCGATTGCAACAGGATACTCCTCATGAAGCTCTCCGCTCTTGCCGGCGCCGTTTCCGCTGCCGCCCTGCTCGCCGCCGCGCCGGCCGCCCTTGCCGATCACCAGCCCGGCGTGACGTCTCCGGCGATCGCCGTCGCCGTGGACCCGAGCGGGACGATCGTCGAGGCCGCCGTGGCCTCGCCCGACCACACCATCCTGGTCGCGGCCGTGACCGCTGCCGGTCTGGTCGAGACCCTGTCGGGTGAAGGCCCCTTCACCGTTTTTGCGCCGACCGATGCCGCCTTCGCCGCCCTGCCCGACGGTGTGGTCGAGGCTCTGGTCCAGCCCGAGAACAAGGCCGTCCTGACCAAGGTTCTGACCTATCATGTGGTGGCCGGCCGGGTGACGGCTGCGGATGTCATCGGCCTGATCGAGGCCGGCGGCGGTTCGGCGGCCATCGAAACCCTGTCGGGCGACACCCTGACCGCATCGCTGCGCGACGGCTCGGTCATCCTGACCGATGAGAACGGCGGCGTCGCCACCGTGACCCAGGCCGACATTATCCAGTCGAACGGCGTCATCCACGTCACCGACGCGGTGTCCGTGCCGCAATAGGTCCGTCGACTCCCGGGCCACGGATATTTCTGTGGCCCGTGGGCCGCTTTCGTGCGCTTTCAAGCGGTCGCGGTGTGTCCGCGATCAAAAGGAACTCCCGCCATGATGAAAGCCCTTGTCGGATTTGCCGCCGCCCTGTCGACGGCCGCCTGCTCCACCGTCGGCATGCGGTCCGGAACGGAAGAGCCCGCCTTTGAGCAGATTGCCCGGGTCGGCGATCTGGAAATCCGTCGCTATGACGACCGTATCGCCGCCCAGACCGTTGTCTCGGGCGACAGTGGCGAGGCTCGCAATGCGGGGTTCCAGAAGCTGGCCGGTTATATTTTCGGCGGCAATTCGGAGCGGATGTCCATTTCCATGACCGCGCCCGTCGCCCAGTCGGACGCCCGGGGCGGGGAGTCGCAGACCATCGCGATGACGGCGCCCGTGGCCCAGGCGCCCTCGGGCACGGACCGCTGGACGGTGCAGTTCTTCATGCCGGCGGCCTATACGATGGACGAGCTGCCCATTCCCCGCGACCCCGCCGTCGAGCTGGTGGTCGTTCCGGCCGAAACCTATGCCGTTCTGAAGTTCAGCGGGGTCGGTTCCGTGAGCGCCGTCGAGGCCCGCAAGGCCGAGCTGCTGACCGTTCTGGCCGGCAGTGGCTGGAGCCCGCGCGGCGAGCCGGTGGTCTGGTTCTATGACCCGCCCTGGACGCTCCCGGGACTGCGCCGCAACGAGGTCGCCGTCCGAGTCGAGCGCGCCGACTGAGGCCCTTCGGGTCGCGCGCCCATTTACCCAAGAAGAAGGGGCGCGACCTTCTCAGATCGCGCCTCGGGGCGCAGGCCCCTGCGAGGGGAGGGGTGGGGGCCTGCGGAGGCGGGCCTTTGGGGCGCCGCCTTATGGCCTAGCGGTAGCCGCGGCCCCGGCGGTCGTCGCGGTCGCGACGCTCGTAGCGGATGCGGGCTTCGAGGATATCGAAACGACGATCCAGGTCCTGGCGTTCCCAGCGGCTGAGGCCGTTGCGGCGATAGTGCGCCTCAAGCCGGGCCAGCTGATTGAACTCGTAGCGCAGGCCCCGGGCCTCGCGGCGGGTCAACTGGCCGTTACGGACGCCCTGGTCGATGCGGCGGTCCAGCTGACGCTGGCGCTGGTTGATCGACACCCAGTTGCGGTCATAGCGGTCATAGCGGTCATAGCGGTCATAGCGGTCATAGCGGTCATAGCCGTAGCCGGGGGCGTAGGCCGGGGCCCGCGTGGTGCCGATGCTGATGCTGAAGCTCTGGGCCGCGGCCGGCAGGGCGACCGAGGTGGCGGCCAGGGCGAGGGCGGGGATGAGCAGCTTCTTGATCATGGTCGTATCCTTTCAACGGTCGTCGTCCGGGGAGGCGACGTTGACCGCAGAAAAGCATGCGGCGGCTGAGCCCAAACTGAACAGGCCGTTTCAGGTTTGGTTCATCACGGTGAATTCGTCTCCATGACCGTGCCTTTTCACGCGCGAGGGGATAAGGGGCAGGTTTCGCGCGAGGCGGCTGTCGCGACGGTGAAATAAGTCTAGACTGATCGTTCAGCCTCCGTTCAGAGCCAGGCGCCTAAAGCCGCTGTCATGACCCGCACCCTGAAACATCACCTGACGACCTGCGCCGCCACCGGCCTCATGCTGGGGGTGATGGCGTTCGGCGGTTCGGCCTTGGCCGCGCCCGTCACCACCCCGGCGGACGATCCGGCCTGGATGCTTCAGGATCAGGATCCGCGAGGCCGTCAGGACCCGCGCGGTCGCGACCGCCGGGACGATCCGCGTGAACAGTCCTCGCGCCGCGTCAGCGAAGCCGAGGCCCAGCGCATCGCCCAGGCCCGTGCAGGCGGGGCGCGCTATGTCGGCTATATGGGTATGCGCGGCGGCCAGCATGTGTTCCGGTTCGAACAACGCGACGGCCGGGTCATCGATATCGGCGTCGACGCCGAGAGATAAGGGGCTTTCATGCGTGTACTGCTTGTCGAGGATGACGCCGATCTGTCGCGCCAGCTGAAGGCGGCGTTGGGCGATGCCGGCTATGCGGTTGACCACGCGCCCGACGGTGAGGAGGCGCATTTTCTGGGCGATACCGAACCCTATGATGTGATCGTTCTGGATCTGGGCCTGCCCAAGATCGACGGCGTGTCGGTGCTGGAGCGCTGGCGCCGCGAGGGCAAGACCACGCCGGTGCTGATCCTGACGGCGCGGGGGGCCTGGTCCGACAAGGTGGCCGGGTTCGACGCGGGCGCCGACGACTATCTGACCAAGCCGTTCCACACCGAGGAGCTTCTGGCGCGCCTGCGGGCCCTGCTGCGGCGTTCGGCGGGGATCGCTTCGGCGACCCTGTCGTGCGGGGGGCTGCGGCTGGATCCGCGCGCGGCGCGGGCCAATGTGAACGGCGAACCGCTGCGCCTGACCAGTCTGGAATACCGTCTGCTGCACTATCTGATGATGCATCAGGGCCGGGTGATCAGCCGCACCGAACTGGTTGAGCATCTGTACGATCAGGACTTTGACCGCGATTCCAACACCATCGAGGTGTTCGTCGGGCGGCTGAGGAAGAAGATCGGCGCCGACCGGATCGAGACGGTGCGGGGTCTGGGCTATCGGCTGACGGCCCTGCCGGGCGAGTCCGAGGCCGCGTGACCTGGCAGGCCTGGGCCGGACAGGCGTTCGGGCAAGCCCTGGGGCGCCCCGGTCGTTCGCTGACCCGGCGGCTGATCTGGCTGGCCTCGGCCTGGATGGCGGTGGCGCTGGTGCTGACGGGCTGGATGCTGACCAGCCAGTATCAGGACTCCGCCCTGCGCCGCATGGGCTATGCCCTGGCCGAAACCATAGACGAGGTGGTGCTGGCCACGACCGTGGTCGGGGGTCGGGTCTCGGTCGCCGAAATCCAGGATTCGCGCACGCTCAGACCCCTGTCGGGGAAGTACTGGGTGGTCGGCGAGTTCGACGGTCGCGGCGGGATACGCATTCTGGAGCGATCGCCGTCGCTGGCGGGTGAGGACCTGTTGATCCCCACCGACATGCCCGGCCGTCTGGAGAGGGGACGGACGCTCAGCTACACGGCTATCGGACCGGTGGATCGGCCCTTGCGGATTGCCGCCAGCGTCAAGGTCTTGCCGGGGCGCGAGCGACCGCTGGTGTTCATGGCCGGGATGGACCGTTCCGACATTGATGCCGACACGCGGGCTTTTGCCACCTTCACCTGGATCGCCCTGTTGATCCTGGGGCTGGGGCTGGTGGCGGCGGTGTTCATGCAGGTGCGAATCGGTCTGCGCCCGCTGTTCTTGCTGAGGAATGAGATCGCCGATGTGAGAAAGGGCCGCTCGGGCCGGATCGAGCGCACCTATCCGCTGGAGATCCAGCCGCTGGCCGAACAGGTCAACCGCCTGCTGGACCATAACACCGAAGTGGTAGAGCGCCAGCGCACCCACGTCGGCAATCTGGCCCATGCGCTGAAGACGCCCCTGTCGGTAATGCTGGCCGAGGCCGAGGGCCGGGACGATCCGCTGGCCGAGGTGGTCACCCGCCAGAGCGGGGTGATGAAGGACCAGGTCGATCACCACCTGCGCCGGGCCCGCGCCGCTGCCCGCGCCCAGGGCCTGGGGGAGCGCACGCCCGTGGCCGAGGTGCTGGACGAAATGGCGGTTATGCTGGAGCGCGTGTTTGCGTCCAAGGACGTCGAGATCGACTGGCGCGCGCCCGACGACCTGATGTTCCGGGGCGAACGGCAGGACCTGCAGGAAATTCTGGGCAATCTGATCGAAAACGCCTGCAAATGGGCCAGGCGCCGGGTGCGGGTCAGCGCCGGGGCGACCGGGCTGGGCCAGATGGTGGTGGTGGTCGAGGACGATGGCCCGGGTCTGGCCGAGGATCAGTGGGAGGCCGCCCTTAAGCGCGGCACCCGCATGGACGAAGACGCGCCGGGCTCGGGTCTGGGCCTGTCGATCGTTGACGACCTGACCAGGGCCTACAACGGCCGCGTGGCCCTGTCGCGGAGCGAGATGGGTGGGTTGAAGGCCGCGCTGGACCTCCCCGCCGCCGAGGGTTGAGCGGCTCTGTAACCCTGTAACCCTGTAACGCGGTGGACGGAATATTAACCCTGCCCGCCCAGGCTGCGTGGGACGTGGGTTTCACGTGGAGTTCTGAATGGCCGGTCTGACGGTCGCGCACCGCGCCGCCCTGGCGCATCTGATCACCCTGTGTCCCCCTGAATTGCTCGACGGGCTGCGGCGGGCTGTCGGCGGCTGGCCGGGCGACAAGGCCCAGGAACTGGGCGGCATGCTGAATGAGGTCGAGGTGGAACGGCAGCGGCGCGAACGCGCGCTGGGACCGCTGACCCCGATGTTCCGGGAGCGGATGGACGGCATCGAGGCCCTGACGTTTCCGGCACAGGTTCTGCCCCGGCTGTGGGCGGTGGCGCGCGAGGGCGAGCTCGATCTTCTGGAGCGCCTCGACAAGGAGGGACCCGAGGCCGGGATCATTGGTGACCGGTTGTGCCTCGCCGCCGCTTCCGCAGTCCGCGACCGCCCTGAAGCGGTCTGGCCCACAAGCCTATCTGCGGAAAGGCGCGAATCCGGGCTGGAGATGCTGGCCCGCTGTCTGGATCTGGCCCATCTGGCCCGCAAGGCGCTGAACCATCTGGAATCCTGGCTGGGCCGACCCGACGCCGACAGTCTGGCGGAACTGCGCCTGTTGATCCGGGATGCCTCGGCCATTCACGAGGATGGCGCGCCGCGTCTGATCGACATCCTGTTCGCCCATCTGAAGGATGCGGCGCTGGTGTTGAGGCTGGTGACCCAGACCAGTGGATCGGCGGGACGCGATGACTTTCTGAGCGGGTCCGAGATGGCGGTCTTCGTCGAACGACTGATCGCCGGGGTCGAGGTGCGGGCCGCCCGCGTTGCCGCCTTCCGCCCCGGACCGGAGGCGGGTCCCGAGGCCGAGGCGGCGCTGGAGGACATTCACTGGTGCACGGCCACGCTCGGCGAACTGGATGTTACCCTGAGAATGCAGCCCGGCAGCGCCTGGGGCCAGGACGTGCGCGAGGCGCGCCTGAAGGTCGCCCGGCGGCTGACCGAAACGATTCGGAGCGCGCCCAAGACTGTCGAGGCGGCCCTGCCGATGACGCGTGCAGCGCTGGCCGGGCGGATGACCCGCAAGGTGCCGGACCTGAACTGCGATCCGGCCTCTGCGGCGCTGGCGACGGCCGGTGTGCAACTGCGGCTGCTGGGCGCGCTGCGGCCTGCAGCGGCGGTGTTCGGCTGTGAATCGGACCGCAAGCAACAGGCCGATGCCCTGACCGAGATGCTCAGTCGCTATGCCGACGAGGCCTTCGACCTGATCCATGGCGGCGAGGTCGAGGATCCGGACCGGGCGCTGGCCCTGATGGAGGCGGTTGCCCGCCTGCTGACCCATCTGGATGCGCAGGAGGCCGCCCGCACGGTGCGACGCCGCGCCGCTGCGACGATTCACGGCACCGAGGTGCGCGGGGCCTCGCCCGAGGCCGCCTGATCGGCTAAACGCCGGGCATGCTGATCTTCTGGACCCTGACGGGACTGGCCTGCGCGCTAGCCGGGCTGCTGATCCTGAGCACCGCCGGTGCGGCCGGGGGCGCAGCTGCGTCCGGTCCGGAAGAGGACGAGGCGGCGCGGGGCCGGGCGCTGGCCCGAGACCTTGAGGAACTGGACCGGATGGCCGCGCGCGGCGTGCTGGCGGGAGCCGAGCTGGAGGCCGCCCGGGCCGAGGTGGCGCGACGGCATCTGGAGGAGGGCGACCGCGTCTCTGCCCCCTTGATCGACGCAGCGGCGCGTCTGCGTCAGGCGCGCTGGGTGCTGGCCGGGACGGGGGCGACGGCGCTGGCGGCGCTGGCCCTCTACATCGGCGGGGGCAGTCCGGGTGTTGCAGACCAGCCCTATGCCCGGCGGGTTGCGGAATGGGCCGAGACGCCCGGCATGCTGGATGCCCCTAAGCTGGCCGCGGTGATGGAGCGGGAAGCCGCGAACCAGCCTGAGAATTTCGAGGCCCAGGCCCTGTTGGGGGCGGCCCGGTTCGAGGCCGGTGACCCGATTGGCGCCGCCTCGGCCCTGCGTCGGGCCGCGATGTTGCGGCCCGACGATGCGCAGACCTGGGCGCGGCTGGGTGAGGCGCTGGTGCAGACCCAGGAGGGTGAGGTTGGAACCGACGCCGAGATGGCTTTCCTGCGGGCGCTGGAGCTGGACCCCGGCCAGCTGGGTGCGCGCTATTTCCTCGGTGAACTGGCGCTTCAGCGCGGCGAGGGGGCCCGGGTGCATGAGCTGTGGAGCCCGCTGATCGCGGCGCTCGCCCCCACGGATCCCCGGCGCGTCGATCTGGAATCGCGCCTGCCGTCGCTGTCGGGAAGTGACGGCTGATGGGCTGGATGCCGAAATCGCCGAAGGCCCGCAGGCGGGTGTGGGTGCTGATGGCCGCTGCGCCTGTGCTGGCCGTGGCCGTGGGGCTGAGCCTGTGGGCCATGCAGGATACGGTGACCTTTTTCGTCTCGCCGTCCGAGGCCACCGAGGAAGCGGCTCCGGTCGGTCGGGCCATGCGGCTGGGCGGTCTGGTCGAGGCGGGCAGTGTCGAACACGACCCGGGTGGTCAGGTGCGGTTCCGGGTGACCGACAATGCGGCCTCGACGCTGGTCATCTATGAGGGCGACCTGCCCGACCTGTTCAAGGAAGAGCAGGGCGTGGTGGTCGAGGGCGAATTCCGCCCCGACCGCACCTTTGTCGCGCGTCAGGTGCTGGCCAAGCACGACGAGACCTATATGCCGCGCGAGGTGGCCGAACGGCTGAAGGAACGCGGCGAGTGGCGTCCTGAAGCGGGCGAGGTTCAGCCGTGATCGTCGAACTGGGGGCCTTTGCCCTGTGTCTGGCCCTGGCGCTGAGCGGGTTGCAGGTGGTGGCCTCGGTCGCGGGACGCCTGCGGTCCAGCCCGGTGCTGGCCGGAGCTGGTGAGGGCGCCGGTCTGGCCGCCTTTCTGACCGTGGGACTGGCCTTTGGCGTGCTGATTTACGCCTTTGTTGTTTCGGACTTTTCGGTCTCGAACGTGGCGCTGAACAGCCATACCGACAAGCCGATGCTCTACAAGGTGGCCGGGGCCTGGGGCAGCCACGAGGGGTCGCTGGTCCTGTGGTGTCTGGTCCTGACCGGCTTTGGTGCCCTTCTGGCGCGGGCGCGGACGGGGGAGGCCGGTCTGCCGTTCGGTCTGAAGGCTGTGGCGGTCGCCGTGCAGGGCGGACTGGGCGCGCTGTTCCTGGCCTTTGTGCTGTTCACCTCGAACCCGTTTGTGCGGTTGAGCCCGGTGCCGGTTGAGGGGGCGTCGCTGAACCCGCTGCTGCAGGACCCGGCCTTGGCCCTGCACCCGCCCCTGCTCTACGGCGGCTATGTCGGCCTGTCGGTGTGTTTCTCGCTGGCGGTGGCGGCGCTGATCGAGGGACGGCCGGGGGCGGGCTTCTGGCCGGCCTGGGGGCGCTGGATCCGGCCATGGGCGCTGGCCAGCTGGGCGTTGCTGACCGCCGGGATCACCCTGGGCAGTTTCTGGGCCTATTACGAACTGGGCTGGGGCGGCTGGTGGTTCTGGGACCCGGTCGAGAACGCCAGCTTCATGCCATGGCTGGCGGCCGCGGCCCTGCTGCACAGCGCGGTGGTGACCGAGCGGCGCGGGGCCCTGATCGGCTGGACGGTGTTTCTGGCGCTGGTGGCCTTTTCCCTGTCGATGCTGGGGGCGTTTCTGGTGCGATCGGGCGTGCTGACCAGCGTCCACGCCTTTGCCGTCGATCCCGAGCGTGGGTTGATGCTGCTGGGCATATTGGGGCTGACGGCGGGCGCGGCCTTTACCCTGTTCGCGCTCAGGGCCGGACAGCTGACCGGCAAGACCCTGTTCGCCCCGATCAGCCGCGAGGGCGCGCTGGTGGTCAACAATCTGTTCCTGTCGGTGGCGGCGGCGACGGTGCTGGTCGGGACCCTGTATCCGCTGGTCCTTGAAGCCGCAGGCGGGGCGACGATCTCGGTCGGGCCGCCCTATTTCGCCGTGACCTTCACGCCGCTGATGGCCATGGCGCTGATCATCCTGCCGATGGGGCCGCTGCTGGCCTGGAAGCGCGGTGACCTGATCGGGGCCCTGCAGAGGCTGGCCTGGGCTGCGGGCCTGTCGCTGGTGTTCGCGCTGGTTGTCTGGGGCTTGTTCCAGCCGCGTCAGGCGCTGACGGGGGCGGGTCTGGCGCTGGGGGCCTGGCTGGTGCTGGGGGCGCTGGCCGAGCTGGCCGAGCGCATCCGCCTGTTCGGCAAGCGGACGCCGGGCGAGCTGGGGCGGCGCACGCGCGCCCTGCCGCTGGCGGCCTGGGGCATGACGGCGGCCCACGCGGGGCTGGGCCTGTTCGTACTGGGCGCCGTGGTCGAGACGGGGCTGAAGGTCGAGGCGGCGCGTCCGCTCGAGGTCGGCCAGACGATCGCCGCCGGGCCGTATCAGGCGACTTTGCGCTCGGTCGAGATCATCGAGGGCCCCAACTACCTGGCCGAAAGTGCCACGCTGGAGGTTGAGGCGCTGGGCGGCGGGCGGCCCGAGACCGTGCGGGCTGAAAAGCGGTTCTTCCCGGCGGGCGGCCAGACCACCACCGAGGTGGGCCTCAGTTTCCACGGACTGGACGATGTCTATCTGGTGCTGGGCGAGCGGCGGCTGAGCGACAGCGGCGAGCGGGCCTGGACGGTGCGGATGAACTGGAACCCGTGGGCGCGGCTGATCTTCCTCGGACCGGTGCTGATGGCGCTGGGCGGGCTGCTGTCGCTGCTGGACCGCCGCCTGCGGACCGTGGACACGACCCGGCGTAAAAGGTCTCCGGCATGAGGCGGCTGCTGATCCTTGCGATGATGCTGGGACTGGCCGGCCCGGCGCTGGCGCAGGAGCCGCCGGCCACGCCCGATCGTCCGCTGGCCAATGCGGAACAGGAAGCGCGGGCCCAGGCCCTGTTCGAGGATATCCGCTGCGTCGTCTGCCAGCATGAGTCGATCGCCGATTCGCCGGCGGGGGTGGCATCGGACATGCGGCGCTGGGTGCGCGACCGGATCGCCGAGGGCCAGACCGATACCGAGGTCCGCGACGGTCTGGTGGCACGCTATGGCGACTATGTGCTGTTCACTCCGCCGGTGCGGCCCGGCACCCTGCTGCTGTGGGGCCTGCCGCTGGTGCTGGTGCTGGGCGGCGCAGGGGTGCTGGTCTGGTTCGCGCGCAGGCGGTCGGGGCAGATCGAGCCGGACGCCGATCTGACAACGGCGGAACGAACGCGGGTCGACAATCTTCTCAAGGCGGCAAGAACTGGCCCTGAAGATGACGCAACTTCGCCGCCAAAAACACGCGACGGCACGTCCTGATGCCCGCCGTCACCGATCTTGCCGTATCGCGGCGATTGGTGATCGGGGATAAGGGCCTATATCGTCACGGAAGTGCCGGTCCGATTTCGGACGGCGCGGTCGATCGAACAGGAACCGGATGTTGAAGCGCAAGGAGTTCATCATAGGCGCGGCCGCAGGGCTGCTGGTGGCGGTCGTCGCCACGGCAGGCGGTCTGATTCGCTGGCCGGGGATGGACGGCAGCCTGCTGTCGGTCAGCGGCCCGATCACGCCGTCGGCGGGTGCGCCGGGGGCTGCCTTTGGTCCACCGCCCGGTGCGCCGGTCAGCTTTGCCGACATCTTTACCCAGGTGGCCCCGGCGGTCGTGCAGATCGACGTGCGGACGCGCGTGCCGCGTGGCGAGGCGCAGACCTTCCAGATTCCCGGCCTGCCGTTCGAGTTCGAGGGACCCGAGGGTGAGGCTCCCGAAGGCGAGACGACTCTGGGTGCGGGCTCGGGCTTCTTCATCTCGGAAGACGGATACATAGTCACCAACAACCATGTGATCGCCAATGCAGAGGAGATCACCGTCCGGCTGGCCGACAATCGCGAACTGCCCGCGCGTCTGGTGGGGCGTGACGAGAGCACGGACCTGGCGGTCATCAAGGTCGATGGCGGGCGTTTCCCCTATGTCAGCTTCGAGGAGTCGGCCGAGCCGCGCGTCGGCGACTGGGTGATCGCGGTCGGCAATCCGTTCGGCCTGGGCGGCACGGCGACGGCGGGGATCGTCTCGGCCAAGTCGCGCGACCTGCAGGACGTGTCCAGCAACTATGTCGACTACATCCAGATCGACGCGGCCATCAACCGGGGCAATTCCGGCGGGCCGACCTTTGACATCTATGGCCGGGTCATCGGCGTCAACACCGCCATCTTCTCGCCGACCGGCGGCTCGATCGGTATCGGCTTTGCCATTCCGGCCAATACCGCCAAGACCATCACCGACCGGCTGATGCGCGGCGAACAGATCGAGCGCGGATACCTTGGGGTGACCATCGGTGATCTCGAGCCCTATCGCGAAGCCATGGGCGTGGACCGGCAGCAGAACGGGGCCCTGATCATCGACGTCACGCCGGGCGGTCCCGCCGCCCGCGGCGGGGTGAGGCCGGGCGACATCGTGGTTGAGCTGAACGAGCAGCCGGTCGTGGATTCGACCGATCTGACCCGCAAGGTCGGCGCCGCAGCGGTCAATGACACGCTGGAAGTGGTGGTGCTGCGCGGCGACCGGCGGCTGGTCGCCCGCGTACAGGCGGCGAAGCGTCCGCCACAGTCTGAGCTGGATGCGCAGCAGGCACCGTCGCGCCGTCCGGTGCCCGAAGCCAGCCCGGGGCAGGCCCTGGCCGGGCTGACCGTGGCTCCGATGACCTCCGAACTGCGCGCGAAATACGACATCCCTGCCGACGTCAATGGCGTGGTCGTGGTGGCCGAGGCGCGGATCGGGCAGAGCCGTTTCGTGCCGGGCGTCGTCATTCTGCAGGCCGGGGTGACCCCGGTGCGCAGCATTGCCGACATTCAGGCCGAGATCGCCCGGGCGCGGGCGGCGGGTCGCGAGGAGTTCTTCATTCTGGCGTGGTCGCCGGACGGAAACGGTCCTGTGCTGCTGGATGTCCCCCGACAGTCAGCGACACGGTCCCGGGCCCCGGCGACAACGCAGTAAGGCAAAAGGGCCGGGATCGGCTATTATTCGGGACGAATCCCGCCGGTGCGGGAACGAAGGGAGAGGGCGATGCGCATTCTGGTGGTCGAGGACGACGCCGAAGCGGCGACGGCGATGGTTCGGGGCCTGACCGAGGCGGGGCACGATGTGGTCCATGCCGTGGACGGGGCCTTTGGCCTGCTGGAGGCGCAGAAGGGCGGCTATGACGTCTATGTCGTCGACCGGATGATGCCGCGCCTCGATGGCGTCGGCATGGTCGAGACGGTGCGCAAGAACGGCGACCAGACCCCGGTGCTGTTCCTGTCGGCGCTGGGCGAGGTCGAGGACCGGGTGACCGGCCTGCAGGCCGGGGCCGATGACTATCTGGTCAAGCCGTATGCCTTTGCCGAGCTGATCGCGCGGGTCGAGGCCCTGTCGCGACGGCGCGAGACCGGGTCGGTGGCGACCGTGCTAAAGGTCGGTGATCTGGAAATGAACCTGATCAGCCGCGATGTGACCCGCGCCGGTCAGGAGATCGATCTGCAGCCGCGCGAGTTCCAGCTGCTGGAGTTCATGATGCGCCACGCCGGCCAGTCGGTGACCCGCACCATGCTTTTGGAGAAGGTCTGGGAATACCATTTCGACCCCCAGACCAATGTCATCGACGTCCACATCAGCCGCCTGCGCTCCAAGATCGACAAGGGCTTCGACAAGGCCATGCTGCAGACCGTGCGCGGCGCGGGATACCGGCTGGAGGCATAGGCCGGGACCATGCGCCTGCCGTCGCTCTTCCGGCGGACGCCGTTTCGGCTGACGCTGCTGTTTCTGGCGCTGTTCGCGACAGCGGCGGCGGCGGTGCTGGCGTGGGTCTATGTGGCCTCGGCCAATGAGGCACGGCTGAGGGCCGAGGAGGCCGTGCGCACCGAGGTCACCACCCTGACCGGCATCTATGATGCGCGGGGTTTTGACGCTCTGAACATGGCGGTCATCGACCGAACCCTGACCCGCGACAACTTCCTGTATCTGCTCATCGACGCCGAGGGGAACCGGGTGACCGGCAGCCTCAATGTCTCGCCCATTCAGGACTATGAGGGCGGCACGGTCTGGCACACCTTTCCGATGACCGACACCCTGCCGGACGGGCGGGTGGTGAGGCCCCAGTCGCGCGGGGTGCAGATGACCCTGCGCGGCGGCGAGCAGCTGTTCGTCGGCCAGTCGCTGGGGGATACAGAGGCCTATCTGGGGCGGCTGACCCAGGCCTTGTGGGGGGCGATGGGGATCGTCGTGTTGCTGGGCCTGATAGGCGGCTTGCTGGTCAGCCGCAATCTGGAGCGGGCCATGGGACGGCTGAACCGGACCGTGCTGGCTGTGCAGGACGGCGACCTGAAGGCCCGGGTGGGGGTGCGCGGCTCGGGCGACGAACTGGACGAGCTGGGTCAGGGGCTGAACGGCATGCTGGACCGGCTGGAGGCGTCCATGGCCTCGATCCGTCATGCGGGTGACGCGATTGCTCACGACCTGCGCTCACCCCTGACGCGTATGCGCGCCAAGCTGGAGGTGGCGCTGATCGATGCCGAGGCGGGCAAGGTCAGTGGCCCCGAGGCGCTGGAGCTGGCCCTGTCGGAAGCCGACGATCTGCTGAAGACCTTCAACACCGTGCTGGCCATCGCGCGGCTGCAGGCGGCGGCGGGTTCGGGCCGGATCCCGGACGCCAAACGCTTTGACGCCGCAGACCTGGCCGCCGATCTGGCCGAGCTTTACGAGCCCGCCGGCGAGGACAAGGGGCTGGAGTTTTCGGCCGAGATCGAGCGCGGGCTGGAGATCATGGCCAACCGACCCTTCCTGACCCAGGCGCTGGCCAACATCATCGACAATGCCATCAAATACACGCCGGAGGGCGGAGCGGTGAAGCTGCGCGCGCGGAGGCGGTCCTCGGGTGAGATCGAGTTTTCGGTCACCGACACCGGGCCGGGTGTGCCCGAGGAAGACCGGGAGCGGGTGATCGAGCGCTTTGTGCGTCTGGACAACAGCCGGACCGAGCCGGGCTCGGGCCTCGGGCTGGCGCTGGTCGGGGCGGTGATGGAGGCCCACAACGGCCGCATCCAGCTGGATGAGGGGCCGGGGGTCTATAACGGCCACGGGCCGGGCCTGAGGGTGGCGCTGGTGCTGGCCGCCGCGCCATGACGTCACCCGTTGGTGAGGCCCTGGCCGACCGGATCCGCCCATGCGGGCCGACGCTGGAGGCGCCGGGGCTGGCGACGCTGAAGGCGCAGCTGGTCGAGGCCGGTCTCGGGCCTGTGCTGGACACCGCGTGGCCGGCGCTGGCCCCGGTGTTTGCCGCCTCGCCCTATCTGGCCTCGCTGGCCCGGCGGCGGCCGGAGGCGTTGGGCGAGATGCTGAAGGTCAGCCCCGAGGCGAGCCTTGCCGATATCCTGATGCGGACCGGGGCCCTGACCGGCGGTACGGATGAGATGAAGCGTCCGCTGCGGCTGGCCAAGGCCGACCTGCACCTGCTGACGGCGCTGGCCGATCTGGGCGGAGTCTGGGACCTGGGCGCGGTCACCGGGGCCCTGTCGCGCTTTGCCGATGCGACGTCACAGGCGGCGCTCCGGGCCGTCGCCCATGATCTGCGCGAGCGGGACCGGCTGGTTTCAGACCCCGACCCGGACAATCCGATCCCCGGCCTGTTCGGTCTGGCCATGGGCAAGCACGGCGCGCTGGAGCTGAACTATTCCAGCGATATCGACATCTCGCTCTTCTACGATCCGGAGCGGCTGGCCGGGGCGCTGGCCGAGGGCGAGGAGATGCAGCGCACGGTCGACCGGGCGGCCCAGGCCTTTGCCGCCCTGCTGACCGAGCGCACGGGCGACGGCTATGTGTTCCGGGTGGACCTGAGGCTGCGGCCCGATCCGTCCTCGACCCCGCCGGTCGTCGCCGTGCCCATGGCGCTGGATTACTATGAGGGCGTCGGCCAGAACTGGGAGCGGGCGGCCTTTATCAAGGCACGCGCCATGCTGGGCGACCGAGAGGCGGGGTACGAATTCCTTGAGGCCCTGGTGCCGTTCGTCTGGCGCCGCAGCCTCGATTATCAGGCCATTCTGGATGTGCAGTCGATCAAGCGGCAGATCCATGTGCACAAGACGGGTGAGGGGCTGGAGGCGGCCGGGGCCAATCTGAAACTGGGCCGGGGCGGTATCCGCGAGATCGAATTCTATGCCCAGACCCAGCAGCTGATCCTGGGCGGGCGTAACCCGGCGCTGCGGCTGTCGGCGACCCTGCCGGCGCTGGAGGCCCTGACCCGCGCGAGCCATGTGCCGGAGGCGACGCGTGCGGCCCTGAGCGAGGCCTATGTCCGGCTGCGCGGGCTGGAGCACCGGGTGCAGATGCTGGCCGACGAGCAGACCCATGCCCTGCCGGTCGATGACGTGCGGCGACGCGCGGTCGCGGCCCTGTCGGGCGAGGCCGATCTGGCGGCGTTCGACGCCTCGGTCGAGGCTCTGCTGGCCGAGGTCAACCGCCTGTACGGCGACCTGTTCGAGGGCGAGGAGTCGCTGTCGTCGGACTATGGCAGTCTGGTCTTCACCGGGGTCGAGAACGATCCCGAAACACTGGCGACGCTGGAGCGGATGGGCTTTGCCGAACCGGCACCGGTGTCGGACATGATCCGCAGCTGGCACCACGGGCGCATCCCCGCGACCCGCAGCGCGCGCGGGCGTGAGCTGTTCACCCGGCTGGCGCCGCGCCTGCTGGAGGCATTGGCCGCGACCGGGGCACCGGATCAGGCCTTTCGCCGGTTCGCCGTGTTCTTTTCCGGCCTGTCGGCGGGGGTACAGATCCAGGCCCTGTTCCTGAACCAGCCGACCCTGTTCGATCTGATCGTGCGGGTCATGGCCTGGGCGCCGCGGCTGGCGCGGGCGCTGGGCCGGGATCCGGCGGCGCTGGACAGTATGCTGGACACCCGCTTCCAGACCCCGCTGGATGCCGACACCGGTGTGGCCGACCAGATGCGGGCCGAGGCGGCTGCGGCCGAAGATTTCGAGACGGCCATGGATGCGGTGCGGCGTCTGCACCGGGACCAGCGGTTCCGCATCGGCCTGCAGACCCTGACCGGGCGAGCCGATGTCGAGGCGGCGGGAAGGGCCTATACGGTGCTGGCCGATGCCTCGATCCAGGCGCTGGCGCAGGCGGCGCTGGTCGAGGTGACCCGCCAGTCGGGGCGGATCGACGGGTCGGTGGCCGTGGTGGCGCTGGGCAAGGCGGGCTCGCGCGAGATGACGGGTGCCTCGGACCTCGACCTGATCACCGTGCATGAGGCCCCCGCCGACGCCCTGTCGGAAGGACGGGGCCTGCCGCCCGAGACCTGGTACGGGCGGTTTACCCAGCGACTGATCGCGGCGCTGTCGGCCCATACCAGTCAGGGGGGACTGTACGAGGTCGACATGCGGCTGCGGCCGTCGGGCTCCAAGGGGCCGCTGTCGGTCAAGCTGGCGCGGCTGTCCGACTATTATGCCGGCGAGGCCGACACCTGGGAGTTCATGGTGCTGACCCGGGCGCGGGTGGTCTGGGCCAGCGATCCGGCCTTTGGCGCGCGGGTCGCTGGCGTGCTTGAGGACGTAGTTCGGGCCCATGGGCGCACGCTCGGGACACTGGCCCATGATGTGCGGGCGATGCGCGACCGGATGATGCGCGATCTGCCGTCTGGCGGCTTCTGGGACCTGAAGCGGGTCGCAGGCGGGCTGGTCGATGCCGAGTTCGTGGCCCAGTACCGGCAGCTGCTGCGCGCCGGGGCGGGGGAGGCCCTGACGGTCTCGACGCTGGAGGCCCTGACCGACGATCCCGAACTGGCCGAGGCCTGGCGCACGCAACAGGGGATCGCCCAGATCTTTGCCTGTTCCTTCAATGAAAAACCTGTGCCCGAGGATGAGCCCGCCGGCCTGCAGGCGCGGCTGGCCGAGGTGGGCGGGCAGGGCGATCTGGTGGGGCTGAAGGACCATCTTGTGGCCCTGCGCGAGCGGGCCCGGGCGCGGTTCGAAACCGTGCTTCCACCCGTCGCGACGGAATCCTGAGGGCTCCTGCGTTAGACGGACTGGACAAGGGGACGTCCGATCTGACGATCAAGGAGCAAGACCCATGAGAAAATCTATCTGGATCGGCGGCGCAGCCGCTGTGGCGCTGGTGGTATCCGCCGGCGTGGGAGTGGCCCAGCAGGCGCCTTCGCAGGATCCCGGCCGACAGGATCGCGGTATGGCCCGCGCCGATGCCGACGGTGACGGGCGTATCAGCCAGGCCGAGTTCGTGGCCGGGCGTGTTTCCCGCCTGACGGCGGTCGACGCCAATGGCGACGGCACGGTTACGCCGGAAGAAATGGCCGCCGCCCGTGAGGCCCGTCAGGCCGAGCGTGCCGACAACCACTTTGCCCGTCTGGATGCCGACGGTAATGGCGCTGTGACGCGGGCGGAATATGATGCCGCCCGTGAAGCCCGCGGCGAGCGTCGCGCTGAACGCGGCGATCGGGGTCCTCGTCGCGGTATGCGCGGCCCGGGCCGGGGTCAGCGCTGGGGCGGTGAAGGCGGTCGCGGCGAACGCGGCCCGGTGGTAATCGCCGAGGCCGAGGCCCGACTGACCGAGGGCTTTGCCCGTCTGGATGCCGACAGCGACGGCTTTGTCACCGCCGAAGAACGTCAGGCGGCCCGTCAGGGCATGCGGGAAGAACGCCGCGAACGCCGTCAACAGCGTCGCTCGCAAGCGGCGGCGTCTTCGGAGTAGGGTGAATGTCGGGCGAGGCGATCCCGGATCGACGGCCCTCAGTCTTTTGCGAGACAGGACAACCGTTTGCCCGTGATCGCCGACCCCGATCAGGAACTGGTGGCCCGGGTGGCCCGGGGCGACCCGGAGGCCATCCAGGCCCTGGTTTCCGTCAAGCTGCCGCGCATGATGGCGCTGGCGGGACGGCTGCTGGGCGATCCGGTCGAGGCCGAGGATGTAGCGCAGGAAACCCTGCTGAGGGCCTGGAAACAGGCCCCGCGCTGGAAACCCGGCAAGGCGAAATTCGATACCTGGCTGCACCGGGTGGCGATGAACCTCTGCTACGACCGGCTACGGAAACGGCGCGAGATTGCCACCGACGCCGTCCCCGAACAGGTGGACGACGTGGCGGCCCCGGATCGCGGCCTGATGGCGCGGGACGTGGGGCTGAGGGTCGATGCGGCGCTGCAGGCCCTGCCCGAACGGCAGCGCGAGGCCGTGGTGCTGTGTCATTATCAGGAGCTCGGCAATATCGAGGCCGCCGGGATCATGGGTGTGAGTGTCGAGGCTCTGGAGAGCCTGCTGTCGCGAGGACGGCGGGCGTTGCGGTTGGCATTGTCCGACCTCAATCCGGCCTCTGAAGGAGAGAGATGATGAAGGCCGAACGCTTTCAGGCGATCGTCGAGGCCTATGGGGCCGATCCGGCGCGCTGGCCCGAGGCCGAGCGTGACGCGGCGCTGGTCTATGCCGAACAGGCCGGCGAGGCCGCGCAAGCGGTACTCGCCGAGGCGCGGGCGCTGGATCGGGGTCTGGTGGGCCATGCGGCGCCGCTGCCGGATGCAGCCGCCTTTGCCCGGGCGCTGAAGGGTGCCGAGGCGGCGCTGACGCCTGCGCGCCGCGGTCGGGGCTTCCGCCTGCCGAGCTTCGGACTGGACCGGGTCCGGCTGGCGTCCGGTCTTATGGCGGCGGCCTGTGCCGGGGTGATGTTCGGGGTGACCCTGAGCGACCGGCTGACCGCCGATGTGCAGGCCGACGCCGTGCTCTATCAGGCGACCCTGAGCGGGATCGACGATACGGAGGTGCTGGGATGAGCGCGCGTGCGATGAAGGTCGGCCTGATCGTTCTGGCCTTGATCAATGTGTTCGCCCTGGCGGCCGTGGCCACTATGGCTGTGTCGCTGAACCGGATCGAGAGCCGGGTCGAGGACCAGCGTCGGCCCGGCCGCAGCGGCAACAGCCCTTGGGAGGCCGTAGGGGCCCTGTCGCCGGAGACGCAGTCTCGCGTCAGAACCACGCTGCGCGAGTCGGCCCTGTCAGCCCGTCCTGATTTTGAGGAGGCGCGCACGGCCCGCAAGGCGGCGCTGAGCCGGGCGCTGGAAACCCCTTATGACGGTGAGGCTGTGCGGACGTTGCTGGCCACCTCGCGTGAGGCGGAACTGCGCGGGCGGGCCCGGATCGAGGATGACACGACGGCCTTGCTGGCCACCCTCAACCCTGAGGAACGCGCCGCCGTGGCGCCCCTGCTGTCGCGCCATGGTCCCCGGGGCCGCGGCGGTGGTCGGGACCGGGGTGAGCGGAGCGAGCGCCGCGAGGCTGCTCCGGCAGAGTAGGGTCAGGCGGCTTCGCGCTGGCCGTCGGCCTGGGCGGGGGGCACCAGCGGCAGGGTAAAGGCGACGGTCGTGCCCTGACCCGGTTCGCTGTCGATCCACAGTTCGCCGCCATGCAGTTCGATCAGGGATTTGGTGAGGGCGAGGCCAAGGCCCGTGCCCTGGGTCGTCTTGGAATGCTGGCCCTCGACCTGTTCGAACGGTCGTGCCAGCCGTGCCACATCCTCGGCGGCGATGCCGATGCCGGTGTCGCTGACCGCGATCTGGATCAGGCCTGCGTCGGTCTGGCGGGCCTCGACCCGGATGTGGCCCCCGTCGGGGGTGAACTTCACGGCATTGGAGATCAGATTCAGCATGACCTGTTTCAGGCCCCGGTGGTCGGCCTGCATCTCGGGCAGGGTATCGGGCGCATCGACCGTCAGGGTCAGTCCGGCTTCCTCGACCTTGCCCCGCATCAGCCGGGCGGCGTCCTCGCAGATGTCGTGCACCGAGACCGCTTCGTAATAGAGGGTCATCTTGCCGGACTCGATCTTGGCCATGTCGAGGATGTCGTTGATCAGGCTGAGCAGATGCTGGCCGGACTTCAGGATGTCGGCGGAATAGCCCTTGTAGCGCGGGTCACCCAGCGGCCCGAACATCTCGGCCGTCATGATTTCGGAGAAACCGTTGATGGCGTTCAGCGGGGTGCGCAGCTCGTGGCTCATATTGGCCAGGAATTCGGACTTGGCCTGGTTGGCGGCCTCGGCCCGGGTCATGGCGATCTCGTACTTGCGGGCCAGCAGGCTGAGCTTCTCCTGACTCGCTTCCAGCTTCTCGACCATGGCGCGCAGGGAGTCGGCGGCGCGCTGGCGCTCGGCCTCCTGACGCTTGATGGCGGTGATATCGGCGGCGGTGACGACCGTGCCACCGTCGGCGGTGAACCGTTCGACCAGCTGCAGCCACCGGCCGTCATTCAGCTCGACCTCGCGCGCGCCACTGCGGCCGCCGGCCGCCGGGTGTTCGGAATGAATGGCGAGGGCGGCGATACGGTTCAGATCGTCCTTCTTCGCCCCCCGGCGGACCGTGCCGGGCTCAAAGCCGAAGGTGTCGACGAAGGCCTGGTTCCAGAGGATCAGCCGGTCCGCCCGGTCGAACAGGACAAAGGCGTCGGAGACGCTTTCGATGCCGTCGCGCAGGCGGCTTTCGGCGGACTGGGCCTGGGCCTTGGCGCGGCGCTCCTCGGTGATGTCCAGTGCCACGCCGAGGATGACCGAAAAGCCGGTATCACCCCGCGTGCCTCGCGACTGGCCGCGGGCATCGATCCAGCGGGGGCGACCGTTGTCATCCGGCACGGGGAAGCTGGCCTCGAAGGCGCCGAAGGTTGCGGCCTGCCTGAGAGCATGCGTCAGCGCTTCACGGTAATCGGGATGGACGCGTTCGATGAAGGCGGCAGCCGGCATCGGCCCCGCCTGCTCTACGCCCATCATGACGGCCATATAGTCGGACAGGATCACCTCCTCGCGTTCGAGATCCCATTCCCAGACGCCGCAGCGCGCGCCCTCGACCGCGATGCGGAAGCGGCGCTCGGTCTCGGCCCATTCGCGGCCGGCGCGGGCCGAGCGGGCCTGTTGCAGCAGCACCGCCAGCAGGACCAGAACGCCGACCAGCAGCGGTGCCATCAGCACCCAGGCATCGTCGAGCAGGGCGGTCGCGCCCACAGCATCGGGACGCGCCCCTACGACCAGCAGACCGGTGTCGCCGACCGGCATTGCGACCCGGCGGAAGCTGGGACCCTCGTCCGGCATGACGGCATGGATGCGGCGGTCGGCCTCGGGGCCCGCCCCGGTCAGGCCCATCCAGAGCGAGGTCTGGTCTGCCGACTGCCCCCCCGCACCGATCACCGTCTGGCCGACCCGCAGGGCCAGCAGCCCGTTCTCGGGGGCGACGGCGGCAGGCGGCAGGGGAATGCGGGCCACGGCGTCGCGCCCGTCGGCTGTGGTGCGCCGGATCAGCAACGCCTCCCCGTCCGGGGCGGCAACCGGCGCCGCATCACGGGCGGGAAGCGGCCGAAAGTCGGAGATCGACGCTCCGCGCGCGATCTCGATCTGGCCGGCGCGATCGAGGAAGGCCACAGCCATGTCGGCGGGCAGGTCGCGGCTGGCGCCGGCCAGGGCCAGTTCAGCCGTGCGGATGCCCAGCAAGGTATCGGAGGCCAGTCGCCCGGCCTCGGCCACCATGGCCTGATCGCGCAGCTGATCGGAATCACGCACCGGCTGGGCCATTTCCCGTCCGAACAGCAGGACGTAGCTGGCGACGCCGAGGGCGACGACCAGAATCAGCACCCGCACCCATGCTGGTGAGGCGCGACCGCGATCCGCCCTGCGGCGCCCCGTCGGATTGATGCGTCGCTCGCTGGCGCGCACTCGTCTTCTCCCGGCCCGAACTGTCGTCGAAGCGGGAATCTAGGCTGCGTCGGCTTGTGGTGTCGAGGCACCGAATACCGGTGTCAGGCCGCCTGTGTCGCGCGGGACTCGGTGGGGGCGTCCGGGAGGGGCTCGGACCGGCTCGACATCCGGGTCGTCGATTGTTCCGTGACGGGCGCAACCGTCGTGACCTCGGTGACGTCACGCACGAGGTTGCGGGCGGCGTCGGCCAGGCGGCGCATTTCGGGCGGGGCGTCGTCGGGCACATCGGCGACGGCCTCGATCATGGTGTTAGCCAAGGCCAGCAGACGCGGCGCCGCAGCGATCAGCCGGGCCTGGTATTCGATGCGCTCGGGATCGCGGTCATATTCTGCGCCCGGCACGCGCCAGCCGCCCCAGTCCTGGGGATCGGTGACCACGACCGGATAGGTGCCGGGAAACGGATGGTGAGGACAGTCGTCGGCCGTCTGCCATTTGTTACGGGCCCGTAGCAGGCGCCAGCGCTTATCGCCCTCCGACACGGCCTTAGCGTCCTCGACCGGGACCGCCAGTTCCTGGGCCAGAAATTCGCGTCCCAAACCCACATCATAGGTGACCCGCACCGGCTCATCGAACCCCTTGGCCCAGACGGGCTGGACCTGTTCGATGCGGGCCCAGACGCCCACACATTCGACCCAGACCTTTTGACCCTTCTGGAATTGTGCGCGCGCCATCGGACCCTCCTTCGGTGCCTGCAGTATCGGGCGCGGGCGTTAGCGCCCGGTTGGGAAACGGGGTGAAGCAAGGGTGAACGCGGTCGGGATTCGGGCTAAGCGGGGCCCGAACGGCTGGAGAGGCACACCATGACATCGGCGGCAAACGACCTGCGGGACACCCTGACGCGACTGGGCGTCCAGCCTGAGTGGGTCGATACGGGTCAGGTGACGCGCTCGCCGGTCGACGGGTCGCGGGCGGGCGCGCTTGCCGCAGCCACGCCGGAAGCGGTCGAGGATGCGATTGCCATGGCCACGGACGCCTTTTCGGCCTGGCGACGGGTGCCCGCACCCCGCCGGGGCGAACTGGTGCGTCTGCTGGGCGAGGAACTGCGGATTGCGAAGGACGATCTGGCCCGGCTGGTGACGCTGGAGGCCAGCAAGATCACCTCCGAGGGTCTCGGCGAGGTGCAGGAGATGATCGACGTCTGCGACTTCGCCGTCGGCCTGTCGCGCCAGCTGTATGGCCTGACCCTGCCGAGCGAACGCCCCGGCCACCATATGCGCGAGACCTGGCAGCCGCTGGGGCCGGTGGCGGTGATCACCGCCTTCAACTTCCCGGTGGCGGTCTGGGCGTGGAATGCGGCGCTGGCGCTGGTGTGCGGCGATCCGGTGATCTGGAAGCCGTCGGACAAGACGTCACTGGTGGCGCTGGCCGTGCAGGCCGTGTTCGAGCGCGCCGTAGCCCGGTTCGGCGAGGATGCGCCCGGGGGCCTCAATCAGGTGCTGGTCGGCGGCGCCGAGGTGGGGCAGGCCCTGGCCCGCGATCCGCGTATTCCGCTGGTGTCGGCCACCGGGTCGACCCGGATGGGCAAGGCGGTGGCGGTCGATGTGGCCGGGCGGCTGGGCCGCTCGCTGCTGGAGCTGGGCGGCAACAACGCCATGATCCTGACCGAAACCGCCGACCTCGATCTGGCCGTGCGGGCCATCGCCTTCTCCGCCGTCGGCACCTGTGGCCAGCGCTGTACCTCGCTGCGCCGTCTGCTGGTGCATGAGGATGTGGCCGAGGGGCTGATCGCCCGGCTGAAGGCGGCCTATGAGACCCTGCCGGTCGGCGATCCGCGCGAGGCGGGCACGCTGGTCGGGCCGCTGATCGATGAGGCGGCGGCGGACGCGGTCGGGGCAGCGCTGAAACAGGCCGTGGCCGAGGGCGGCGAGGTGGTCACCGGCGGCCAGCGGCTGGACCGCGACGGCGCCTATGTCCGGCCCGCCATCGTGCGCATGCCGGAGCAGAGCGCCATCGTCCGGCACGAGACCTTTGGCCCCATCCTGTACGTGATGACCTGGCGCGATCTGGATCAGGCGATCGCGATGCAGAATGCGGTGCCGCAGGGCCTGTCCAGCTGCATCTTCACCGACCGGCTGCGAGAGGCCGAACAGTTCCTGTCGGCCTGGGGCTCGGACTGCGGCATCGCCAATGTCAACATCGGCCCGTCCGGCGCCGAGATTGGCGGGGCCTTCGGCGGCGAAAAGGACACCGGCGGCGGGCGCGAGAGCGGCTCGGACGCGTGGAAGGCCTATATGCGGCGCCAGACCCAGACGGTGAACTTCTCCGCCAGCCTGCCGCTGGCGCAGGGGGTCAGGTTCGACGTCTAGCTGTCGTTTCCAAGAAGG